>NZ_JAUJRI010000039.1:0-36046 GCF_030504405.1 Burkholderia sp. AU44665 | reverse complement strand
GCCCAGGGCGGCGCGCCTGCACGCGACCCCGCCCAGGCCGCGCCGGCGGCCGCCCGGCCGGGCGCATCGTCGCCGCCCGACGCCGCCGATCCGCTGGCCGCGCACGCCGATACCCACTGGACGCCCGCGCGGGCCGGGCTGGCCGCCGCATCGTCCGACCCGCAGGCGCAGCCGCTCGCGCCCGTGCACCCGGCCGCCGTGCCGCTCGTTCGGCAGCAGCTCGATGCGCTCGCGACCGACCAGTTTCGCTGGACCGGCGAGGCGTGGCCCGGCGCGCGGCTCGACTGGACGATCGAACCCGACGAGCCGGGCCACCGTGCACCGCGCGGCGGCGGTGACGACGACACGGGCGACGGTATCGCGTGGCGCACGCGCCTGACGCTGACGCTGCCCTCGCTCGGCACGGTGGACGCCGAGCTGGTGCTGAACGGCGCGCAGCTCGTCGCGCGGCTGCGCGCGAACCAGACGGGCGCCGACCGCCTCACGCGCAACGAAGCCGCGCTGCGGCAGCGGCTCGAGGGTTCGGGGCTCAAGGTGGGCGGGCTGTCGATTCGCGCGGTCGACGACGGGCCGGACGGCTTCGACCTCTTTGCCGCCCAGGCCGCCGCCGCCGCGTACGCGCGCGGCGCGGCCGACGTGCGGGTGCCGGGCGACGACGACGAGGCGCTGTGATGAGCATGACGTCCCGCAAGCGCGCGGCCGCGCTCGTCTACGACCCGAAAGGCGGCGACGCGGCGCCTCGGGTGGTCGCGAAGGGCTACGGCGTGCTCGCCGAGATGATCGTCGCGCGCGCGCACGACGCGGGGCTCTACGTGCATACGGCGCCGGAGATGGTGTCGCTGCTGATGCAGGTCGATCTCGACGACCGGATCCCGCCGCAGCTCTATCAGGCGGTCGCCGATCTGCTCGCATGGCTGTACGCGCTCGATCGCACCGAGCCCGCGCCGGACGCGGCCGCGCCGCGCTTCCCGCTGCCGCCGTTGCGCTGAACGGCCTGCCGTCGCGCGGCTTCTTGCGACATGCGGCTCGTGGTCGGCGGGATCATTCCGCCGGCATCGTGCGCCGATCGATTGGCTTCGTGCTGCAACGGACGCCTTTCTTTCGCGTTCCGGCGCGCAGGGAACCGGCCGTTCCGCACGCGCACGGATTGAGCCGGCTTTTGATTTATGTAATGATATCCATTCTCATTTTCATGCTGCCCGGGCGGTGCGCACTTCCTGCGCGCCGCCCGTTGTTTTGAACGAATGGAACCTTTCGCGTGAACGCGCCCGAAACGATCGACCCGCCCAAGACGGGCATGCCGCGCGCCGGCGTCACCATGCTGCACCCGGCGGGCCGCCCGCTGAGCGACGACGAACTGGCCGCGCGCCGCCAGCGCTCGCGCCGCGCGACCTTCATCAAGTGGCTGCGCAAGGTGCACGGCTGGGTCGGGCTGTGGGGCGCGGTGCTCGGGCTGCTGTTCGGGGTGACCGGCGTGGTGCTGAATCACCGCGCGCCGCCGCTGAAGATTCCGACCGGCGAGCCGCAGGTCGAGGAGATGCAGGTCGCGCTGCCGGATCCGGTGCCGAAGACGCCCGCCGCGATGACGAAGTGGCTGCAGCAGGAACTGCATTTCGACGGCAAGCCCGGCCGCATGCGCAAGGAGCCGGCGCAGGCCGTCGCGTGGGGCGACAAGCGCGTGATGCAGCCCGAGCACTGGCAATTCGGCGTATTCGGGCCGCACCAGAACCTGCAGGCCGAGTACTGGGTCGGCAACGGCTACGTGTCGGTGAAACGCACGGGCAACACGTTCCTGACGACGCTGAACAACCTGCATCGCGGCGTCGGGATGAACCTCGGCTGGGTGCTGCTGATGGATACGATCGCAGGTTCGTTGATCCTGCTGTCGCTGACGGGCGTGCTGCTGTGGACCGAGCTGAACAAGCGCCGCACGGTCGGCGTCGTGCTGGTGGTCGGTTCGGTTGCCGCCGCGCTGGCCGCCGGCCTGACCTGATCGGCGGTGGCGCCGGCCGGCGCCGGCGCCCGGCGCGAGCACGGCCGCCCGCCGCCGCGGGTCAGAGGCCGCAGGCCGCGCCACTGTTCGCCGCGATTTCGCGCGCGGCCTTCGCGCCTTCGACCTGCAGGATCGTCGGCAGCGACACGTTGTTCTTCGCGGCGGTGATCTCGGCCAGGATCGAGATCGCGATTTCCGGCGGCGTCCGGCTGCCGATGTAGATGCCGGCCGGCCCATGCAGCCGGGCCAGTTCCGCTTCGCTCAGGTCGAATTCGCGCAGCCGCTCGCGCCGCGCCGCGTTGTTGCGCCGCGAGCCGAGCGCGCCCACGTAGAACGCGGGCGTCTTCAGCGCCTCCATCAGTGCGAGATCGTCGAGCTTCGGGTCGTGCGTGAGCGCGATCACGGCCGAACGCGCATCGAGCTTCATGTCGAGCACCGTGTCGTCGGGCATCGAGTGCACGACGCGCGTGCCCGGCACGTCCCACGCATCCGTGTACTCGTCGCGCGGATCGCACACCGTCACCTGGTAGTCGAGCCCGACCGCGATCTGGCACAGATAGCGCGACAACTGGCCGGCGCCGATCACGAGCATCCGGTAGCGCGGCCCGTGGATCGTCACGAGCCGTTCGCCGTCGAACGCGAGCCCGTCGGTCGCCTGCGCGGGCGACAGCGACGCGCGGCCGGTCGCGAGCGTCATCGTGCGCGTGACGAGGTGGCCGGCCTCGACCTGCGCGCACAGCGCGGCGATCCCGCTGTCGCGCGTGAGCGGTTCGAGCACCAGCTGGATCGTGCCGCCGCACGGCAGCCCGAAGCGGTGCGCTTCCTCGGCGGTCACGCCGTACTTGAGCGCTTCCGGGCGCGCATCGGCCGCGATGCCGCTCGCATGCACGCGGGCGATCAGGTCGTCCTCGATGCATCCGCCGGACACGGAGCCGACCACGAGGCCGTCCTCGCGCACCGCGAGCATCGCGCCTTCGGGGCGCGGCGACGAGCCCCACGTTTTCACGACCGTCACGAGCAGCACGCGCCGCCCTTCTTCGAGCCAGCGCGCGCTGGATTTCAGTACATCGAGATCGACGCTTTCCATCGTTTTTCCTGTTGCCGGACGGCCCGCCGCGCGGCGCCGTCGTTCGATGGCGGGATTATGAACCGCCCGGCGCGCGCGTGCAGGCGGCGTGCGGCTCGCGCGGGCAAATCCGGAGGATCGGGCAAGATTTCGCGACGATCGGACAGTGATCGCGCGGGCGCCGAGGGGGCGGGAGAGAAGGGGGCGTGCGGGGCCGGTAGCGGCCCCGCGCGGGAGGCGTCATCGCGCCATGACGGCGCTCAGTGCGCGTCGGGGTGGCCGTGCGCGAGCTTCGAGTGGTGCCGCGAGTACAGGAAGTAGATCACGAGGCCGATCACGAGCCAGATGGCGAACGCGGCCCACGTGACGGCCTGCAGATTCAGCATCAGGAACAGGCACGACGCGACCGCGAGGATCGGCACCACGGGCACGCCCGGGCAGCGGAACGCGCGCGGCAGCTCGGGGTGCGTGCGGCGCAGCACGAGCACGGCGATCGACACCATCGAGAACGCCGCGAGCGTGCCGATGTTGATCAGCTCGGCGAGCACGTTGAGCGGCACGAGCGCGGCGATCAGCCCGAAGAACAGGCCGACCAGCCAGGTGGTCAGGAACGGCGTCGCAAAGCGCGGATGCACGCGCGACAGCGTGGCCGGCAGCAGCCCGTCGCGCGACATCGCGAAGATCACGCGCGTCTGGCCGTAGCTCATCACGAGGATCACGGTCAGCATGCCGAGCACCGCGCCGAGATCGATGAAGCCCGCGACCCACTTCTCGCCGGCGACCTGCAGCGCATACGAGATCGGGTGCGAGATGTTCGCGTACTCGGCCGACGGCACGATGCCGGTCGCGACCGCGGCGACCGTCACGTACAGCACCGCGCACACCGCGAGCGACGCGATGATGCCGATCGGCAGGTCGCGCTTCGGGTTCTTCACTTCCTCGGCCGCCGACGACACCGCGTCGAAGCCGATGAACGCGAAGAACATCACGGCCGCCGCGCCGAACACGCCGTTCCAGCCGTGCGGCATGAACGGCTGCCAGTTCGCGGGCGTCACGTGGAACAGGCCGACCGCGATCACGAGCAGCACGACCGACACCTTGATGAACACCATGATGTTGTTGATGCGGGTCGATTCGCGGATGCCGATCGACAACAGCGTCGTGATCACGATCATCACGAGGAACGCGGGCAGGTTGAACCACGTGGTGACGCCCGGCACCGCGCCCGGCGCGGCCGTCAGCACGGCCGGCAGCGTGAGCCCGAAGCCCTGCAGCAGCGACTGCAGATAGCCCGACCAGCCGACCGACACGGCCGACGACGCGAGGCCGTACTCGAGCATCAGGTCCCAGCCGATGATCCACGCCACCAGCTCGCCGAGCGTCGCGTACGAATACGTGTAGATCGAGCCGGCGACGGGGATCGTCGACGCGAACTCCGCGTACGACAGCGCGGCGAGGCCGCACGCGATCGCGGCGATCACGAACGACAGCATCAGCGCGGGGCCGGCCTGGACGGCGCCGGTGCCCGTCAGCACGAAGATGCCGGTGCCGATGATCGCGCCGATGCCGAGGAAGGTGAGGTCGATCGCGCCGAGCGCTTTCTTGAGCCCGGCGGCTTGCGCGCCGGCGATCATGCGATCGACGTTTTTCTTGCGGAAGAGAGACATTGCGGAGGAATCGCCGGCACGCGCGGGCACGGCGCGCCGATTGAGTGAAAACCCGTAATTTTAGCCGATTTGGCGTGCAAGCCCTGCTGCGGTGCAGCGGCGCGCCGCGGAATCGGCCGAGAAAACAAGCGCTTGCGTGCGCAACGGGCGCGCCTGGGCGCGGCGCGGCCTGCGCCGCGTCGCCGGATCGGACGAATTCGAACTGGCCGGGGGATCAGGCGCCGGCCGTGGGCGCCATGTCGACGAGCTGGTTGCTCATCACGTAGAACGTGAGTTCCGCGTTGTTCGACAGCCGCATCTTCTCGAGCAGCCGCGACCGGTACACGCTCACCGTCTTCACCGACAGCGACAGCGTGTTCGCGATATCGGTGAGCCGCTTGCCCGACGCGAGCATGCAGAGCGTCTGGTATTCGCGGTCGGACAGCTTCTCGTGCGGCAGCGGCTCGTTCTCGAACGACACGTATTCGGCGAGCGCCTCGGCCATCGCGGGGCTCACGTACTTGCGGCCGGCCGCGACCTGCTGGATCGCGCCGATCATCTGCGCGGCGTTCACCGTCTTCGACAGGTAGCCGGACGCGCCTGCCTTCAGCGCGCGCACCGCGTACTGGTCCTCGCGGTACATCGAGAACATCAGCACCGGCGTGCGCGACAGCTTGCGCTTCAGGCGCTTGAGCAGCTCGATGCCGTTCGTGTCGGGCAGCGAGATGTCGAGCAGGATCACGTCGAATTCCTGCTTGTCGACGGCGGCCATCGCATCGCCGCCGTTCTCTGCCTCGGTCACGTCGCGCGCGACGCCGCGGTCGATCAGCAACTGGCGGATCCCTTGCCGGACGATCGCGTGATCGTCCACGAGCAGGATGTTCAGGCTCATCGCGGCCTCACGAAAGCGACGTGCGACGTGCCGCGACGGGCACCGCGAGCAGCGAATTCCACGCGAAGCGCGCGATGACGCGCGTGCCGCGGCCGGTTGGCGGCGTGGCCGTCTCGAAGCTGCCGCCGAACGCCTCGCAGCGCGCGCGCATGCCGGCGAGGCCGTAGCCGTTGCGGCGGCGCCGGGCGAAACCGGTCCCATCGTCGGTGACACTCAGCGACAGATGGGTGCCGTCGGTGACGATCCGGACGTCGACCGACGTCGCGCGGGCGTGCTTCGCGACGTTCGACAGCGCTTCCTGCGCGACGCGGAACACCGCGAGCGCACCGGCGCCGGCGATCTGCGTCAGGCGCGCGTCGGCCGCGCACACGAAGCTCGTGCGCAGGCCCGTGCGCGCCGCATGGGTGTCGATCCACGACGACAGCGCGCCGACCACGCCTGCGTCCAGCGCCGGCGTATCGCGTTCGTCGATGAGCCGGCGATTCGCGTCGGTCGCGGCGTCGAGCGCCTGCTGCGCCAGCGCCAGCGCGCGTAGGCAGCCTTCCGGCGCGTCGGCCGGCAGCCACGTTTGAACGTTTGCGAGTGCGAAGCGGGCCGCGGTCAGTTCGGCGCCGAGCCCGTCGTGCAGCTCGCCGGCCAGATGGCGGCGGGCTGCTTCGTCGGCGGCCAGAAGCTGGGCGGACAGGGCGGCGATCCGTGCGGCGGACGCGTCGCGTGTCGACGCGGCGTCGGCCATGGGCGGAGTAGCAGCGCAGCCAGGCATGCGCTGCCGTGACGGGAACGGGGCGTGGGCGCCCGAGGGCGCGTTAAGCGACGTATCCATGACTCTCCTGCTCTCAGAAAGCGGTTCAGACACCGGCTGGCTGCGTGCGCTGGCTGCCGTTTCGATGACGGTCGCCGCCAGAGAATCGCTCCATGCCGAGGTAACAAAAGTTACATCTTGTAACACATGCATCCGACCCTTCCATGCTCTTCCGAACGGCAACCACGCGCGCCGAATAATATCTCAAAACTACTGAAAACGTCATGTCGGGCGGACATTTAAGGGTAAATGTGAATAATCGGAATGAAGGTGTTGTAGGAAAAACACTGACATCCGACCGGCGGGCGATGACGTATCCAAATGTAACTATTTGAGATGGAATGGTCCCAGTTTGTTACGAATTCGCCAAGTGCGGACGAAAAAAAACCGGAGCTTTTGCTCCGGTTCTTGATGACGCGCAATGAGGGCCCGATCCCGTTATTGGCGGGAACGGCCCTGCGGGATCGGTCAATCCACGAACGCGCGCTCGATCACGTAGTGGCCCGGCGCGCTGTTCTTGCCTTCGACGAGGCCGGCCTGCTTCAGCAGCTCGGTCGTGTCCTTCAGCATCGCGGTGCTGCCGCACAGCATCACGCGGTCGTTTTCCGGCGAGAACGCCGGCACGCCGAGATCCGTGAACAGCTTGCCCGTCGCGATCAGGTCGGTGATCCGGCCTTCGTTGTCGAACGCTTCGCGCGTGACCGTCGGGTAGTAGACGAGCTTTTCCTTGATGATGTCGCCCAGGTACTCGTGGCCCGGCAGGTCGTGCTTGATGTAGTCCATGTACGCGAGCTCGCCCTTCAGGCGGCACGTGTGGGTCAGGATCACCTTGTCGAAGCGGTCGTAGATGTCCGGATCGCGGATGATCGACATGAACGGCGCGAGGCCCGTGCCCGTCGACAGCATCCACAGCGTCTTGCCCGGCAGCAGGTTGTCGGCGACCAGCGTGCCCGTCGGCTTCTTGCCGATCAGCACCGTGTCGCCCACCTTCAGGTGCTGCAGGCGCGACGTCAGCGGGCCGTTCTGCACCTTGATGCTGAAGAATTCGAGATGCTCTTCGTAGTTCGGGCTGACGATCGAGTAGGCGCGCGCGAGCGGCTTGCCGTCGACTTCGAGGCCGACCATCGTGAATTCGCCGTTGTTGAAGCGCAGGCTCGGCTCGCGGGTGCAGGTGAAGCTGAAAAGCGTGTCGGTCCAGTGATGGACGGATTGGACGGTGGCGGTGTCGTATTTGCTCATGGCTTTGAAAACGGACGCGCGTAGCGGACGCGTGTAACGGGCCCAAAAACGGGCAAAAAAACCGAGTGCGTCGGCCCGATCGCGGACCGGCCGGCCGGCGCGTCGGACACGCGCCTTCTCGATGACAGACGTTTGAGGAACTCGTTATTTTACCCTGCTTGGGGCAGATGCGGGCTTGACCCGCGCGGCCGCGCGGATTTGGCGCAACGCATCCTTTCAATGGGCTTTCGGCGATCGGCCGCGCTCGACCATGCGTTTCGCGCCGAGGCCGACACGTTCGGGCGGCGCCTTGACGGCAGCGCGCGGCCGCCGGCGCGTTACTGCGGATCGAGGCGCAGCCGCGCGATGTACGGCAGGTGGTCCGACAGCCAGGCGGCTTCGCCGGACGGCGCGCGCCATTCGAGCGGCGTCAGGCCGCGCACGAACATCTTGTCGAGCGCGAGCGCCGGCGAGAACGCGGGGAACGTGCGGCCCGATTCACCGAGCAGCGTCGCGACCTCGGACAGCCCGATCTCGCCGAACAGCGCGACCGAATCGTTGCGCCAGTCGTTGAAGTCGCCGGCGAGCATCAGCGGGCCGTCGCCCGCGTTGCGCACGATCCAGTGCGCGATCCAGTGCATCTGGCGCAGCCGCGCGGCGCGCGTGAGCGCGAGGTGCGCGCACAGCAGCGTGACCGGGCGCGCGCCCGCGAGCGTCGCGCGCGCGACCAGCAGCCCGCGCCGCTCGAAGCGGTGCGCGGAGATGTCCCAGCGGCCGCCGAGGTCGAGCGGATGCGGCGACAGGATCGCGTTGCCGTGCCGCCACGACGGCTTGAACACGTTCGGCCCGAGCGCGATCTGCCAGTCGAGCGCCTGCGCGATCTCGGTGGCCTGGCAATGCCACACGTCGTCGACCGCGTCGTCCATCGGCGAGCCGAAGCCCGGGGCGAGCATCGGGCGCGGCATGCGGCGCGCCATCGCTTCCTGCAGGAAATACACGTCGGCATGCATCGACTGCATCCAGTCGCGCATCGCGTTCCACGCGGTGAAGCCGAGCGGCGAGCGGCCCTTGTGCAGGTTCCAGCTCACGGCGGTGATTTCATCGGGCGCGGCGTGCGGCTCGGCGAACGGCAGGGACAGGGCGTCGGCGGACATGACGCTCAATCCTTCGCGACGTGCGCACGCACGCGGTACACGAGATGCGGATGCTGCTCGACGAGCGTCCAGTCGGTCCATGCATCGCCCCCGACCGCCAGGCCGGGGTGGCTCGCGACGATCTGCCGCGGCGCCGCGGGCACGCACGCATCGCCATGCGTCGCATTGTCGTCGTCGAGCGTTTCCTGCACGTCGAGCCCGAGCGACACGGTGTGCGCGTTGGCGTCGACGGCGAGCGGGGCGACCGTCACCGAGCGCGAGCGCTCGGTCGGCACGACGCGCGCGGCATTGCCGCAGCCCACCGGCACGGAGGACGGATAGCGATGGGTATCGGTGCGGGACTGACCCACGGTGGTGTTTTGCTGGAACGTGTCGATCGTCTGACCGTCGCGCACCACCTGGATCTCCCATGCGACGACGGCCGGCGCGGGGCTCTGCGCATGGGCGGCGAGCACGATGCTCGCAAGCAGGACGGCCAGGCCGTGTTTCAGCATGAAACGTCTCCGGAAACGCGCGATAGCGGGGAACGGACGCACATCTTACGCCCGATCGATTTCGGCCGTGATGTGACAGGACGTGCCGCGGCAGGTTCGCAGCACGATGCGGTCCTGCCCGACAAGTGAGGCCGCGTCATGCGTTTTCAAGCGAAAAAGCGCGTGAACTCGGCGACGCTCGCGCGCTCGGTGACGAGGCGGTTCTCGATCGCGTCGGGGTCCGCATGGCCGAGCGCCATGCCGCAGACGAACTGCTCGTTGGCGGGAATGCCGAGGTGTTCGGCGACGATCCGGTGAAACGGCACGAACGCGGCCTGCGGGCAGGTGTCGAGGCCGCGGGCGCGCGCGGCCGTCATCACGCCCT
Source organism: Burkholderia sp. AU44665 (assembly GCF_030504405.1). Lineage (NCBI taxonomy): Bacteria > Pseudomonadati > Pseudomonadota > Betaproteobacteria > Burkholderiales > Burkholderiaceae > Burkholderia > Burkholderia sp. AU44665. The sequence goes on along the minus strand of NZ_JAUJRI010000039.1, from coordinate 26,417 downwards.
GCAGGAACATCCCGCAGTCGAGCCACGCGCCCTGCGCCATGATGCGCTCGAGCGTGAAGAACAGCGCGACCGGCGCATCGAAGAAACGGAAATTGCGCGCGTGCTGCGCGTGCATGCGCGCCTTCTCGTCGCGGCGGATGTTCAACAGCCCGTACAGGTCCCACCCGACCTTGCGGCGCCGGTCGAGATACGGCGACACCCATTCGCGCGGGTAGTAGTCGTATTCGGCGACGTATTTCTCGTCGCGCGCGGGATCGTCGTAGGCCGCGGTGAGCGCGGCCGCGAGCGCGTCGCGCGTCGCGCCCGTGGCGACGTACACGCGCCACGGCTGGATGTTGGTGCCCGACGGCGCGCGGCTCGCGGCTTCGAGGATCGCCTCGATCGTGTCGCGCGGCACGGGCGTTGGCAGGAACGCGCGGACCGCGCGGCGCGACTTGAGCGCGGCGTCGACGGCATCGACCGCATCGACGCAACGGAGCGCGTCGGCGTCGACGCGCGGGGAAGCGGGGACGGACATCGGCAACCCTTCGGGCGAGGTGTCAGGCGAGGTGCGGGGCGGCATGCGCGCGGCGCGCGGCCGCCATCGGCGAGCCCCGCGCGAGCGTCGTGAATCTTCGATGATACGCCGCGGTGCGCGGCCGTGCAGCGTGCGCGCGCTGTTAGCAGCAGACGCGCCCGGCTGCTTGCTTGCGCGGCGATGCGGGATCGCTACACTGAAATCGTAAGGGTCTGATGCGTGTATGACGGCAAGTGCAGCGAGGTGAGTATGACGACGGCGATGGTGAAACATGAACTGGCGGTGGCGTCCTTCAGCACGGTGTACGACCTCGAGCAGGTCGAGACGGCGCTGGGCGACCTGAACGAGAGCGCGAGCGACGCACTGCGCTCGACCTACGAGAAGATGCTCAAGACGGGGAATCTGCGTTTCTGCGTGAAGCCGAACCGGATGCCGTCGTTCGACGCGCTCGGCGAGGCGTTGCCGAATTTCGGCGAGCCGCTCGACGACGTGCGCAAGCAGATCGCGCTGTGCCTCGAAACGGACGACCGGCTCGAACTGATGCCGATCCTGCTGCTCGGGCCGCCCGGGATCGGCAAGACGCATTTCGCGAAGGCGCTCGCGCAACTGCTCGGCACCGCGTATCACTACGTGCCGATGAGTTCGCTGACGGCCGGCTGGATCCTGTCGGGCGCGTCGTCGCAATGGAAGAACGCGAAGCCCGGCAAGGTGTTCGATGCGCTCGTGAACGGCAGCTACGCGAACCCGGTGATCGCCGTCGACGAGATCGACAAGGCCGGCAGCGATGCGCAATACGATCCGCTCGGCGCGCTGTACGCGTTGCTCGAGCACGACACCGCGCGCGCGTTCGTCGACGAATTCGCGGAAGTGCCGATCAACGCGGGCAACGTGATCTGGATCGCGACCGCGAACGACGCGCAGGCGATTCCCGAGCCGCTGCTCAACCGGATGAACGTGTACGAGATCGCGCCGCCCGATGCGGCCGGCGCGCGCCGGATCGCGCAGACGATCTACGACGAGATCCGTACGTCGCATGCGTGGGGGCGGCGCTTCCCCGAGACGCTCGGCGACGATGCGCTCGACGTGCTGGCCGCGACGCCGCCGCGCACGATGCGCCGCGCGCTGCTGCACGCGTTCGGCGCGGCGCGGCTCGACGGCCGCGACGCGATCGGGCCGGCCGACATCCGCGCCGACGAAGGCGCGGCGAAGCGCCGGCCGATCGGCTTCTGACGCGGCCGCGCATGCACGGCCGCGGCATGCGCGCGTGGCGTTCGTGGCGCGCGCGCCCGCATCGTCGGCCGCCTCGTCGCGACGCGCGGGCGTTCGGCAAGCGGGCGAACCGGGACGTACAATCGTCCTCTCTCCCTTCGACGCGCGAGCAGCGCGAAAAGCCATGGAGCAGACGGATTGTGTCGTGATCGGCGCGGGTGTAGTCGGTCTGGCGATTGCACGCGAACTGGCCGCGCGCGGGCGTGAAACGATCATGCTCGAGGCGGCCGACGCGATCGGCACGGGCACGAGTTCGCGCAACAGCGAGGTGATTCACGCGGGGCTCTACTATCCGCGCGGGTCGCTGAAGGCGACGTCGTGCGTGCATGGGCGCGACCTGCTGTACGAGTTCTGCGACACGCATCACGTGCCGCACCGGCGCACCGGCAAGCTGCTCGTCGCGACGAGCGCCGCGCAGGTGAAGCAGTTGAAGGCGATCGCCGCGCGCGCGGCCGAAAACGGCGTGCTCGACCTGTTGCCGCTCACGCGCGCCGAGGCGCAGACGCTCGAGCCCGCGCTCGAATGCGTGGAGGCGCTGTTCTCGCCGTCGACCGGCATCGTCGACAGCCATCAGCTGATGCTCGCGCTGCTGGGCGACGCGGAACGCGACGGCGCCGTATGCGCGCTGCACGCGCCGGTCGAATCGATCGACGTGCTGCGCGGCGGGCGCTTCGTCGTGCGCACCGGCGGCGCCGTGCCGGCCGAGATCGACGCCGCGTGCGTGATCAACAGCGCGGGGCTCGGCGCGCAGGCGCTCGCGCGCCGTACGCGCGGCCTCGATCCGCGCTGGGTGCCGCCGCTCTATCTCGCGCGCGGCAATTATTTCAGCCTGTCGGGCCGTGCGCCGTTCTCGCACCTGATCTACCCGATGCCCGAGCGCGCCGGGCTCGGCGTGCACCTGACGTTCGATCTCGGCGGGCAGGCGCGCTTCGGCCCGGACGTCGAGTGGTGCGATTCGCTGCGCTACGAAGTCGATCCGGCGCGCGCGGGGGCATTCTATGCGTCGATCCGCGCGTTCTGGCCGGGCCTGCCCGACGATGCGCTGCAGCCCGCGTACGCGGGCATCCGGCCGAAGCTCGCCGGGCCCGGCGAGCCGCCGGCCGACTTCATCGTGCAGGGCGCCGCGCAGCACGGCGTGCGCGGGCTCGTGAACCTGTTCGGCATCGAGTCGCCGGGGCTCACCGCGTCGCTCGCGCTCGCGCAGCGCGTGGGCGACATGGTGTCGCGGGCGTGACGCATGGCCCGCCGCCGCGCGGGCCGGCCGCGTGAAGCGCGTGTGAAGCCCGTGTGAAATCCCTTATCTCCGGCATTTCGGCGCGCACATTTATTCGCTTGAGCGTTATTCTGTTGGACGCCGTCGCCAGAACGGCTTTCAAACCGATAACGTTGGAGCGAGTCCCCATGAAAACATCCCGTCGGAGTTTCCTGATCACGAGCATTGGTGCCGTGTCCGCGCTGGCGCTGTCGCGCGAAGCACTGGCCGACGCGCCGATGCTGTCGGAAACCGATCCGACCGCGGTGGCGCTCGGCTACAAGGCCGATGCCACGAAGGTCGACAAGACGAAGTACCCGAAATACGCCGCGGGCCAGGATTGCGCGGCCTGCATGCTGTACCAGGGCAAGAAGGGCTCGGCTTCGGGCCCGTGCGGCGCATTCCCCGGCAAGCAGGTGTCGGCGAAGGGCTGGTGCAGCGCCTTCTCGAAGATGGGTTGAGGCCCGTGCGGCATCGTGCGATGCCGCAATGCGGCGAAAACCGCAGCACGCCCGCCGTCGTTCGATGGCGGGCGTTTTTTTAATGCTTGAAAACGGTTCCGTCGCTTTCTACACTCGCTGCACACCAGCGCGCCGCGGCACCCCGCGCGCCGAACCGCCCGATACGGCGAATCCACGAGGACGAGGCACGCATGGCGACGATTGCGAATTCAACGAAAACGACCCGGCCCGAGCGCGCGCTGAACCGGCGTGCCGTCGTGGCGGCCGTGATCGGCAATGCGCTCGAGTGGTACGACTTCACGGTGTTCGGCTTCATGACGGTCGTGATCGCCGAGCTGTTCTTCCCCACCTCCAGCGAATACTCGTCGCTGCTGCTCACCACCGCGACGTTCGGCGTCGCATTCTTCATGCGCCCGATCGGCGGCATCGTGTTCGGCCTGTACGCGGACCGCGCGGGCCGCAAGGCCGCGCTGTCGCTCGTGATCCTGCTGATGACGGCCGGCATCTTCCTGCTCGCGATCGCGCCGCCGTATGCGGCGATCGGCATCGGCGGCCCGCTCCTGATCGTGCTCGGCCGCCTGCTGCAGGGCTTCTCCGCGGGCGGCGAATTCGGCAGCGCGACGGCGCTGCTGATCGAGGCCGCGCCGTTCTCGAAACGCGGCTTTTACGGCAGTTGGCAGATGGCGAGCCAGGCGGCCGCGCTGCTGATCGGCGCGCTCGTCGGCGCGGCCGTCACGCGCGGGCTGTCGCCCGACGCGCTGCGCAGCTGGGGCTGGCGCGTGCCGTTCGTCCTCGGGCTCGTGATCGGCCCGATCGGCTTCTACATCCGCCGCCATCTCGCGGATTCCGAAGCATTCCTGCATGCGCAGCAAAGCGCGCGCCGCGCGACGCTCGGCGAAGTGTTCACGCGCCACCCGCGCGAGGTGCTGTGCGGGCTCGGCTCGGTGATCGCGCTCACCGTGACGATCTACGTACTGATCAGCTATCTGCCGACGTTCGCGGTGAAGCAGCTGAAGCTGCCCTATGCGGAATCGTTCTACGCGGTGATCGCGGGCAACCTGCTGCTGATGGTGCTGTCGCCGGTCGCGGGCGCATGGTCGGACCGCATCGGCCGCAAGGGGCTGTCGCTGTGGTCGCTCGTGCTGACGCTCGCGCTGATGTATCCGCTGTTCGCGTGGCTCGACGCGGCGCCGAGCATCGGGCGGCTGATCGCGGTGCAGGCCGTGCTGTCGGTGACGCTCGCGGGCTACTACGGGCCGTTCGGCGCGATGATCGCCGAGCTGTTCCCGGCCAACGTGCGCTCGACCGGGCTGTCGATCGCGTACAACGTCGCGGTGATGCTGTTCGGCGGCTTCGGGCAGTTCATCGTCACGTGGCTGATCAAGGTCACGGGCACGCCGCTCGCGCCCACCTACTACGTGATGGCGGGCATCGCGCTGTCGATCGTCGCGGTCGCGTTCGTGCCCGCGCGCAGCGCCGACCTCGATGCGCCGGCGTGAGCGCGTGACGGATCGAATGCCGTCATTACATCGTTTCGCAAAACGCAACGATCGGCGGCCGAACGACGAGGATCGCGTGTCGCACCTTCGTGTTCGCGTCCGGATTGTTTAGTCGCCGAACGAAACACGCGCGAAATGAACGGAATCGCCGCTCACGCGCGCTGTCGCATTTTTTACCCACACTAAACATCGGCAAAAACCCGGCGGGCGTCTAGAAGAGTTTTTTCTCCAGCTTGTTGCAGAATCGCTAGCTCAAGTAATATCCGCGTACGCCGGCTCCCTGGCGGGACCGGTTCCGATCTGGAGACCTGGAGGAAACATGGAATACAACCGTCTGTTGCACACCCTGCGTGTTACCGCCATGGCAGGCGTGGCAGCGGCATCGCTCGGCGTCGCGGGTTCTGCATTCGCACAGATCCCGAACAAAACGCTCGTCTACTGCTCAGAAGGCAGCCCGGCGGGTTTCGATTCCGCGCAATTCACGACCGGCGTCGATTTCACCGCCGCCACGTTCACCGTCTACAACCGCCTCGTCGAATTCGAGCGCGGCGGCACGAAGGTCGAGCCCGGCCTCGCCGAGAAGTGGGACGTCTCGTCCGACGGCAAGGTGTACACGTTCCACCTGCGCCATGGCGTGAAGTTCCACACGACCGACTTCTTCAAGCCGACGCGCGAATTCAATGCGGACGACGTGCTGTTCACGTTCCAGCGCATGCTCGACCCGAACAATGCGTTCCGCAAGGCGTACCCGGTGTCGTTCCCGTACTTCACCGACATGGGCCTCGACAAGCTGATCACGAAGATCGAGAAGGTCGATCCGTACACCGTGAAGTTCACGCTGGCCGAGCCGAACGCGCCGTTCATCCAGAACATGGCGATGGAGTTCGCGTCGATCCTGTCGGCCGAATACGGCGACCAGCTGATGAAGGCCGGCAAGGCCGCCGACATCAACCAGAAGCCGGTCGGCACGGGCCCGTTCATCTTCCGCAGCTATACGAAGGACGCGACGATCCGCTTCGACGGGAATCCTGATTACTGGAAGAAGGGCGAAGTGAAGCTGTCGAAGCTGATCTTCTCGATCACGCCCGATCCGGGCGTGCGCGTGCAGAAGATCAAGCGCAACGAATGCCAGGTGATGAGCTATCCGCGCCCGGCCGACATCGCGACGCTGAAGGCCGACTCGGGCATCGACATGCCGTCGCAGCCGGGCTTCAACCTCGGCTACCTCGCGTACAACGTCGAGCACAAGCCGGTCGACAAGCTCGAAGTGCGTCAGGCGCTCGACATGGCGATCAACAAGAAGGCGATCCTCGAGTCGGTCTACCAGGGCGCCGGCCAGGCCGCGACCGCGCCGATGCCGCCGACCCAATGGTCGTACGACAAGAACCTGAAGATGGCCGCCTTCGACACCGCGAAGGCGAAGGCGCTGCTCGCGAAGGCCGGCTTCCCGAACGGTTTCGAGATCACGCTGTGGGCGATGCCGGTGCAGCGCGCGTACAACCCGAACGCCCGCCTGATGGCCGAGATGATCCAGGCCGACTGGGCGAAGATCGGCGTGAAGGCGAAGATCGTCACGTACGAGTGGGGCGAGTACATCAAGCGCGCGCACGCGGGCGAGCAGGACACGATGCTGATCGGCTGGACGGGCGACAACGGCGATCCGGACAACTGGCTCGGCACGCTGCTCGGCTGCGAGGCGATCAAGGGCAACAACTTCTCGCACTGGTGCTACAAGCCGTTCGACGAGCTGATCCAGAAGGGCCGCACGACGACGGGCCAGGATGCGCGCACGAAGCTCTACACGCAGGCGCAGCAGATCTTCGCGCAACAGCTGCCGTTCTCGCCGATCGCGAACTCGACGGTCTACCAGCCGGTGCGCAAGAACGTGGTCGACATGCGTATCGAGCCGCTCGGCTATGCGCGTTTCGACGGTGTCAGCGTGAAGTAACGGGGCTGGCGTAAGCTGTCGTCATTGAGAAAACCGGCTTGAAATCATCCGGCGGCGAGGGGCCAGAAGCCCCTCGTCGCCGGTCGCACATTTCCCACAAGAAAATACGAGACGCATCATGTTCAGATTCGTGTTGCGCCGCGTGGGGATGGTGATCCCGACCTTCATCGGCATCACCATCCTGGCGTTTGCGCTGATTCACCTGATACCGGGCGACCCCATCGAAGTGATGATGGGCGAGCGCGGCGTCGATCCCGCGATGCATGCGGAGGCGATGAAACGCCTCGGGCTCGACCAGCCGCTGCCGCTGCAGTATCTGCACTACATCGGCCGGGCGCTGCACGGCGACCTCGGCATGTCGATCATCACCAACACGAGCGTCGCGGGCGAATTCTTCGCGCGCTTTCCGGCGACCGTCGAACTGTCGCTGTGCGCGCTCGTGTTCGCCCTCGCGGTCGGGCTGCCGGCCGGCGTGATCGCCGCGCTGCGGCGCGGCTCGGTCATCGATCACGGCGTGATGGGCACCGCGCTCACCGGCTATTCGATGCCGATCTTCTGGTGGGGGCTGATCCTCATCATGGTGTTTTCGTCGACGCTCGGCTGGACGCCCGTGTCGGGGCGCATCGCGGTCGAATACGATTTCCCGCACCCGACCGGCTTCATGCTGATCGACGCGCTGCTCGCGCCGGACGAAGGCGCGTTCAAGTCGGCGGTGAGCCACCTGATCCTGCCCGCGATCGTGCTCGGCACGATCCCGCTCGCGGTGATCGCGCGGATGACGCGCTCGTCGATGCTCGAAGTGCTGCGCGAGGACTACATCCGTACGGCTCGCGCGAAGGGGCTGTCGCCCGTGCGCGTGGTCGTCGTGCATGCGCTGCGCAATGCGCTGATTCCGGTCGTCACCGTGATCGGCCTGCAGATCGGCACGCTGCTTGCTGGCGCCGTGCTGACCGAGACGCTCTTTTCGTGGCCCGGCGTCGGCAAGTGGCTGATCGATGCGATCGGCCGCCGCGACTATCCGGTCGTCCAGGGCGGCATCCTGCTGATCGCGACGCTCGTGATCGTCGTGAACCTGGTCGTCGACCTGCTGTACGGCGTGCTGAATCCGCGCATCCGCCACACGAGGTAATTCCATGAGCAATCTGCAAAATACCCTGCCGACCGAATCCGCGCCGGCCGGCGGCCGTGCGCTCGCGCTGCGCGAGTTCTGGGCCAACTTCTCGCGCAACCGCGGCGCCGTCGGCGCGGGCATCGTCGTGATCGTGCTGATCGCAGTCGCGCTGCTCGCACCGCTGATCGCGCCGCACAGCCCGGTCGAGCAATATCGCGACTACGTGAAGATTCCGCCCGCGTGGCTCGCCGGCGGCAACTGGCAATTCATCCTCGGCACCGACGAAGCGGGCCGCGACATCCTTTCGCGGCTGATGTTCGGCGCGCGGATGTCGTTCTGGATCGGCTTCGTGTCGGTCGTGCTCGCGCTGATTCCCGGCATCGTGCTCGGGCTCGTCGCCGCGTTCTTCCAGAAATGGGCGGACACGCCGGTGATGCGCATCATGGACGTGCTGCTCGCGCTGCCGTCGCTGCTGCTCGCGGTCGCGGTCGTCGCGATCATCGGCCCGGGCCTCACCAACACGATGTTCGCGATCGCGATCGTCGCGCTGCCGGCCTACGTGCGCCTCACGCGCGCGTCGGCGCTCGGCGAGCTGCAGAAGGAATACGTGACCGCGTCGCGCGTGGCCGGCGCCGGCACGCTGCGCCTGATGTTCTCGCAGGTGCTGCCGAACTGCACGGCGCCGCTGATCGTGCAGGCGACGCTCGGCTTCTCGTCGGCGATTCTCGACGCGGCCGCGCTCGGCTTCCTCGGCCTCGGCGTGCAGCCGCCGACCGCCGAGTGGGGCGCGATGCTGGCCTCCGCGCGCGACTACATCGACAACGCATGGTGGATCGTGACGATGCCCGGCCTGTCGATCCTGATTTCGGTGCTCGCGATCAACCTGCTCGGCGACGGGCTGCGCGACGCGCTCGATCCCAAACTGAAACGGATGGCGTGAACATGAGCAGCCAGAATCTTCTGACCATCCGCAATCTCGCGGTGAATTTCAACGGCCTGCCCGCGGTCGACCGGATCAACCTGTCGGTCGCGCCGGGCGAGGTGGTGGGCGTCGTCGGCGAATCGGGCTCGGGCAAGAGCGTGACGATGATGGCGCTGATGGGCCTGATCGACGCGCCCGGCAAGGTGACGGCCGACGAGGTCACGTTCAACGGCGTGGATCTCCTGAAGGCGTCGCCGAAGGCGCGCCGCAGGATCGTCGGCAAGGACATCGCGATGGTGTTCCAGGACGCGCTGACGAGCCTGAACCCGAGCTACACGGTCGGCTACCAGATCAAGGAAGTGCTGAAGCTGCACGAAGGGCTGCGCGGCGACGCGCTGCACCGGCGCGCGCTCGAGCTGCTTGACCAGGTCGGCATTCCCGATGCGAAGAACCGCATCGCGTCGTTCCCGCACCAGATGTCGGGCGGGATGAACCAGCGCGTGATGATCGCGATGGCCGTCGCGTGCAACCCGAAGCTGCTGATCGCCGACGAGCCGACCACCGCGCTCGACGTGACGATCCAGGCGCAGATCATGGATCTGCTCGTGAAGCTGCAGAAGGAACGCGGAATGGCGCTCGTGCTGATCTCGCACGATCTGGCCGTGGTGTCGGAGGTCGCGCATCGCGTCGCGGTGATGTACGCGGGCGAGATCATCGAGACCAACCGCGTGCCCGACATCTTCCGCGCGCCGCATCATCCGTACACCGAAGCGCTGCTCGCGGCGATTCCCGAGCACAATCAGGGGGCGCGTCGCCTTGCCGCATTGCCCGGCATGGTGCCGGGCCGCGATGATCGCCCGTCCGGGTGCCTGTTCGCGCCGCGCTGCAAGTACGTCGTCGACGATTGCCGCAAGGCGCGGCCGGCGCTCGACACGCTGGTGCCGGCCAACGATGCGATGCGCGCGCGCTGCATCAAGCCGCTCAATGTTTCCAACCTCGACCTGACGGGAGGGGCACGATGAATGCAGTCAATCAAACGCCTCGCGCATCGCACGACGAGGAAGCGGTACTGGTGGCCGACGGCCTCGCGAAACACTACACGGTGAAGCGCGGGATGTTCGGCCAGGGCACGGTGAAGGCGCTGAACGGCGTGTCGTTCTCGCTCAAGCGCGGCAAGACGCTTGCCGTCGTCGGCGAGTCGGGCTGCGGGAAGTCGACGCTCGCGCGCCAGCTCACGATGATCGAGGCGCCCACCGCGGGCAGCCTCGTGATCGACGGCAAGAACGTGGCCGGCGCGAGCCGCGACACGGTCGCCGACCTGCGCCGCCGCGTGCAGATGGTGTTCCAGAATCCGTTCGCGTCGCTGAACCCGCGCAAGACCGTCGAGCAGACGCTCGCCGAGCCGCTCGAGATCAACGCGAACCTGACGGCCGCCGAGCGCGCCGCGCGCGTCGCGCAGATCATGCGCACGGTCGGCCTGCGGCCCGAGCACGCGAAGCGCTATCCGCACATGTTCTCCGGCGGCCAGCGCCAGCGGGTCGCGATCGCGCGCGCGATGATCCTCGATCCGCGCATCGTCGTCGCCGACGAGCCGGTGTCCGCGCTCGACGTGTCGATCCAGGCGCAGATCCTGAATCTGTTCATGGATCTGCAGGAGCAGTTCAAGACGAGCTACGTGTTCATCTCGCACAACCTGTCGGTGGTCGAGCACGTCGCGGACGACGTGATGGTCATGTACTTCGGCAGCGTCGCCGAGCTCGGCGACAAGGCGACGATCTACGCACGGCCGCGCCATCCGTACACGCAGGCGCTGATGTCGGCGACGCCGGCGATCTTCGAGGAAGACCGCCGCGTGCAGATCAAGCTGCAGGGCGAACTGCCGTCGCCGCTCAATCCGCCGTCGGGCTGCGCGTTCCATCAGCGCTGCCCGTACGCGATCGAGCGGTGCCGCGTCGAGGAGCCGCAACTGCGCGAAGTGGACGGCCGGCGCGTGGCCTGCCATCGCGCCGAGGAAGTCGGGGAGGCGAATGCCTGAAGCGTTGGCGGCGCGCGTGTCCGGCGCGCGCCGTGCGGGGGCAGGCGGCGCGCGCGCAATGCGCGCGTACCGCGACGCGCGGCGCTGGAGCGTGCGTACCGTCACGGGCGCGGCGCTGGCCGGCGCGTGCGTGGCGGCCAGCGTCGTGGCCCCCGTCGAACCGGCGCGGGCCGAAGGGCGTGCGCCGGCGACCGCGCCGATTCGTCCGTCGCAGGTTCCGCCGCCCGGCATGAGCCTGCCGGGCTTCCATGCGCCGGCCGTGTCCGACGGCACGGTGTCGCGCGGCACCGTGCGCGTGCAGCCGGCGCGCATGCCGTTCTACGTCGCGACCAGGGGCAAGGTCACGCTCTACGTGCTCGGCACGCTGCACACGGGCGATCCGTCCGACTACCCGAGCGCGCAGCCGTTCCGGCCGCCCATCCTCGCGGCGCTCGCCGCGTCGCCGACGCTCGCGCTCGAGCTGTCGCCCGACGATCTGCTCGAATCGCAGGACGACGTGTCGAAGTACGGCGTGTGCCGCTATCCGTGCCTGCAGCGCCTGCTGCCCGAGCCGCTGTGGCAGCGGCTCGCGGCGCGCCTGCGCGGCAACCCGGCCGCGCTCGCCGAGATCCGCAAGATGCGGCCGTGGCTCGCGGCGCTCGTCGTCGAGACCTACGATTCGCTGTCGGCCGGCCTGCAGACCGAATACGGCACCGAGGCGCAGCTGCAGAACGTGTTCCTGAGGAAGAAGGGCGGCCGCGTGATCGGGCTCGAGACGCTCGCCGAGCAGATGCGCGCGTTCACCGGGCTGACGCTCGCGGAGCAGCGCGAGATGCTCGCGCAGGACATGGTGCAGACGCCCGCGCAGAACGCCGACGACATCAAGGCGCTGCACCGGCTGTGGCGAATTGGCGACGCCGATGCGATCTCGGCGTGGGCCGTCGCGAAGAGCGAACGGCTCGCGCGTTCGAAGGCGTTGTCGGCGTCGCTCGACAACAAGATCGTGTACGAGCGCAACCGGCGCTTCGTTGCACGGATGACGGCAATCGCCGCGCCGAACCGGCCGCTGTTCGTCGCGATCGGCGCGCTGCATCTGGGCGGCCCGCGCGGCGTGCTCGAATTGTTGCGCCAGCAAGGATACCGGGTCGACGCGAACTGATCGCGCCCGGCTGCCCGCCGTGATCATCCCCTGTTTGATCGACGACTCGCGCGCCGCGCGACGCGCCTGCGCGGTGGCGCCGGTCGATAAGGAAAACCCTTGAATCGTCGGAAAATAGCGTTTAAAACGATTGACATCCCGTTCGGCCGATCTCTATTCTTCATCCCACAAGTTGAAAAAATGAAAAGAATAGATAAGTTCTACGGGGTAGCAGAAATAAAGCGCGGGGTGAGCGTCGCCGGCACGTGAAGCACGTGCCGGCCGCGGAGAGGCTGCATGCACGGCGGGGCCAACGTCGTCTACAACACATGCATGCGGGCCGACTTGCACATAAGCGACGTTCCGTCGTCTGACCGGGGAAGGCAGTGATCGGGCGGCGGCGGACGTTTTTTAATCCGGAATATTTTTCCGGTCACCGTCGAAAGACGGTTTCGGGGGGTGAATCGACAGACGGCGAAGCCGCGGCGATTGCACCAACGGAAAAGCGCCGCGAGGGCGCTTTTTTCTTTGCCGCGACGAAAACGTGCGGCGCGCGGCAATGTGCCGAATACGCCGAATGCTTCGTTATGCGCGTTCGTCGGCCTGCAGCGCGCCGGGCGCAACCACGTCGACGCCGGCGGCCTCGAGCGCCGCGCGGATCCGCTTCGCGAACGCCAGCGCATGCGGCCCGTCGCCATGCAGGCAGACGGTCTGCGCATTGAGCGGCACCCACTCGCCGCTCAATGCGCGCACCTGCCGGTTGCGCACCATGTCGAGCGTGCGCGCGAGCACCGCGTCTTCGTCGTCGATCAGCGCGCCGGGCTGACTGCGCGGCACCAGCGAGCCGTCCGCGCGGTAGCCGCGATCGGCGAACACCTCTTCCACCGCCGCGAGCCCCGCATGCCGCGCGGCCGCGATGAACACGCTATTCGCGAGGCCGAATACCGCGAGCGACGGATCGAAATCGTGGATCGCGGACACCACGGCGTCGGCGATCATCGGGTCGCGCGCGGCCTGGTTGTACAGCGCGCCGTGCGGCTTCACGTGCGCGATGCGCCCGCCCTCGGCCTGCGCGATCGCCGACAGCGCGCCGAGCTGGTACAGCACGCCCGCATAGATGTCGCCGGCCGGCAGCTGCATTTCCTTGCGGCCGAAATTCTCCGGATCGTGAAAGCTCGGGTGCGCGCCGATCGACACGCCCTTGCGCACGGCCCAGCGCACGCAGTCGCGCATCGCGTTCGCGCCGCCTGCATGCCAGCCGCATGCGATGTTCGCCGACGTGACGAGGTCGAGCAGCGCCTCGTCCGATCCGCATCCTTCGCCGAGATCGGCATTCAGATCGATTTCCATATGTTCCTCGTCCACTGGTTGCGTGGCGCGTCTTTCGCTGCTGCTTCCGCCATTGTCACGCCGCGCGCGATCCGGCGCGGCGGCGCGCCTCCTCGCGCATTTCGATCGCGACGTCGATCTGCCGCAGGTACGCCCGTTCCGCGACGAGGGCGGCACGCGCGGCATCGGGCGTCGTGCGCACGAAGCGGATCGGCAGGTTGAGCCGCGCCTGCGCGAGCTTCCACAGATCGGCGCGGATCACCGTGCCGATCTTCGGGTAGCCGCCGGTGGTCTGCGCGTCGTGCATCAGCACGATCGGCTGGCCGTTCGGCGGCACCTGGACCGTGCCGGGCAGTACCGCGTGCGACAGCAGCTCGACCGGCCGCTCGCGCGCAAGCTCGGCGCCGGCGAGGCGATAGCCCATCCGGTTGCTGTTCGCGGTGACGAGCCATTCCTCGTCCCAGAACGCCTGCTGCGCATCGGCCGCGAACGACGCGTAGTCGGGGCCCGGCAGCACGCGCACGGGCATCGCCCACGGCGCATGCGCGGGGCGGTGACGGCGCGGCGGCTCGTCGACCCGCACGAACGCGCACCACGCGGGCGCCTTCACGCCGAATTCGGGCGCATCGGGCGCCAGGCAGCCCGCGCCGGCCGGCGGCACGCCGACCGGCAGGCGATCGCCGTCGCGCAGCGCGCGGCCGCCGAGGCCGCCGAAGCGCGACGCGAGATCGGTGCTGCGCGAGCCGAGCATCGGCAGCACGTCGATGCCGCCCGCGATGCACAGGTAGCCGCGCATCCCGCGTTTCGCGGCCGGCAGCACGAGCGTCTGCCCGGCGTCGACCGGCAGGCTCCACCACGCGTGCACGGGCTTGCCGTCGAGCGTCGCGCCGAATTCGGTGCCGGTGATCGCGATGCGCGTGGCGCGCGGGAAGCGGAACGCGGCGGGGCCGATCGTGATTTCGACGGCCGCGGCGTCGGGGCGGTTGCCGACGAGCCGGTTGCCGACCTCGAGCGCGAGGCCGTCGAGCGCGCCGCCCTGCGCGACGCCGAGATGGCGCATGCCGCGGCGCCCGAGATCCTGCACGGTCGACAGCGGCCCGGCCCGCACGACTTCGATGGTGCCCGGTGCGTTGCTCTGGGTCATCGTGTGTCGACTCCGGCGATGGTGAAGCGTACGCGGTCGCCGGGCAGCAGCAGCGTCGGCTGCGGCCGCGCCGGATCGAACAGCACCTGCGACGTGCGGCCGATCAACTGCCAGCCGCCGGGCGACGTGGCCGGGTAGATGCCCGTCTGCGCGCCGCCGATGCCGACCGAGCCGGCCGGCACCTCGAGCCGCGGCGCCGCGCGGCGCGGCGTGTGCAGCGACGCGTCGAGGCCGCCCAGATACGCGAAGCCCGGCTGGAAGCCGACGAAGAACACGACGTAGGCGCCGCCCGCGTGGCGCGCGACGACTTCATCGGCCGACAGGCCCGTGTGCGCGGCGACGGCGGCCAGGTCGGGGCCGGCGGCCCCGCCGTATTCGACCGGAATCTCGACCTCGCGGCCGTCGGCGTGCTCGACGTCGGCCGTCTCCCACGCGTCGCGCAGCGCGGGCGTGAGCGAGTCGGCCGTCGCGGCGAGCGCGTCGAACACGATGGTCAGGTTGTTCATGCCGGGGACGACGTCGATCACGTCGGGCCATGCGCGCGCAGCCTCCGCCACGGCCCAGACGCGGCGCTGGCAATCGAGCGTGGCGGGCGGCGGCACCTCGCAGACGAGGGCGGCATCGCCGAGCGGATAAATGCGGGGTTGCGTCATCGGACTGGCACGGTTCGGACGGCAATGTTAGCGCACATTGTCAATAAAATATCGACAACTTCTCAATAAGCGTTTTCGCCTAGCTCGTCGGCTGGGGCTTCTGGCGTACACTCGGGCACATCCTGTCATCCGGCTTGCGCCGCCTTTCCATGAAGCGTCCTGCGACCAAGATCGTGTCATCCGAACACCTCGTTTCCGAATCGAGCGCGGAGCTGTCGGAGCTCGAATACGGGCTCATCATGGCCGGCAACGCGTTCAACCGCTGGATGGTGCGCTGCATGTCGGCGGCGGGCGCGAAGGACATGACGGCGGTCGAGGTCTCGCTGCTGCATCACGTCAGCCATCGCGAACGCAAGAAGAAGCTCGCCGACATCTGCTTCGTGCTCAATATCGAGGATACGCACGTCGCGACCTATGCGCTGAAAAAACTGATCGCCCGCGGCTATGTGAAGAGCGAGAAGAGCGGCAAGGAAGTGTTCTTCTTCGCGACCGACGCGGGCCGCGAGCTGTGCCTGAAATACCGCGAGGTGCGCGAGCACTGCCTGATCGAGACGCTGAAGGACAGCGGCCTCACCAACGAGCAGATCGGCGACGCGGCGCAGTTGCTGCGCCACGCTTCGGGCCTCTACGACACGGCCGCGCGCGCGGCGGCGTCGCTGTAGGCGCCGGCGCAAAGCGGCGCGCGCGGCGATGCGCTCACGGGCGCATGGCGACGATCGCGGCGCCGCGCGCGGCATTATCCGGCGCCCGGGTAAAGCGCGCCGTCGGTGACGATCCAGCGCAGCGCGAGATCGTGCGCTTCGGCCGGCAGCGCATCGACGCGGCATGCTTCGTACGCGATGCCGACCGTCACGGGCAGCGCGTCGCCCGGCCACGCGGCGAGCGTGCGGTCGTAGTAGCCGCCGCCGTAGCCGAGCCGGTAGCGCTGAAGATCGAATCCCACGCAGGGAATCAGCAAAAGATCGGGCACGACGACGATTCCCGACGCCGGTTCGGGAATCCGGTGATGGCCTTCGCGCATCGGCGTGCGCGCATCCCACGCGTGAAAGGCGAGCGGCGTGTGACGCTCGCCGATCACCGGCAGCGCGGCGCGCCGGCCGGCGCCCGCCGCGCACCATGCGAGCACCGCGTCGCGCGCATCGAATTCGCCCGGCAGCGGCCAGTAGAACCCGACCGTGCGCGGCGCCAGACGGTCGAGCAGCGCGCGCAGCCGCGCGTCGAGCGCGGCGTTCGCGGCGGGTTGCGACGCGGCGTCGCGACGGGCGCCGGACAGCGTTTTGCGCAGCGCAACCTTCGGGTTCGGCACAGGGTTGCGTGCTATGCTTTCGCTCACTTCGTGCTCCATTCAAAACGATGTCGAACAGCCTTTTCCGAGTATATCGCGCGCTCGCGCTGACGCTTTCGGCCGCCGCGCTCGTCGCGGGCACGGCCGCATGCGCCGCACCGAACGACGACACGCTCCCCGGGGATGACCAGATCTTCGTGCAGCTTCGCGAAGCCGCACGCCGCAACGACGCCGCGAAGGCCGCGCAGCTTGCGTCGATGATCCCGAACTATCCGGTTCCGTCCTACGTCGAGTATTTCCAGATCAAGCCGCAGTTGTTCGATTCGACGGGCCGCGCGCGCGTCGATGCGCCGGACGCGCCCGTGCAGTCGTTCCTGCAGCGCTACGACGGGCAGGCGATCGCCGATCGCCTGCGCAACGACTACCTGCTCGTGCTCGGCGCGCGTCACGACTGGCGCAATTTCGACGACCAGTACAAGCGCTTCGTGCTCGACGACGACACGCAGGTCAAGTGCTATGCGCTCGAATCGCGCGCGGCGCGCAACGAGAACGTCGCCGACGCGGCGCGCGCGCTGCTCGTCGAGCCGAAGAACTACGGCGACGCGTGCGTCGACCTGATCACCGCGCTCGCCGTCAACCAGCAGTTCACGAGCGACGACGTGTGGCAGCAGGCGCGCCTCGCGTACGAGCAGAACTACACGACGCTCGGCGGCAAGATCGTCGACGCGCTCGGCCCGCGCCCGGCCGGCTTCGACCAGGCGACGAGCGCGCCGCCGCTGTATCTCGCGCGCGGCGTCGGCCCCGACGCCGCGTCGCATCAGCTCGCGCTGATCGCGCTCGGCCGCATGGCGCGCAACGATCCGGACGCGGCCGCCGGGATGCTGACGACGGTCGCGCCGTCGCTCACCAAGCAGGAACAGGCGATCGCGTGGGGCGCGATCGGCTACCAGGGCGCGATCAAGCGCTCGCCGATGGCATCGGTCTGGTACGCGAAATCGGCGAACGCGCCGCTGTCGAACCCGGGCTACGAATGGCGCACGCGCGCCGCGCTGCTCGCCGGCAACTGGCCGATGGTGCGCTGGTCGATCGAGCAGATGCCGCCGTCGCTGCGCAACGATCCGGCGTGGATCTACTGGCATGCGCGCGCGCTCAAGCAGAGCGGCGACACGCTGCAGGCGAACCAGGAATTCGAGCAGGTGGCCGGCCAGTTCAACTTCTACGGGCAGCTGGCCGGCGAGGAGCTCGGCCAGCGCACGACGATTCCGCCGCGCACGAAGGTGAGCGACGCCGAGATCGACGCGATGAGCAAGATCCCGGGCTTCGCGCTCGCGCAGCGCTTCTATGCGCTGAACCTGCGCCTCGAAGGCAATCGCGAATGGAACTGGCCGCTGCGCGGGATGACCGATCGCCAGCTGCTCGCGGCCGCCGAATACGGCAAGCGCGTCGAGCTGCTCGACCGCACGGTCAACACGGCCGACCGCACGAAGGCCGAGCACGACTTCACGCTGCGCTATCCGTCGCCGTACCGCACGACCGTCGAGCGCTACGCGCAGTCGACGGGCCTCGACGTCGAGTGGGCGTACGGGCTGATCCGCCAGGAATCGCGCTTCATCATCAGCGCGCGTTCGTCGGTCGGCGCGGGCGGCCTGATGCAGCTGATGCCGGCGACGGCCCAGATGGTCGCGAAGAAGCTCGGCATGGGCACGATCTCGCGTGCGCAGATGCACGACATCGACACCAACATCCAGCTCGGCACGTGGTATCTCGCGGACATCTACAACAACTTCGACAGCTCGCCGGTGCTCGCCACCGCCGGCTACAACGCGGGCCCGGGCCGGCCGCGCCAGTGGCGCCAGGTGTTGACGCAGCCGGTCGAAGGCGCGATCTTCGCGGAGACGATTCCGTTCAACGAGACGCGCGACTACGTGAAGAACGTGCTGTCGAACACCGTCTACTACGCGGCGCTCTTCGAGGGCAAACCGCAGTCGTTGAAGAAGCGTCTAGGCATGATCTCGCCCTGATACATGAACTGCCGCGCGAGACGCGGCAGTGTTCTTTCGAGGCCCACATCATGGATCGCCAGACCGTCGCGCTGCTGGGCGGCACCGGCTTCATCGGCAGCCGGCTCGTCAATGCGCTGATCGACGCCGGCAAGCACGTGCGGATCGGCACGCGGCGGCGCGACCACGCGCGCCACCTGCAGATGCTGCCGGTCGACATCGTCGAGCTCGACGCGCTCGACACGCGCACGCTCGCGCGCTTCGTCGCCGGCGCGCACGCGGCGATCAACCTGGTCGGCGTGCTGCACGGCGGGCGCGGCACGCCGTACGGGCCGGGCTTCGAGCGCGCGCACGTCGCGCTGCCGGCCGCGCTCGCGACGGCCTGCACGGAGGCCGGCGTGCGGCGTCTGCTGCACATGAGCGCGCTCGGCGCCGATTCCCACGGCGCGAGCATGTACCAGCGCTCGAAGGGCGACGGCGAAGCCGCGCTGCATGCGATCGCGGCCACCGATTCGCTCGCGCTGACGATCTTCCGTCCGTCGGTCGTGTTCGGCCCGGGCGACGCCTTCCTCAATACGTTCGCGACCCTGCAGCGCACGGTGCCCGTGCTGCCGCTCGCGATGCCCGACGCGCGCTTCCAGCCGGTGTTCGTCGGCGACGTCGTGCGCGCGTTCGTCAACACGCTCGATCTCGCGGGCGCGCACGGCAAGACCTACGAGCTCGGCGGCCCGACCGTCTACACGCTCGAGCAACTGGTGCGCTACTGCGGCACGCTGGTCGGCCGGCAGGCACGCATCGTGCGGCTGCCCGACGCGCTTGCGCGGCTGCAGGCAAGCGTGTTCGAATGCCTGCCGGGCGAGCCGGTGCTCACGCGCGACAATCTCGCGACGATGTCGGTGCCGAACGTGCTGTCGGGGCCGCTCGCGCCGGAACTCGGGCTCTCGCCCGCGAGTCTCGAAAGCATCGCGCCCGCGTATCTCGGCGAAGCGACGAAACGCTCGCGGTTCGACTGGTTCCGCTCGCGTCGTTAACCCGCGCGCCGGGCAACGTCGGCCGGCCCCTTTCTTTTCCTTTTTCGCGTTTTCGGGAACCCCGTCATGAAGCTCGTCATTGGAGACAAGAACTACTCGTCGTGGTCGATGCGGCCGTGGCTGCTGCTCGTGCATTTCGGCATCCCGTTCGACGAGATCGTGGTCGAGCTGCGTCGCGACGACACGGCCGCGCGCATCCGCGAATACTCGCCGACCGGCAAGGTGCCGTGCCTCGTCGACGATCACGGCTCGGCGATCTGGGATTCGCTCGCGATCGCCGAGACGCTCGCCGAGCGCTATCCGCAATTCCCGATGTGGCCGGCCGACCCGCTCGCGCGCGCGCATGCGCGCTGCATATCCGCCGAGATGCATTCGGGCTTCGCGGCGCTGCGCACGCAGATGGGCATGAGCATCCGCGCGTCGATGCCGGGGCGCGGCGCGACGCCGGAAGCGCTCGCCGACGTCGCGCGCATCGACGCGTTGTGGAGCGAATGCATCGAGGCGTCGGGCGGGCCGTTCCTGTTCGGCGAATTCGGCATTGCCGACGCGATGTACGCGCCCGTCGTGATGCGCTTCAACACGTACGCGCCGGCGCTGTCGCCGGAAGCCGCCGGCTATGCGGCGCGCGTGACGGCGCTGCCGGCGGTGCGGCAGTGGATCGACGGCGCGCGCCGCGAAACCAACGTGATCGCCGAATACGAGCCCCAGTGATGAACATCTACGCAGTAGGCGGAGCGATCCGCGACGAATTGCTCGGCGTGCCGGTGCAGGACCGCGACTACGTGGTGGTCGGCGCGACGCCCGAGCAGATGACCGCGCAGGGCTTCCGGCCGGTCGGCAAGGATTTCCCGGTGTTCCTGCATCCGCGGACGCAGGAGGAATACGCGCTGGCGCGCACCGAGCGCAAGACGGCGGCCGGCTATCACGGCTTCCAGTTCCATTACGCGCCGGACGTGACGCTCGACGAGGATCTCGCACGGCGCGACCTGACGATCAACGCGATGGCGCGCGAGGTGAGCCCGGATGGCGCGCTGGTCGGCCCGGTGATCGACCCGTTCGACGGGCAGGCCGACCTGCGCGCGCGCGTGTTCCGGCACGTGAGCGACGCGTTCGTCGAGGATCCGGTGCGGATCCTGCGCATCGCGCGCTTTGCCGCGCGGTTCGCGGATTTCACGGTCGCGGACGAAACGCTCGCGCTGATGCGGCGCATGGTTGACGCGGGCGAGGTCGATGCGCTCGTGCCCGAGCGCGTATGGCAGGAGATCGCGCGCGGGCTGATGGAGGCGAGGCCGTCGCGGATGTTCGCGGTGTTGCGCGACTGCGGCGCGCTCGCGCGCATCCTGCCCGAGGTCGACGCGCTGTGGGGCGTGCCGCAGCGCGCCGATTACCACCCGGAAGTCGATACCGGCGTGCACGTGATGATGGTGGTCGACTACGCGGCGAAGCAGGGCTATTCGCTGGCGGTGCGCTTCGCGGCGCTCACGCACGATCTCGGCAAGGGAACGACGCCCGCGGACGTGCTGCCGCGCCACGTCGGCCACGAAGGCCGCAGCGTCGAACTGCTCAAGCCGTTGTGCGAGCGGCTGCGCGTGCCGAACGAATGCCGCGATCTCGCGCTGGTGGTCGCGCGCGAGCACGGCAACCTGCATCGTGTGATGGAAATGGGCGCGGCCGCGCTGGTGCGGCTCTTCGAGCGCAGCGACGCGCTGCGCAAGCCGGCGCGCTTCGCCGAACTGCTGCAGGCCTGCGAATCGGATGCGCGCGGCCGGCTCGGGCTCGAGGCGCAGCCGTACCCGCAGGCCGAGCGGCTGCGCGTCGCGCTCGCGGCGGCGCGCAGCGTCGATGCCGGTGCGATCGCGCGCGGCATCGGCAGCGACACGGAGAAGATCAAGGATGCCGTGCACCGCGCGCGGATCCAGGCTGTCGCGCAGGCGCTCGCGATCGGCGAGTAGGCGGCGCGGAACAGCGCGCAGGGCGTGCGCGCCCGTCGGCCGTTACGGTTTCTTCCTGCGTGCCGGGGTCGCAGCCGCCGGGCGTTTGCCGGCGGCGGCAGCGCGCGCCTTCGCCGTCCCCTTCCTTTCGGCTGCGCCGGCCCTCGACGGCCGTGCCGCGGCGGCGTCGCGGCCATTCCGTTCGGGAGCCGGCGCGCGGCGGCGCACGCGCGGCGCGCCAGCGGCCGGCTGCCCGATATCCGTCGTCGCGGGCACGCATTCCGCACCGCTGTCGTCGAACAGCGGCAGCGTGCTGACGGTGATCAGCTCGGCCGGCCCGTCGCCGACGTTGGCCACGCGATGGCGCTTGCGCGCGTCGAAGTGCAGCGAGTCGCCGGCCGTCAGCGGGTAATGCTTCTTGCCGACCGTGTAGCAGACGCGGCCGGCCAGCACGTACACGAATTCGTCGCCGCCGTGCGCGACCCATTCGGACCGGTAGCCTTCCAGCATCTGCACCTTGAGCGCGTTGATCTGGCTGCCGTCGAACGTGGTGGACAGCCGCTCGTACCACTGCGACGCGGCGTCGAGCGCGTACGGCCGGCGGCTGCCCTCGTGCGAATCGGGCTGCGCCTGGCGCGGCTGGTCGATCAGCGCGCCGAGCGGCACGCCCAGCGCCTTCGCGACGTTGACGAGCGACGACAGCGAGATGCCCGTCAGATGACGCTCGACCTGCGACAGGAACCCCACCGACAGTTTCGCTTCGGACGCGACTTCCAGCAGCGTCTTCTTCGCTTCCCGGCGCAGGCGGCGAATGCGCTGGCCGATACGCATGAGGTCTGAATCCATGAATCTCTTTCGTGTGGCAACGAGTCGGGACGCGGGCGAAGGGGCTAAGCGGCCGCCGGGGCGGGACGGCGGCGGGGCCGGCGCATTGTACCGCGCGGCGTCGCCGGCCGAATTGGCGTTGTGCCGGGATCCGCGGGCAGGGCGCCGATTTTAGTCCTACGAAAATTTTGGCTTGACCTCGATTTCAGCGTGCTCTAGATTCTGTCGCGCATCAAACAAAGTTAAGTGAGACAAAAATTTTACCGAGGGCCTGCCGCCTGAACGGCGGCGCGGCCGCGGCCGCGCGTCGTGCCGTGCGTGACCTGAACCGCGGCGACGTGTCGTGTCAGGCAGGTGCGACGCCGCGACATGCTTCCGGCCGCCGACAACAACGCATAACGGGCATCCGATGATCGATCGACTGAAATACAGCTTCTCCGGCCTTCCCCCGTACGACGCGTCCGTCGCCGACACGCAGGCCGGCCTGTCGCGCCTGCTCGATGCCGCGCGGCTCGACGCGGTGGTGATCACGTCGCAGGACGAATACGTGACCGAATACCTGCCGCGCGGCAACAACCCGCGCTACGCGGTGTCCGGTTTCGACGGGTCGGCCGGCTGCGGAATCTTCCTGAGCGCGGCGACCGCGCAGGCGCTCGATCTGCCGCCGTTCGTGCTGTTCGTCGACGGCCGCTATCACTTCCAGGCCGACGAGCAGTGCGATCCGGCGCGCGTGCGCGTCGAGAAGCTCGGCATCGACGTGACGATCTGGCAGGCGATGGCCGACTGGCTGCTCGCGCACGCGAGCCGGCTCGCGCGGGTCGGCTACGACGCGCGGCGGATCAGCGTCGCGCAGCGCGACCGGCTGTTCGAGCAGACACGGGCCGCGTCGCTCGACTGGGCGAGCCTCGCCGATCGCGAGATCGATCGCGCGATCGCGCTGCCGGGCTGGAACGTCGAGCGGCCGATCTTCGAGATTCCGGCCGCGATGACCGGCGCGAGCGTCGCGCAGAACCTCGACGCGCTGAACCGCCGGCTCGCCGCGCATACCGGCGCGGCCGACGGCAGGACGGCGTTCTTCACCTGCGCGTCGGACGATCTCGCGTATCTGCTGAACAGCCGCGGCTATCACATCCCGAATGCGTCGTCGCACCTCGGCTTCCTGTTCGCGATCGGCGGCCAGGTGGCGCTGTTCTTGCCGGAAGGCTGCGACCGCTGCGAGGTCGCGCTCGATTCGTATCCGGCGCTGCACGTGATCCGGCGCGACGTCGCGGCGCTCGAACGGTTTCTGGCCCGGTTCGCGGTCGAGCACGTGTGCTACGGCTTCGAATCGGTGAACTGCGCGCTCGTCGACGCGGTGAAGCGCGTGTGGCCGCACGCGCGGCATGCCGATTTCAACCCGGTCGAGGCGATGCGGGCAAGCAAGACGCCGGCGGTGCTCGAGCGCTTCCGCGACGCGTTCGCGCGCAGCTCCACGGCGATCGCCGAGACGATGCGCTGGGCGAAGACCGGCGAGCCGGGCGTGCGCCACACCGAGTACGACCTCGCGCGCAGGATCAACGACGCGTACGGCGCCCGTTCGGCGGTCGCGCTGTCGTTCCCGTCGATCGCGGCGAACGGCGCGAACAGCGCGTTCGCGCATTACACGGCAGCGAGCACCGACGTCGAGCTGACCGAGGGCGAGCTCGTGCTGCTCGACAGCGGCGCGTACTACGAAGCCGGCTTCGCGACGGACTGCACGCGCGTCGTGCTGCGCCGCACGCGGCCGGAGACGGTCGCGCAGCGGTGGCAGCGCGAGATCTACACGGTCGCGCTGAAGGCCTGCATCAAGGGGATCGTCGCGCGCTTTCCGGCCGCGGCGACGGGCGGCGACGTCGATGCGCTGGTGCGCCAGGTGTGCCGCGATCATGGCCACGATTTCGGCCACGGCACCGGCCACGGCGTCGGGATCCACGTGCACGAGGGCGGCGTGCGGTTCGCGCCGGGTGCGACGTACGGGCTGGTGCCGAATGCGGTGATTTCGGTCGAGCCGGGCATCTACCTGCCGGGCAAGGGCGGCGTGCGGATCGAGAACATCGTGATCGTGCGGCCGGACGACGCGCAGCCGGGCACGGTGACGTTCGAGAACATCGTGACGGTCGGCTACGACTGGGACCTGATCGATCTCGATCTGCTGGACGACGCCGAGCGCGCGTACCTGCGCGACTACGAGCGGCTGTGCGTGGAACGCGGCACGCAGGTCACCGCGTGTCCGCTGTTGTAACGAAGGGGAAAGCAGGGAGCGCGGCCGCGGGGCGGCCCCGCGGCGCGGCTCGACGCCGGCCGGTCAGCGCGTGAGCGCCGACACGCGCCCGTCGGGGCCGTACACGCCGGCCGGCGTGGGCGCCGAGCGCAGCACCGCGAGCGCGCGCTCGTTGTAGTCCATCCGGATCCGGATCAGCATCCCGTTGTTCGCATTGGCCTGGCGCGCGCGTTCGGCGGCCTGCTGCAGCAGTTGCCAGCGGCTCGCGAGGCGCGCATCGCGCTCGGCCGCCTGGTCCATGCCTTTCTTGCCGGCCGGAAAGCCGAGCGCGGAAAGCTGCGTGTCGCGCGTGCGTTCGAGCTGCGCGAGCCGGTCGATCAGCGCGCTTTTCTTCTCGACGATCCCGGGCAGCATCTCGAGCGGCTCGGCCGTCGTCAGCGCCTTTTCCTCGTAGACGAGCAGGGACGCGAACGCCTCGACCGTCGCGTGTTCGTCGTTGACCGTGGCCAGCAGCTCTTCTCTCATCGCGTCATGCTCGTCACGCCGGTGCGCGCAGTGCTGCGCGCGCCGGCAAACCGGGGTGACCCGGCCACGAGGCCGGGGATTAGCTGCCCGGACGCTGCTGCTGCAGCAGTTCGCGGGCGGTGTTCAATACGCCGTCGGCAATCTTGTTCGCGTCGATCGTCAGCGTGCCGTTGTTCAGCGCGTCCTTGATCGACTGGACCAGGCCCGCGTCGATATCGGCGTCGCCCGATGCGGACACCGAACGCAACTGGCCGGACAGACCCGACAGGTTCACGGTCGCGTCGCCGCCGGTCGATCCTGCGTCGGCTGCCGGTGCGGACGGCTGGTCCGTGCCGGACGGCGCACGGGCCGCGCCGTTGCCGGTCGGCGCGAGGGGGCTCGGTTTCGGAGTGGAATCGATCTTCACGATGGGTTTCCTGTACGGTTTGACCCAGATAACGGCCGGGTCGGCCCGAACTTTAGCATCGCGAGCCCGACAGACTCCGAATAAACAATTCTTTACATTTTTGCGGCCGATCCGTCCCTACAGCGGAATTTCCACGGTGCCGGCGTCCTTGACGATCGCCGTGACGATCTGGCCCGCCGCCATCCGCACCCGCACCGACTGGCCGGGCGCCGCATTCGCGAGCGCGCTGCCCTCGGCCGAAATCGTGAAGCCGGGGCCGGCCGCGACGACCCGCACCGTCTGGCCGGCCGACACCGACGCCGCGCTCTTCAGCATGTCCTGCCGCAGCGGCAGCCCGGCCGAGATGCGCGCGAGCGCGGTCGCGCCGATCGCCTGCGCCGGATCGGTGATCACCGCGAGCGGCAGCACCGTCAGGTCGCCGTCGCGCGCGACGAGATCGGCCGCGGAGAGCGGCTCGCCGGGCGCGATCTGGCGCGCGGCGACGTAATAGGTAGCCTGCACGGCGACCTTCGCCTGCAGGTAGACGGTCCACGGCCGTTCGCCCGCGCAGCGCACGCCGACCGTCGTGCGGCCCCACAGGCGCGCGCCGGTCGGCAGGAACGGTTCGAGCGTCGTGCACGCGGCGAGCCCGCGCGGAAAGGCGGTCGTGACCGTCGCGGTGGTCTTGCCGGGCAGGCCGGCGATCTGCTGCTGCAGGAACGCGAGGGCCGCGCGCCGGATCGTTTCGGGATCTTGCTGGCCGGGCGGCGTCGCGGGCGGCGTCGCGGGCGGAGACGTGGCGGCAGCCGGGGCCGGGTTGGCGGAGGCGGGCCAGATCGTCACGGCGATCGTCAAGGACGCCGGCACCGTGGAAATTCCGCTGTAGGGACGGATCGGCCGCAAAAATGTAAAGAATTGTTTATTCGGAGTCTGTCGGGC
>NZ_JAUJRI010000038.1:0-38274 GCF_030504405.1 Burkholderia sp. AU44665 | reverse complement strand
GGCGGCTTCCAGAGTTCGGTGTGGTCGCAGCTGTTCACGCTGCCGGCACGCTTCTGGACGGTCGGCCCGCAGCTCGCGGGCGGCGGCGCCATCGAACTGTACGAACTCGGCGAACCGGGCGCGGAGCCGCGGCTCGCGTCGGTCGGCCGCGCCGATGCGCCGCTGCTGCCGGGCGCCGCGCCGCTGTCGTTCGACACGTTCGCGCGCCGGGCGCTCGCCGAGCCATTCGATCTGTGCCAGTTCGAATTCGAATCGCAGCCGTGGCGCTTCGATCGCGCGACGCTCAAGCGCCTGCGCGTGCCGATCGCGCTGGCCGCGGCGACGCTCGGCGTCGCGGTGATCGGGATGAACCTGCACTGGTGGAAGCTGTCGCGCGAGCGCGATGCGCTGTCCGCGCAGATCACCGAGACGCTGTTGTCCGCGTTCCCGAAGACGACCACCGTGCTCGATCCGCCCGCGCAGATGCAGCGCCAGCTCGACCAGCTTCGGCTCGCTGCCGGCGAGCTGTCGCCGAACGATTTCCTCGCGCTGTCGAGCGGCTTGTCGCGCTCGATGGGCGCGTTGCCGCTGAACGGCATCGCGTCGCTCGACTATCACGACCGGCGGCTCGACGTCGGCTTCAAGCCGGAGGTCAAGGTCGATCCCGATTTCACGCAGCGCCTCGCGCGTAACGGACTGTCCGGCGAAGTCGACAGCAACACGGGCAAATGGACGATCCGGAGCCGCTCATGAAAACCGAACAACTGAACCAGACGCTCGCCCAGTTCTGGGGCGAACGCACGCCGCGCGAGAAGACGCTGCTCGGCTGGGGCGGCGCCGTGCTGGCGGTCGCGATCGCGTATTCGGTGCTGTGGTCGCCCGCGCAGGAAGGCCGCGCGCGGATCCAGCGCGAGCTGCCGGCGATGCGTCACGAACTCGCGCAGATGACCGCGCAGGCGAACGAGGCGAAGTCGCTGGCCGCCGCCGCGCAGGGTGTCGCGCCGACCGGCCTCGCGCTGAAGGATGCGCTGACCGCGTCGCTGTCCGACCACGGGCTGCAGGGCGCACAGGTGCAGATCGTCGGCAATGGCGTGCAGATCCAGATGAAGAACGTGTCGTTCCCGGCGTGGACCCAGTGGCTCGACGATGCGCGCCGGCAATTCAAGGTGCAGGTCGGCGAGGCGCATGCGACGGCGCTGAAGGAGGACGGCCAGGTCGACCTGACGGCCGTGATGCAACCTTCCGTCCAGAAATAGATGACGGCAGTGGATGACGCATACGAAGGCCGGCCGATGCGGCCGTGGGCGAGACGGCTCGTCACCGTATTGCCGTGGGTGCTGGCAGGTGGTCTGGCGACGGCGGTGACGCTCGTCGCGCTCGCGCCGGCCGCATGGATCGCGCCGCAGTTCGCGCGTGCGACCGGCGGCCACGTGAATCTCGTCGATCCGGAAGGCTCGCTGTGGCACGGCTCGGGCACGCTGATGCTCGCGCCGGGCGCCGACCGGAGCGCGGCGACGCTGCTGCCGGGCCGGGTCGAATGGACCACCCGCTTCTGGCCGTTGCTGACCGGGCGCGTGCAGATGCGCATGCGGCAAACCGAAGCGATGCCCGATGCGGTCACGCTCGATGCGACATGGCGCGGCGCGGTGCTGTCGGCGGGCGCGATGGCGGTGCCGGCGTCGCTGCTCACGGGGCTCGGCACGCCGTTCAACACGCTCGATCTGCAGGGCGACGTGCGGCTCGCCTGGAGCGACTGGCGGCTCATCGGCAGCAACGCGTTCGGCCAGCTGACGGTGACGATCGATTCGATGAGTTCGCGCGTGTCGCGCGTGAAGCCGCTCGGTTCGTACCGCGCGGTATTGCAGGCGAAGGGCGCGGGCGCCGATCTCGACCTGTCGACGACGCAGGGCCCGCTGTTCCTCGACGGGCACGGCAGCTTCGGCCCCGGCCAGGGATCGTTCCGCGGGACCGCGCACGCGGCGCCCGAGCAGCAGGCGAACCTCGCCGGGCTGCTGAACCTGCTCGGCCACCCGATCGGCAACAACCAGGTTTCGCTGATCTTCGGCGACGCGCAGCGCTGAACGCGCGCGTCGCCCGCTTCCCTTCTACTTCTGCGCGAGCGGCGCGGCGGCCGACGGTGCGGTGGCCGCGGGCGCGGCCGCACCGGACGCCGGCAAAGGCGCCGGCGCCGCCATGCCGCCGTTCTCGCGCGCCATTTCCGATACGTTCCAGCCGCCGCCGAGCGCCTTCACGAGCCCGACCGACGACACCATCCGCTGCCCGGCGATCGTCGCGAGCTTCTGCTGCGCGGTGAACGCGGTGGTCTGCGCGGTCAGCACGTTCAGGTACGCGACCGTGCCGGCCTTGTACTGGTTCGTGACGATCGCGAGCGCGTGCTCGGCGCTGTCGACGGCTTGCCGCTGCACGTCGATTTCCTGCGCGAGGATGCGCTGCGACGCCAGGTTGTCCTCCACGTCCTGGAATGCGGTGAGCACCGCGAGACGATAGGCGGCGACGTCCTGGTCGTAGGTCGCGCGCGCGGCGTCGGTCTGCGCGGCGCGCAAGCCCGCGTCGAACAGCGTGGCCGCGAGCTGCGGGCCGACCGTCCAGAAGCGTGCCGGCAGCGTGAACAGCTGCGACCACACCGAACTCTGGAAGCCGCCGCTGGCCGACAGCGTGAGCGTGGGGAAGAACGCCGAGATCGCGACGCCGATCTGCTCGTTCGCGGCCGCCGCGCGGCGCTCGGCCGCCGCGACGTCGGGCCGGCGCTCGAGGATCGTGGACGGCACGTCGACCGGCGTGACCGGCGGCTCGGCCGCGAGCGGGTTCGGCGGCAGCGAGAAGGTCGACGCGGGCTCGCCGATCAGCGTCGCGATCGCATGCTCGTACTGCGCGCGGGCGACGCCGTTGTCGATCTGCGCGGCCTGCGCGCTCTGCAGCTGCGTCTGCGCCTGAATCACGTCCGCGCGCGCGGCGACGCCCTGCGCGTACTGGTTCTGCGTGAGCTGCAGCGACCGTTCGTACGATTTCACGGTGTCGTCGAGCAGCTTTTGCAGCGCGTCGGACGTGCGCAACTGGAAATAGGTCTGCGCGAGCAGCGCCTGCTGCGACAGCCGCGCGTTCGCGAGATCGGCCGCGGCGGCCGCTTCGCCGGCACGCTGCGCGCTGACGGTGCGGCTCACCTTGCCCCATAGATCGGGCTCCCAGCTGGCGTCGAGGCCGACGCTGTAGCTGTTGTTGATCGATCCGGTCGACCCGCTGCCGAAATTCGACGACGAGCCCGACGACAGCGACGTGCGCGGCGTCCGCGCGCGCGAGCCCGATGCGCTCAGCCCGACAGTCGGGAAATACGCGGCGCGCGCCTCGGTGACGAGCGCGCGCGCCTGCCGGTAGGCGGCGGCCGATTGCGCGATGGTCTGGTTCGACGCGTTGAGCTTGCCGATCAGCGCATCGAGCTGCGGATCGTTGTAGACCGTCCACCACGCGCCGCGATCGGCCCGATCGGCGGGCTGCGCGACTTTCCAGCCGGCCGGCGCTTCCTTGAAGGCGGCGGGAATCGACGTGTCGGGCCGGTGATAGTCGGGCCCGACGGCGCAGCCGGCGAGCAGCACGGCCGTCGCAATGGCGACGGCGGCGCTCAGCGGGCGAACGGCGCGCGGGAGGGAAGCGTACGGCATGGTGGTTTTCCTGTCTGGGCGCGACGGCCGGCGAGCGGCGCCGCGCGATGCGGTCATGCGGTGCGGTCGTTGGCCGCTGGCGGACAAATGGTAACTGACGGCGGGAAAGCCGCGCAGCCCTAAGGGTACGGTGGGCGGCGGCCCGGATGTGTTACCGGCGCGGGCGGCCGGTTTACCGGCCATTACGGCCGGCTTGCGGGAAAACGGGCGTGCGAATGGACATCCAACGGACGGACGGCAGCGGTAGCGCGCGACGCGGCCGGCGATCGGGCGGGACAGTGTGGAAAGCGGGCGCGCGGCGGCGTCAGTGTGTCAGTGGCAGCGCACGGGCACCGCGACGGGTTTGGCGGCGGCCGGCCATGTCGACGGCTCCGTCGCGGCCGGCTGGCTCGTGCGGCGGGCGCCGCCCTTCGCGTTGCGCTGCCGGCGATGATCGAACCATGCGAACCCGAGCGCCGCGAGCGAGCCGCCAGGCACGACCAGCATCGTCACGTACAGCGCGATCTTCCAGCCGCGGTGCGGCCCGGAGAACACATGATGAGCGGTATCGGTCAGGTTGCGGCGCAGCGCGCCGGCGGCATTTTTCAGGAACAGCATCGCGAACATCCTCGGGTGCCCGGCAGTGCGGGCCAATCGGTCAGAACATAGTCTCCGGCGGTGCAACATGCACGTCGTAACTGGTTGACTTAAATAATATTGACTAAGCAATCATTTTTCAAGATACTGGGCGCGTTTTAACCCGAAACGCACTATTGCTGCGCGCGCAATCGTATGACCGGCGGCCTCTACGATCCCGAGAACATCGCGCTGGAAACGAGCCTCGGCTATTACCTGTCGAAGGCGAAGCAGGCGCTCGTCGAGCGGATGGATCGCGCGCTCGAGCCGCTCGACCTCACCGCGCAGCAGATCGGCGTGATCCTGCTGCTGTCGCGCGGTTACGCGCGCACGCCGTTCGAACTGTCGCGCAAGATGTCGTACGACAGCGGCTCGATGACGCGCATGCTCGACCGGCTCGAACGCAAGGGGCTGATCGCTCGCGCGCGCAGCGAGCAGGACCGCCGGATGATCGAGCTGACGCTGACCGACCGCGGCATCGAAGCCGCCCGCGCGCTGCCGTCGCTCGTCGCGACCGTGCTCAACGCGCAGCTCGAGGGCTTCTCGGCCGACGAACTCGCGACGCTCACCGGCCTGCTGCAACGCTTCATCGCCAACGGGCCCGGCTCGACCGGCTGCCCGAAGCCCGACGAACCCGACTGCTGATGCACGCGGAGCCCCCATGTCGCAGTTAAACATTCGCTTATTTCTCTGTCTGGGCAGAAGATGACAAGGCACCCGCTCCGCTTTTCCCCTTTTTCCTTCCACCCGGCCGGGCCGCGCTGCGTCGCGCGTCCGTGCGTTGTGCCGGCGCGCCGCGCGCGCCGCGTCTAGGAGATTCCGATGTCCGCCACCACGGCATCCGCCCCCTCCCCCGCCGCCGAACCGGCGCCGCTGACCGGCGGCGCGCTCGCGCTGCTCACCGTCGGGCTCGCGCTCGGCACTTTCATGGAAGTGCTCGACACGTCGATCGCGAACGTCGCGGTGCCGACCATCTCGGGCAGCCTCGGCGTCGCGACGAGCGAAGGCACGTGGGTGATCTCGTCGTACTCGGTCGCGTCCGCGATCGCGGTGCCGCTCACCGGCTGGCTCGCAAGGCGGGTCGGCGAAGTGCGCCTCTTCACGCTGTCGGTGCTCGCATTCACGATCGCGTCGGCGCTGTGCGGCCTCGCGTCGAACTTCGAGACGCTGATCGCGTTCCGATTGCTGCAGGGCCTCGTGTCGGGGCCGATGGTGCCGCTGTCGCAGACGATCCTGATGCGCAGCTACCCGCCCGCGAAACGCGGGCTCGCGCTCGGGCTATGGGCGATGACGGTGATCGTCGCGCCGATCTTCGGCCCGCTCCTGGGCGGCTGGATCAGCGACAACTACACGTGGCCGTGGATCTTCTACATCAACCTGCCGATCGGCGTGTTCTCGGCGACCTGCGCGTACTTTCTGCTGCGCGGCCGCGAGACGAAGACGACGAAGCAGCGGATCGACGCGATCGGCCTCGCGCTGCTCGTGATCGGCGTGTCGTGCCTGCAGATGATGCTCGACCTCGGCAAGGACCGCGACTGGTTCAACTCGTCGTTCATCGTCGCGCTCGCGCTGATCGCGGTCGTGTCGCTCGCGTTCATGCTCGTGTGGGAGGCGACGGAGAAGGAGCCGGTGGTCGACCTCACGCTCTTCAAGGACCGCAACTTCGCGCTCGGCGCGCTGATCATCTCGTTCGGCTTCATGGCGTTCTTCGGCTCGGTCGTGATCTTCCCGCTGTGGCTGCAGACGGTGATGGGCTACACGGCCGGCAAGGCCGGTCTCGCGACCGCGCCGGTCGGGCTGCTCGCGCTCGTGCTGTCGCCGCTGATCGGCCGCAACATGCACCGGCTCGACCTGCGGATGGTGGCGAGCTTCGCGTTCATCGTGTTCGCGGGCGTGTCGCTGTGGAACGCGACGTTCACGCTCGACGTGCCGTTCAACCACGTGATCCTGCCGCGGCTCGTGCAGGGCATCGGCGTCGCTTGCTTCTTCGTGCCGATGACGACGATCACGCTGTCGAGCATCTCCGACGAGCGGCTCGCGAGCGCGTCGGGGCTGTCGAACTTCCTGCGCACGCTGTCCGGCGCGATCGGCACGGCCGCCAGCTCGACGTTCTGGGAGAACGACGCGATCTACCACCATGCGCGGCTGTCGGAATCGGTGAGCGTCTATGCGCAGAACACGACCGATTACCAGGGCGCGCTCGCGCAGCTCGGCATCGTCGGGCAGACGGCCAATGCGCAGCTCAACCAGCTCGTCACGCAGCAGGGCTTCATGATGGCGACCAACGACTTCTTCCACCTGTCGGCGGGCGTGTTCATCGCGCTCGCGGCGCTCGTGTGGATCACGAAGCCGAAGAAGGGCGCGGGGCCGGCGATGGGGCATTGAGGGCCCGACGGGCGGCCGTCACGGCCGCCCTTTTTGTTTCACTGTCCGCTTCATCGCCCGGCGGCCCCACCCTCACTCCCGCGCTCGTAATCCCCCGAACGCCAGATCGTCGGCCGGCGCGAGCGGCAGCGTCGCCCGCGCGACGTCGAGCCACGCGCGCGCCGCGTGCGACAGGTAGCCCTTCTTCAGCCAGCCGAGCGCGATCGCCCACGTGATTTCCGGCTCGACGATCGGCCGGCACGTGAACTGGCCCGCGTCGAGCCGCCGGCAATACGGCTCGGGCAGCAGCGCGATGCCGACACCCGCATGCACGAGCGCGGCCATGAAATCCCAGTGGCCGCTGCGGCTCACGATCGACGGCGTGAAGCCGGCCTGCCGGCACGCATCGAGCACCGCGTCGTGCAGCGCGAGGCTTTCCGCATAGAACACGAACGATTCGCGCGCGAGATCCGCGAGCGGCACGGCCGTGTGATCCTCCCAGCGCGACTCGCGCGGCGCGACGAGCCACAGCGGCGCGCGCACCATCGGCAGCCGCTCGAACGTGCCGGGATCGACCGGCTCCAGCAGCCCGCCGAGCTCCAGCTCGCCCGACGTCAGCGCGGCCTCGATCATCCGCGCGCCCTGCTCGAACAGCTTCAGCTCGATGTTCGGGTAGCGCTGCTTGTACGCGGCGATGATCGGCGTGAACAGCGAGCCGCCGAGCGGCGGAATGCCGATCGTCAGCTCGCCGCGCCCGAGCGTGCCGAGATCGTTCAGCTCCGACTGCAACTGCGCCTGCGCGGCGAGCACGTCCTGGCCGCGCTGGAACACGATCCGCCCGGCGTCGGTCAGCACCATCTGCCGGCCGTCGCGCAGCAGCAGCGGCGAACCGATCTCGTCCTCCAGCGCCTTCACCATCTTGCTGATGGTCGGCTGCGTGACGAACAGCCTGTCGGCCGCCGCGGTGAAGCTCTGCTGGCGAACCACCTCGACGAAGTACCGCAGCGCGCGCAATTCCATCGATCACTCCCCACATTGGTGCAGCCACGTCAAAACGAATTCCGGATTGGAATGAGAAGGATAGAGACAAGTCATTTTATTTATGGTTAGGGGAAACCCTATACTGAGGCCATCGACAGAAACATCCGTATGGAGCCCGCCATGAACCAGCCGACCGCCACTGCCGCCGCCCGCTCCGCCGCTTCGGGCAGCCTCGCGCACACGGGCAGCCTCGCGCACACGGGCCGGATCGTGCTGCAGGCCGCCGCGCTCGGCGTGCTGTGGATGGCGGTCGACTGGGCCGTGCGCAAGGTCGGGCTGCCGATTCCGTCCGGCGTGATCGGCCTCGCGGTGCTCCTCGTGCTGCTGTTCTCGGGCCGCGTCGCACCGGCGTGGGTGAAGGACGGCGCGAACTGGCTGCTGTCCGACATGCTGCTGTTCTTCGTGCCGGCCGCCGTCGCGGCCGTGCAGTACGGCGGGCTGTTCCGCGAGGACGGCTGGCGCATCGCGCTGGTGATGCTCGCCGGCACCGCGTTCGTGATGGTCGCGGTGGCCGTCGCGGTCGATCTCGCCGCGAAGCTCGAACGCCGGCTCGCCGCACAACGCGTGTTCGCCGAGCGCCGCCGCGCGCGCCTGGGCGCCGTCGCCCACTGAGCCGGAGCCTTCCATGCTCGCCGCGCTATCGAACCTGCCCGCCGACCGCGTGAATACCGCGATCTCCGTCGGCTGCTTCGTGCTGACGGTCGTGCTGTATTTCGCGTCGAAGCGGCTCTACGCGTACAAAAAGACGCTGCTGTTCTCGCCGCTCGTGTTCGTGCCGGGCGTGCTGGTGCTGCTCGTGCTGCTGACCGGCATCCCGTATTCGGTCTACTTCCGCGACACGCGCTGGCTGATGTGGCTGCTCGGCCCGGCGACGATCGCGTTCGCGGTGCCGATCTACGAATACCGCGACCTGATTCGCCGGCACTGGCTGTCGTTGTCGGTCGGCGTCGCGGTCGGGATCGCCGCGGGCGTGTGCGGGTCGCTGCTGCTCGCGAAGCTGCTGCATCTGTCGCCCGAGCTGCAGCGCTCGCTGATGACGCGCTCGGTGTCGACGCCGTTCGCGCTCGCCGTGTCGGACAAGATTCACGCGCCGAAGGACCTCACCGCCCTCTTCGTGATCGCGACCGGCATCTGCGGAATGCTGCTCGGCGAGCTCGTGCTCGCGCTCGTGCCGATGCGCACGCGGCTCGCGCGCGGTGCGCTGTTCGGCGCGGCCGCCCATGGCGTGGGCACCGCGAAGGCACGCGAGATCGGCAGCGAGGAAGGCGTCGTGTCGAGCCTGACGATGATGATCGCGGGCGTCGCGATGGTGCTGATCGCGCCGCTGCTCACGCTGCTGCCGATCTGACGTCCGACGGGCAGGCGCCGCCGCCTGCCCTTTTCTCCGCGCGGCCGGTTCCGCCCCGCTGGGCCGCCTGCGCCGCCGTTGCCCCCTGCATCGAGCCGGCGCCGCGCCGACAATCGGCTGAGATAGCCGCAATTCCCCCCTCTTTTCCGCCCATCGGCCTCGGCCCGGATGCCGAACAATGCATGCTACGAGACATCACGCACGCATTCACATGGCCACGACCGCAACCCCGACCGCCGACAAGCCGGCTTCCTCCGGCAAGTTCAAGCGCATCGCGCTCATCGCCGTCATCGCGCTGGGCGCGGCCGCCGCCGCCGCCGGCGGCATGTACGTGTTCCTGGGCAAGGCAGGCGTCGGCCACGCGAGCGCGCCCGCCGAGCCGGCGCCGCTTGCCGCGCCGGTGTTTTTCCCGCTCGATCCGATGACGGTGAACCTGCAGTCCGACGACGGCGTGCAGCACTACCTGCGCGTGGGCCTGTCGCTGAAGCTCACCGACCCGAAGGCGCAGGAGCAACTGACCGCGCGGATGCCGGAAATCCGCAGCCGGATCCTGCTCGCGCTGTCGAACAAGCATCCCGAGGAGCTCGCGACGCCGGACGGCAAACGTTCGCTCGCGAACGAGCTGCGGGAGCTGATCGCGCAGCCGACGCAGCCGGGCAACCAGCGCGCGAAGGTCGACGAGGTGCTGTTCACCGAATTCGTCGTCCAGTAACGCGGCCGCGAAAGGAGCGCGTATGGGTCACCAGGAGTTCATGTCCCAGGAGGAGGTCGATGCCCTCCTCAAGGGCGTCACGGGCGAAACCGATGCGGTCGACGAGCAGCGCGACACGTCGGGCGTCCGTCCCTACAACATCGCGACGCAGGAGCGAATCGTCCGCGGCCGGATGCCCGGCCTCGAGATCATCAACGACCGCTTCGCGCGCCTGTTGCGGATCGGCATCTTCAACTTCATGCGGCGCACGGCGGAAATCTCCGTCAGCCAGGTGAAGGTGCAGAAGTACAGCGAATTCACCCGCAACCTGCCGATCCCGACGAACCTGAACCTGGTGCACGTGAAGCCGCTGCGCGGCACGTCGCTGTTCGTGTTCGACCCGAACCTCGTGTTCTTCGTCGTCGACAACCTGTTCGGCGGCGACGGGCGCTTTCACACGCGTGTCGAGGGCCGCGATTTCACGGCCACCGAGCAGCGGATCATCGGCAAGCTGCTGAACCTCGTGTTCGAGCACTACACGACCGCGTGGAAGAGCGTGCGGCCGCTGCAGTTCGAATTCGTGCGCTCGGAAATGCACACGCAGTTCGCGAACGTCGCGACGCCGAACGAGATCGTGATCGTCACGCAGTTCTCGATCGAGTTCGGGCCGACGGGCGGCACGCTGCACATCTGCATGCCGTACTCGATGGTCGAGCCGATCCGCGACGTGCTCAGCTCGCCGATCCAGGGCGAGGCGCTCGAAGTCGACCGCCGCTGGGTGCGCGTGCTGTCGCAGCAGGTGCAGGCCGCCGAGGTCGAGCTGACCGCGAATCTCGCCGAGATCTCGGCGACGTTCGAGAAGATCCTGAACCTGCGCGCGGGCGACGTGCTGCCGCTCGAGATCGAGGACACGATCACCGCGAAGGTCGACGGCGTGCCGGTGATGGAATGCGGCTACGGAATTTTCAATGGTCAATATGCGTTGCGCGTGCAGAAGATGATCGGCGCGAGCGATTCGATGAAGGAAGGTGGATATGAGTGAGCTGAACCAGACGCCCGACGACGACATGCAGGCGATGGCCGATGCGGCCCTCGCGGCATCGGCCGCCGACGCGAAGGCGCCGGCCGCGGCCGACGAAGAGCAGGGCCTCGACGACTGGGCGGCCGCGCTCGCCGAGCAGAACCAGCAGCCGGTGCCGGCCGGGGCGACGGGCGCCGGCGTGTTCCAGCCGCTGTCGAAGGCCGCGGCGAGCTCGACGCACAACGACATCGAGATGATCCTCGACATCCCGGTCAAGATGACCGTGGAACTCGGCCGCACGAAGATCGCGATCCGCAACCTGCTGCAGCTTGCGCAGGGGTCGGTCGTCGAGCTCGACGGCATGGCCGGCGAGCCGATGGACGTGCTCGTGAACGGCTGCCTGATCGCGCAGGGCGAAGTCGTGGTCGTCAACGACAAGTTCGGTATTCGCCTGACCGACATCATCACGCCGGCCGAACGTATCCGTAAGCTGAATCGATGAACGTCGTGAAGCCAGGCCGCCGCGGATGCCGCGCGATTGCGGCGGCGCTTGCCGTCGCCGCGTCGCTCGCGTGCGCGCCGGCCGGCGCCGCCGACATGAACGCGGTGAACCACGCCGGTTCGATCGCGTCGAGCGTGACGGTCGGTTCGGCCGTGCCGTCGCTCGGCATCGGCGCGGTGCTGCAGACGCTCGTCGGGCTCGCGGTCGTGATCGGCCTCGTGTTCGCGTGCGCATGGCTCGCGCGCCGCTTCGGCTTCCAGCCCGCGCGGCGCGGCGGCCCGCTGAAGGTCGTATCGAGCGTCGGGCTCGGCGCGAAGGAAAGCGCGACGATCGTCGAGATCGGCGACACCTGGCTCGTGCTCGGCGTCGCGCCGGGCAACGTGCGCCTGCTGCATACGCTGCCGGCCGGTTCGGTGGCCGCAGTCGCGGGCCCGGCCGCGTCCGACGCGTCCGCCGGCGGCGCTTCGCCCGGCGCCGGCCTGCCCGGCACGTTCGGCTCACGATTTCGCGACGCGCTCGCGGGCGAAGCCGCGAAACGCCTCGGGCGCGGCAAGGACCGCTGACATGGCGCCACGCCCTCTTTCCGACTTCGCATTCCGATGAAACACGCCTTCCTGCGGCGCGCCGCGCGCGTCGCGCCCGTGCTGATCCTCTGTCTCGCCCCTGCACTCGCGTATGCGCAGGCGAACGGCCTGCCCGCGTTCAACGCGAGCCCGGGCCCGCACGGCGGCACCACCTATTCGCTGAGCGTGCAGACGATGCTGCTGCTCACGATGCTGTCGTTCCTGCCGGCGATGCTGCTGATGATGACGAGCTTCACGCGGATCATCATCGTGCTGTCGCTGCTGCGCCAGGCGCTCGGCACCGCGACGACGCCGCCGAACCAGGTGCTCGTCGGCCTCGCGATGTTCCTCACGTTCTTCGTGATGTCGCCGGTGCTCGACCGCGCGTACAACGACGGCTACAAGCCGTTCTCCGACGGCTCGATGCCGATGGAGCAGGCGGTGCAGCGCGGCGTCGCGCCGTTCAAGACCTTCATGCTGAAGCAGACCCGCGAGACCGATCTCGCGCTGTTCGCGAAGATCTCGAAGGCCGCGCCGATGCAGGGCCCCGAGGACGTGCCGCTGTCGCTGCTGGTGCCCGCGTTCGTCACGAGCGAGCTGAAGACCGGCTTCCAGATCGGCTTCACGGTGTTCATCCCGTTCCTGATCATCGACATGGTCGTCGCGAGCGTGCTGATGTCGATGGGGATGATGATGGTGTCGCCGTCCACCGTATCGCTGCCGTTCAAGCTGATGCTGTTCGTGCTGGTCGACGGCTGGCAGTTGCTGATCGGCTCGCTCGCGCAGAGCTTCACGTAAGCGGAGGAACACGCGCGATGACGCCCGAACAAGTGATGACGCTGGCGCACCAGGCGATGATGGTCGGCCTGCTGCTCGCGGCCCCGCTGCTGCTAGTCGCGCTCGCGGTCGGCCTCGTCGTGAGCCTGTTCCAGGCCGCGACGCAGATCAACGAAGCGACGCTGTCGTTCATCCCGAAGCTGCTCGCGGTGGCCGCGACGCTCGTGATCGCCGGCCCGTGGATGCTGACGACGATGCTCGACTACCTGCGGCAGACGCTGCTGCACGTCGCGACGCTCGGCGCCGGCTGAGCCGCGCGTTCGCCTGCCTTTTCCCGCGATGTTCTCGGTCACCTACGCGCAGCTCAACGGCTGGCTGACGGCTTTCCTGTGGCCGTTCGTGCGGATGCTCGCGCTCGTCGCGACGGCGCCGATGGTCGGCCACGCGGCGGTGCCCGTGCGCGTGAAGATCGGCGTCGCCGCGTTCATGGCGCTGATCGTCGCGCCGACGCTCGGCGCGATGCCGGACGTCACCGTGTTCTCCGCGCAGGGCATCTGGATCGTCGTCACGCAGTTCCTGATCGGCGTAGCGATGGGTTTCACGATGCAGCTCGTGTTCGCGGCCGTCGAAGCGGCCGGCGACTTCATCGGGCTGTCGATGGGGCTCGGCTTCGCGACCTTCTTCGATCCGCACTCGAACGGCGCGACGCCCGCGATGGGCCGGTTCCTGAACGCGGTCGCGATGCTCGCGTTCCTCGCCGTGGACGGCCACCTGCAGGTATTCGCCGCGCTCGCCGCGTCGTTCCAGTCGCTGCCGGTGTCGGCCGACCTGCTGCACGCGCCGGGCTGGCGCACGCTCGCCGCGTTCGGCGCGACCGTGTTCGAGATGGGGCTGCTGCTGTCGCTGCCGGTGGTCGTGGCGCTGCTGATCGCGAACCTCGCGCTCGGCATCCTGAACCGCGCGGCGCCGCAGATTGGCATGTACCAGATCGGCTTTCCCGTCACGCTGATCGTCGGGTTGCTGCTCGTGCAACTGATGGTGCCGAACCTCGTGCCGTTCGTGTCGCACCTGTTCGACATGGGGGTCGATGCGATGGGGCGGGTGCTGATCGGGTGGCGGTAGGCGCCCTGTCGACCCACGTCGATGCTCTTTCGCGTCATTCGGGCGGGACTCGTCCCCTCCCGCCGCGACTCTCCCTGCGGCACGCCGGGGTTCGGCGCCGACCGTGCCCCTTTTTTCGTCCTTTCCGCGGCGCCGTCGAATGCCCGCCGCCCGACCGCCCCGTGCCACAACCGGCCCGACCCCGCTTGCGCCCCGTCCGGCGGGCAATCGCGGCCGATGCCCGCACGTTCGGCTCACATCGGCGCTTGACCTCGGCCGACCGACTCGCTAGCGTTTCGGGTTTGCCCCGGGCGGCCGTTGCCGCCGGTGCCGTGAGCGCGCCCGACGTCCTGGCGCGCACGGCCGGGCTCCGATGGAAAAGACGATGCACAAACTCGATGCGGCCAGCCCGCAGGCGATGTCGACGGATTTCACCGCCGACAACGTCGCGCGCCTGAAGGCGCTGTTCCCCGAACTCGTGACCGAAGGCCCGCACGGCGCGTCGGTCGACGTCGACGTGCTGAAGGCGCTGGTCGGCGAACGCACGGTCGGCGACGCCGACGAGCGCTACGGTTTTCACTGGCACGGCAAGCGCGCCGCGCGCCAGGCCGCGCTCACGCCGTCGACGGGCACGCTGCGGCCGTGCCCCGACGACAGCGTCGCGTGGGACGACACGCGCCACCTCGTGATCGAGGGCGACAACCTCGACGTGATGAAGCTGCTGCACAAGAGCTACGCGGGCAAGGTGAAGGTCGTCTACATCGATCCGCCGTACAACACCGGCAACGATTTCGTCTATCCGGACGACTTCAGCGACAGCATCCGCCACTACCTGGCGATGACCGGCCAGACCGAAGCCGGCGTGAAGCGCAGCACCAACACCGAGGCGAACGGCCGGTTCCACACCGACTGGCTGAACATGATGTATCCGCGCCTGAAGCTCGCGCACGCGCTGCTGTCCGACGAAGGGCTGATCGCCGTGCACATCGACGAGCACGAAGTGCATGCGCTGGTGCTGATGCTGCGCGAGATCTTCGGCGAGGAAAACGAGCTCGGCGTGGCCGTGTGGGACAAGCGCAACCCGAAGGGCGACGCGCGCGGCATCGC
Source organism: Burkholderia sp. AU44665 (assembly GCF_030504405.1). NCBI lineage: Bacteria > Pseudomonadati > Pseudomonadota > Betaproteobacteria > Burkholderiales > Burkholderiaceae > Burkholderia > Burkholderia sp. AU44665. The sequence continues at coordinate 23,488 of NZ_JAUJRI010000038.1, read as the reverse complement.
GTACCAGCACGAATCGCTGGTGCTGTTCGCGCGCAACGCCGAGACGCTGCTCGAACGCGCGCCGCTCAAGCGCCCGAAGCGCAACGCGCAGCGCATGCTCGACGCCGCGCACGACGCCGTGTACCGCAGCGGCAACCCGAAGGACGCGCAGAAGGCGTACCGCGCGTGGATGAAGGCGCAGACCAACCTGTCCGGCGGCGAGGCGATGTACGACCGGCTGTCGGCGGAAGGCCGCGTGTACCGTCTCGTGTCGATGGCGTGGCCGAACAAGAAGAAGGCGCCGGAAGAATACTTCACGCCGCTGATCCACCCGGTCACCGGCAAGCCGTGCGCGATGCCGGCGCGCGGCTGGCGCAACCCGCCCGCGACGATGCAGGCGCTGATCGAGCGCGGCCAGATCGAATTCGGCCCGGATGAAACCACGCAGCCGCAGCGGATCTACTACCTCGACGAGAACATGTACGAGAACGTGCCGTCGGTACTGCCGTTCGCCGGCTCCGACGACGCGCTGCTGAAGGCGCTCGGCATCCCGTTCGACCTGCCGAAGCCGGTCGACTTCGCGGCCGCCGTGATCGGCTGGTGCACGCGCGGCGACGACATCGTGCTCGACTGCTTCGCCGGCTCCGGCTCGACGGGCCACGCGGTGATGCAGGTGAACGCGACCGACGGCGGCGCGCGCCGCTACGTCCTCGTGCAGCTGCCCGAGGCGCTCGACCGCCGCGACAAGACGCAAACCGCGGCCGCCGATTTCTGCGCGAAGCTGAAGAAGCCGCTGACGCTCGCCGAAGTGACGAAGGAGCGCCTGCGCCGCGCCGCGCAGCAGGTCGCGCGCGACTATCCGGAAAGCTATGGCGACCTCGGCTTTCGCGTGTACCGGCTCGACACGACCAACGTGATCGAGTGGGACCCGCGCCGCGACGACTTCGACCATGCGTTGTTCGCATCCGTCGAACACGTGAAGACCGGCCGCACCGAGGACGACCTGCTCGCCGAGCTGACGCTCAAGCTCGGCCTCGACCTGTGCACGCCGGTCGAGCACCACCAGGTGGCCGGCAAGACGGTGCACCTGATCGGCCGCGAGATCGTCGCGTGCTTCGATGCGCGCCTGTCGCGCGACGATGCGGGCCCGCTCGCCGACGGCATCGTCGACCTGCTCGATGCGAGCGGCGCGTCGCGCGACGTCACGTGCCTGTTCCGCGACAACGGTTTCGTCGACGACGTCGCGAAGCTCAATCTCGCCGCGCTGCTCGAACAGCACGGCGTGAAGCGCGTGCGGAGCCTGTGATGCGGCTGCATTTCGAAGCGGATCTCGACTACCAGCGCGAGGCGATCGACGCCGTCTGCGACCTGTTTCGCGGCCAGGAGTCGTATCGCGGCGATTTCAGCGTGCTCGCGAACGCCGCGCCCGGCACGACGGCCGCCGCGCAAGGCTCACTCGGCTTCGCGGTGTCGGAGCAAGGCGTCGGCAACCGGCTGTCGCTGACCGACGACGCGCTCGCGCGCAATCTCGCCGACGTGCAGTTGCGCGGCGGGCTGCCGCCGTCCGGCCTGCCCGGCTCGCGCGACTTCACCGTCGAGATGGAGACGGGTACCGGCAAGACCTACGTGTACCTGCGCACGATCTTCGAGCTGAACCGCCGCTACGGCTTCACGAAGTTCGTGATCGTCGTGCCGTCGATCGCGATCAAGGAAGGCGTGCACAAGACGCTGTCGATCACCGAGGATCACTTCCGCGCGCTGTACGCGGGCGTGCCGTACGACTACTTCCTGTACGACTCCGCGAAGCTCGGCCAGGTGCGCCACTTCGCGGCGAGCGCGGCGATCCAGATCATGGTGATGACGGTCGCCGCGATCAACAAGAAGGAAATCAACAATCTCTACAAGGACAGCGAAAAGACCGGCGGCGAGAAGCCGATCGACCTGATCCGCGCGACGCGGCCGATCGTGATCGTCGACGAGCCGCAGAGCGTCGACGGCGGCCTCGAAGGGCGCGGCCGCGAGGCGCTCGCCGCGATGGCGCCGCTCTGCACGCTGCGCTATTCGGCCACGCACGTCGACCGTCACCACATGGTGTACCGGCTCGATGCGGTCGACGCGTACGAGCGCAAGCTCGTCAAGCAGATCGAAATCGCGTCGGCGATCGTCGAGGATGCGCACAACAAGCCGTACGTGCGGCTCGTCGGCGTGTCGAACCGGCGCGGCGCGATCAGCGCGCGCGTCGAGCTCGACGTCGCGACGGCGGCTGGCGTGAAGCGCCAGATCGTGTCGGCCACCGACGGCGACGATCTCGAACGCCTGACCAGGCGCGCGCTGTACGCGGGGCTGCGGATCGGCGAGGTGCATGCGGTCAAGGGCGCCGAGTACGTCGAGCTGCGCCATCCGGATGGCGAGGCATTCCTGTCGCTCGGCGAGGCGTTCGGCGACATCGACACGCTCGCCGTGCAGCGCGAGATGATCCGCCGCACGATCCGCGAGCATCTCGACAAGGAGCTGCGCCTGGCCGAACGCGGCGTGAAGGTGCTGTCGCTGTTCTTCGTCGATTCGGTCGAGCGCTATCGCCGCTACGACGAGAACGGGATGCCCGTGAAGGGCGACTACGCGCTGATCTTCGAAGAGGAATATGCGCGCGCGGCGCGCGTGCCGGCCTACCGTGCGCTGTTCGACGGCGTCGACGTCGCGCTCGAGGTCGAGCGCGCGCACAACGGCTACTTCTCGATCGACCGCAAGGGCGGCTGGACCGACACGAGCGAAAGCAGCGCGGCGGCCCGCGAGAACGCGGAGCGCGCGTACGGCCTGATCATGCGCGAGAAGGAGGCGCTGCTGTCGTTCGACACGCCGCTGAAGTTCATCTTCTCGCACTCGGCGCTGAAGGAAGGCTGGGACAACCCGAACGTGTTCCAGATCTGCACGCTGCGCGACATCCAGACCGAACGCGAGCGCCGCCAGACGCTCGGCCGCGGGCTGCGTCTCGCCGTCGACCAGGACGGCGAGCGCGTGCGCGATCCGGGCGTGAACACGCTCACCGTGATCGCGACCGAGCGCTACGAGTCGTTCGCCGAGAACCTGCAGAAGGAAATCGAGGCCGATACGGGCATTCGCTTCGGGATCGTCGAGGAACACCAGTTCGCGGCGCTGCCGGTGCAGGAAGACGACGGCCCCGCGCATGCGCTCGGCATCGAGCTGTCGCGCGTGCTGTGGAACCATCTGCACGAGCAGGGCTACATCGACGCGCAGGGCAAGGTGCTCGATCGGCTGAAGGATGCGCTGCGCCAGAGCGCGCTCGTGCTGCCGGACGCGTTCGAGCGGCTGCGCGCACCGATCGTCGCGACGCTGCGCAAGCTGTCGGGTCGCTTCGCGGTGCGCAACGCCGACGAGCGCCGCGCGATCGCGTTGCGGCGCGACGCGTCAGGCAAGGCCGTCGTGTTCGGCGAGGATTTCCGCGCGCTGTGGGACCGCATCCGCCATCGCACCGTGTACCGCGTCGAGTTCGACAACGCGAAGCTGGTGCGTGATTGCACGGCCGCGTTGCGCGACGCGCCGGACATCGCGCGGGCGCGGCTGCAGTGGCGCAAGGCCGAGATCGACATCGGCAAGGCCGGCATCGAGGCGATCGAGGTGGCCGGCGCCGGCACGGTGCTGCTCGACGAAGGCGAATTGCCGCTGCCTGACCTGCTCACCGAGTTGCAGGACCGTACGCAGCTCACGCGCCGTTCGCTCGCGACGATCCTCGCCGACAGCGGCCGGCTCGACGATTTCCGCGTGAATCCGCAGCAGTTCATCGCGGTGGCGGCCGACGCGATCAACCGCTGCAAGCGGCTCGCGCTCGTCGCGGGCATCGCGTACCGCAAGCTCGGCGAGCGCCACGTGCATGCGCTCGAATCGTTCGAGAGCGAGGCGCTGACCGGCTATCTGCGCAATCTGCGGCTCGACGCGCGCAAGTCGATCCACGAAGCGGTCGTGTGCGAGACGGACGCCGAACGCGCGTTCGCCGATGCGCTCGAAGCGCACGACGGCGTAAAGCTGTACGCGAAGCTGCCGGCGTGGTTCCGCGTGCAGACGCCGCTCGGCAGCTATCACCCGGACTGGGCCGTACTTGCGGAGCAGGATGGCGGCGAGCGGCTGTACTTCGTCGTCGATACGCCGAATACGGACGGCCACGTGCCGAGCGAGCACGAGCGCGCGAAGCTCGCGTGCGGCGAAGCGCATTTCCGTGCGCTGGCCGATGGCGACGGCGCGGCGCGCTTCGTGCGCGTCAGGCACGTCGACGCGCTGTTCGAACCTGCGGCGCCGCTGGCAGGCGCGAGGCGGTGAGACAAAGGGCGGCGACGAGTCGCCCTTTTTTGTCGGCGTGGCCGGGCCTTTATCGATCGCGCCACGCACGATGCGTGCGCACGCATTCGTCGGTTCAATCCGGGGCGTGCATGAACGCGGCAACGAAGCACCGGCGCGACGCCACGGCATCGCGCCGGCGGCGAGGTCGCTTACTGCGCCGGCTGCATGCCCTGCGCGGCGGCCTTGTGCTGCGCGGCCTGCTCTTGCGCCTGCTTCTTCGCCATGTGATGACCGACGATACAGCCGCCGACCGCGCCGACCACCGCGTGGTGCCCCGCGTAGTGGCCAGCCACACCGCCGACCACCGCGCCCTTCATGCAGCCCGCCGCGTGCGCGCTGCCGATCGTTGCGAGCGCAACGACCGCGGCGGTTGCATACCGTCCGATGTGCCGGATGGAATTCATGCGATCACTCTCCTCGTGTTGTCGTGATCGGTGTTCGCGCGAGCGGGTCGCCGCGCTCAGTCCCAACGGCCGCGCCAGCCGCCACCGTCACGCCAGGCGCGCTCGCGCCACTCGTGTTCGCGCCATTCACGGCGGCGCCACTCGCGTTCACGCCATTGACGCGCACGCCAGTCATCGCGATAGCCGACCGGCGCGTACATCACCGGCGGAGGCGGCGCCACGTAGACGGGCGCCGGCGCCGCATAGGCGGGCACACCGATGCCGACCGACAGGTCGACGTGGGCCGAGGCGACGCCCGAAGCTGCCAGCGCCGCTACACCGAGAACTGCACCGAGAATAAGTTTCTTGCTCATTTCGCGACTCCCTGCACGTGTCGTGCGTCATGTGACTACGGTTCGGAGTCTAGGCACCGTGCGCCGACACAGGTGAAACGGGTATGCGAGACAGGTAACGGACGTTTACGGGTGCCCGCAAAGCCTTGTGGAACAAGGAAGAGACGGTATTCCACACACCGTTGCGGCGATGCATCGGGCCGGTAAAAAGGGGATTTTCGGCACGAAACCGGGCAACGGGATCGAACCCGCCGGTGTGCATGGCGAGCGAACCGCCCTCACCCTGCGGCGCGAGCGGTTCGTGGCGGCGCGCGTTACGCGCGGATATCGTCGACGCTGCGCAGCCAGTGCACGCTGAACAGGTTGTCCGCGTCGGTCCACACGGTATCGGGTTCGAACCCGGCGCGGCGCGCGATCGCACGAAAGCCGTCGATCGTGAACTTGTGCGAGTTTTCCGTGTGGATGCGCTCGCCGGCCTCGAAGCGGAACGCGTGGCCGCGCACGTGCACGGTCTGCGCGACGTCGCTGACGAGATGCATCTCGATGCGCTGCCGCTCGCGGTCGTAGAACGCGCAATGCGAGAACGCATCGACGTCGAAATCCGCGCCGAGCTCGGCATTCGCACGCGCGAGCAGGTTCAGGTTGAACTGCGCGGTCACGCCCTGCGCGTCGTTGTACGCGCGGTGCAGCGTGCGCTCGTCCTTCACGAGATCGACGCCGACCAGCAGGCCGCCGCCCCGCAGCAGCCGCGCCGCGTCGCGCAGGAACGTGTCGGCCTCTTCCGGCGAGAAGTTGCCGATCGTCGAACCGGGAAAGAAGCCGATGCGCCGCCGCGGCGTGTCCGTCAGCGCGGCCAGTTGCTCGGCCTTCGTGTAGTCGGCCGCGAGCGGCGCGACGTCGAGCCACGGATAGGCCGCCCGCAGCCGCGCGGCCGCGCCGTGCAGGTAGTCGGCCGAGATGTCGACCGGCACGTAGCGCGCCGGCGCGTTCGCGTAGTTGCCCGCGAACGCGTCGAGCAGCACGCGGATCTTCTCGAGCGAACCCGCGCCGAATTCGACGATGTCCGCATGCGGGCCGACGCGCCGCACGATCTCGGCCGCGCGATCGCGCAGGATGCCGAGCTCCGTGCGCGTCGGGTAGTACTCGGGCAACTCGCAGATGCGGTCGAACAGCGCGGAGCCGGCCGCATCGTAGAAGTATTTCGGCGGAATGCTGCGCGGCGTGCGCGACAGTCCGTCGATCAGGTCGCGCTCGAACGCGCTCGGCCGCGAATCGCGGGCGGGTTGCAGGCCACCGCTCGTGGCCGTCAGATCAGACGTCTCGCGCAAGTCGCACCCCCGTGAATTGCCAGCGTGCCGCCGGCGGAAAGAAATTGCGGTACGTCGGCCGTTCATGCCCCGGCGGCGTCGCGATGCTGCTGCCGCGCAGGACCTGCTGGCCGACCATGAACTTGCCGTTGTATTCGGCAGCTACCCCGGCGAGCGGCCGAAAGCCCGGATACGGCTCGTACGACGAACGCGTCCACTGCCAGACGTGCCCGAGCATCTGCCGGATGCCGTCGGCCGCGAACGCGGTTTCCCACTCGAATTCGGTCGGCAGCCGTGCGCCGGCCCATTCCGCGTACGCGGCCGCTTCGTAGAAGCTCACGTGGCATACCGGCGCGTCGGGCGCGAGCGGCTCGACGCCGTGCAGGCCGAACGTGCGCCGCACGCGCGTGGCGGCCGCATCGTCATCGTCCGGCATCCAGTACGCGGGCCCCTGCCACCCTTCCCGCTGCACCGTCGCCCAGCCGTCGGACAGCCAGAACTCGGGGCGCGTATAGCCGCCGTCGGCGATGAACGCCGCGAATTCCGCGTTCGTCACGAGGCGGTTCGCGATCTCGTACGGCCGTACGAGTGCCGTGTGACGCGGCCGTTCGTTGTCGAACGAGAACGTGTCGCCGTCGTGGCCGATCTCGACGAGCCCGCCTGGCTGGGGCAGCCAGCGCAGCACGCCGGCGTCGCCCGCGGCCATCGCGTCGCCGTCCGTCGCGTTGCGCGGCCGGAACGCCGGCTTCAACGGATTGCACGAGAACGCGTGCAGCATGTCCGTGACGATCAACTCCTGGTGCTGCTGCTCGTGATGCAGGCCGAGCACGAGCTCGGGTTCGATCGCGTCGAGTAGCGCCGCATCGGCGCTGGCCAGCGCGCGCAGCATCGCGTCGTCGACGTACTGCCGGTACGCGTGCACCTCGTCGAGCGACGGACGCGTGAGCAGCCCGCGCTGCGGCCGCGGATGGCGCGGGCCGAGCGCTTCGTAATAGGAATTGAACAGGAACTGGAAGGCGGCGTCGAACGGCGCGTAGCCGGGCACGCGGCGCATCAGCACGACGGTTTCGAAGAACCAGGTCGTATGCGCGAGATGCCATTTCGTCGGACTCGCGTCGGGCATCGACTGCACGGCCTGGTCTTCGGCGGACAGCGTCGCGGTCAACGCGACGCTATGGGCGCGCACGTCCTGGTAACGGCGCTGAAGCTGGGATGCAAGAAGGCTCATCGGTTTACCGTTCACGTCGCGATTCGCTGCGTTGCGTTGCCGGAAAAGGGAAAGCCTTGCGCGGATGCGCGCGGCTGACGTGCGATTTGCTGCTGCGTCGTCGGGCAGCCGGCGCGCGCGCCGGGCCGCGGATGCGGCGTCACTTCATCTGCCCGTGCAGAACAGTATGGTCCAGAAATGTGAACGTCGCGAATCGGATTTCGGATGAAACAAAGGCGAAAGAAAAATGAAAGCATGCGTGATGTCGGCATCGCCCGTGCAGCGGACCGTCGATGCCCTGTCGTGGTGGGGTTCGGCGACGGGGGCAATACGCGTGCCCGCCGCTGCATGCTGCTGACGCCCGGTGACACCCGCACGGCGTGCGTGAAAGGTCGATGGCGCGCGTGGGTCGGACGCGCGGCGTCCCGCGGACGATTCGTCAGTCGATATCGCGTTGTTCTCCGTGCCCCGCTCAACGCCTCTGCCCTTCGCTGGCCGCCGCTTTCTTCTCCGGCCGCAAAAAATTTTTTACGCCGATGTCACACGCGCGGGGGGCTCGCTCGTCATATCGGCGGAACCCACACGAAAGGAGAAGGAACCATGACTGCGAAACTCAATCCGTTTGCCGCCGCCCCCGCGTTGATGAAGCAATGGATGACCGTGTCGGTCGCCGCTGCCGGGAGCCTCGAGCCGACGCTGATCGAGCTGGTCAAGATCCGCGCGTCGCAGATCAATGCATGCGCGAACTGCCTTAACATGCACACCGTCGAGGCGCGCGAACAAGGCGAGACCGAGCAGCGCATCTACCTGCTGTCCGCGTGGCGCGAAGCGCCCTGCTACACCGACCGCGAACGCGCGGCGCTCGGCTGGACCGACGCGCTCACGCGGCTGTCGGAGGGCCACGCCGCGCACGAAGCGGCCCATGCGGCGCTGAACGACCATTTCAGCGAGGAGGAACAGGTGAAACTGACGGTGATGATCAACGTGATCAACGGCTGGAACCGGCTCGCCGTCGGCTTCGGGCTGTGGGTCGACCCGGCCGACGCGAAGGCCGCCGCCGCGAAGATGGTGGCTTGATGCCGAACCTCGACCCGGCCAGCGGCAACGCCGACGAACGGGCCGACGCGGCGGCGAGCTTCGATCCGCTGCGTCGCACGCTGATCCGCGTCGCGTACCGGATGCTCGGTTCCGTCGCGGATGCCGAGGACATGGTGCAGGAGGCGTTCATCCGCTGGATGGACGTCGACCGTACCGACGTGCGCGTGCCGGAAGCGTTCCTGCGCCGCATGGTGATGCGCATGTGCCTCGACCAGTTGAAGTCCGCGCGGTATCAGCGCGAGACCTATATCGGCCCGTGGCTGCCCGAGCCGGTCGTCGAGGAAGACGAACGGGACGACGTCACGCTGCCGCTGCTGCTTGCACTCGAACGGCTGTCGCCGCTCGAACGCGCGGCGTTCCTGCTGCACGACGTGTTCGGCGTCGAATTCGATGAAGTGGCCACGACGATCCGGCGCGATCCGGCCGCATGCCGGCAGCTCGCCGCGCGGGCCCGCACGCACGTGCGCGACGCGCGGCCGCGTTTTCATGTCGAGAAGCAGCGCGGGATCGAACTGGCCGAAGCGTTCTTCGCGGCGTCGCGCAGCGGCGACATGCGCGCGCTCGGCGCGATGCTTGCGGAGGATGTGAGCCTGCATTCCGACGGCGGCGGCAAGCGCGCGGCCGCCGGCAAGCCGGTGTTCGGCTTCGAGCTCGTGATGCGGGTGCACGCGCACCTGGCCGAGTTGTTCGAGACGCATGCGTCGAAGCTCGTGCGGGCCGGGTTCATCAACGGGCTGCCGGGGTTCGTCACGCTGGAAGCCGACGGCGAGCTGCAGACGACCGCGCTCGAGATCGACGACGGCAAGATCGTCGCGATCTATGTCGTGCGGAATCCTGATAAATTGAGGCATCTGCATTGAGCGTGCGCGGGTGGCGTGCGGGTTCAAGCGGCCACCCTGCCCGCTTTCTCGTTCGATCCGGCGCGAGCCGATGACGTCATCGGAATGCGGCCACCAAGGCGTGAATGAGCGACGTCGCGTAACAGAAAAATACGAACGCGACGGCAAAGCCGATTACCGCGAGCCAGTTCGTGCCGCCTTGCACGCTCAGGAGTGCAAGAAAGGAGTCGCCGGGTGCGGAATGGGGACGCAGCCTCGTGATCGCCCGGCGGACATGCGCCTGGTAGAAACTGTTGCCATGCAAGCCAAGCATCACCGAAATCCCGATCCCGATTGCGTTGCTCTGACTCGAGTCGAAGAAATTCGGGAAGAACAGCATTTCGATCAGCGAGAGCCCGAATACGATTCCGAATAGCGCCAGCGCATGCCAGTACATGCCCCGGTACGCCATCCAGAACGGCCCCACCAGAAAGGCTGCCCAGTTCCAGGAATGCTTGCTCCTGCGTGTCGCGGCGATTGCCCATTTCGTTTCATACCAGCGGGCTTTTTTCCCAACGTAAGCGGCGATTTCGTCAGTGCTGACGGATGTCGTGGTCTCGGACATGTGTGTGTTGGCCCTCGGTGGCGCAGCGTGCGCGTTATTGGTATCGGGTCCGCTCACGGCGTCGGCAAGATGTGTGCGCGTTCCCGGGAATGCCGCGACGGGTCTTTTCGGGTATCGGGACGCGTCGACGGCCGGCCGAGTCTATGCGGCGTACGGCGATGGAGTAAGAGAAGCCGGAGTAGCGTGGATGCGGGCGCGCGGACGAAACGCACGTCGGCTGGTGCTGTGCCGCGCCCTGTGCATACGGCCGCAATTGTGTCGAACCGTTTCGACAGTCAATACGTGTAGCGCGGGATACGGAGAGAAACGTGAAGGCTGGCGCGCGGCCGGATGCTACCCGTCGGCGCAAAGAAAAACGCCACGCGAGGTTGCCGCGTGGCGTTTGTATGTTTGGCGAGCCGCGTTGCCTGTAGGCAAGTTGTGCTGCCGGACCCCTTCATTTTGTTCGTTGGTAGGCTCGATTGGATTCGAACCAACGACCCCCACCATGTCAAGGTGGTGCTCTAACCAACTGAGCTACGAGCCTAAGAAGCCGCGAATTATAGAGAGGGTTTTGGGGGAGCACAAGCCCCTTCGTGAAAATTTTTTGAAAGGGCGTGTGCGGTGGCCGACGATCGGACGTTGCCTCGCGATGCCGGCAACGCGAGCTTCATTTGTTCGCATCACAGCAAAACGCGTCGATGTGCTGCCGTGTTATCCACATCGCCCTCTGGATAACCGTCCCGCAAGCCTCTGGATTCACAGTGGAACGATTGAGGATATGTCGGCGCGGCTGTGAATCGACGAAAAGTTGTTCTGTGCTGCCGGACGCTGTTCACGTCGCGCACCCAGGGTTATGCATTTCGATTCGCGTTGAAAATTCAGTGCGTTACCGACGTTATCCACTGTGGGGCACAGGGTTTGTTAACTATCACTACGTATATATACGAACCCTGTTAACACCTTTGGATAAGCACAGTCCGTCGACTGTGATCTGCGCAGGACATGCACTGCGTACGCTGAGTAGATCAACGAAACGACCGGCCGTGAGGTGTGTGGATCATGCGAGAACCTGCTGTGTCGGTAGACTCGTCGACATTCAGAAGGAGCAGTTTCCTGGCTGACGACCGAGACACACGAGGCGAAGCGACGACGTACGAGGTCGCGACACCGTCACGCGACGGGACGTGATTTCGGCGATTACCGCGCATTTCTCGTCGCGGCGGACAACGGTCTAGTTTGAATCCTGATCCAGCGACGGTGAAGACCGGCGCGGCGAAGCCGGAGAAAGTGCAGGGCGGGGCAAGCGGCGCGTGCAAAAGGGGAGCGGGACCCAACCGTTTGCGGTCGGCACGGGTCACGGTATATGCGTTATGCCGAAGGCGGCGTTTCCGACGAATCGCTGTATTCCCAGGAGCCGCTGCAGACCACGCAGGAGCAGCGATATTCTGAGAAAGCCGTAAGCCCACTGAATTGCGGTGCGATCGATCGGTGTTCAGCCAATCTCAATACCGCGACATTTCTCGGCCCGAAGGGCACCTACGAAGACTTTGCGACACCCTGGCGGGATCTGCGTAACGGGTCAAAGGGCATCCACGGTGGATCGAGTGTCCGCCACACGGCGACGTTCCTGGCGAAGCTGATTTCCGACTTGCTCGGGTTTGGCAACGCGAACCGGCCCGGGAGGTCGATCAACTGCATTATTTCGCCAGGCACCGGCGAAATTTTCGGGATATTGGATTCCAAATGATTAGAGGAACGATATCACATCGAGATGTGATGCTTGCCGCGTCTCTTCCGCGAATTTGGCCTTGAGATCGGGTGACGCTCGTGTGTGGATCACCTCACACGAAACAGTTCGAAACAGTGTGCAATTTTTCCGCATGCATGAACGCGAGATACAAGCCACATCGCATCTTGCTGCGCCCGGAGCCGTCCGGACCTAACGAGGAGGGGCTTGCTCACGGATGCTTCCGTCGCGCCGCTCCCCCTGTTTTTCGCTGGGCGATGGTGTGGCGATAGAAAAGGGCGTTGCCGGGGCGAATAATGTTGCAATAAATTGGTCAGCCATTCGTTATGGTTTTGGCGGATGCTTACCTAAAAACTTGGAGGACCAATCTGATGAGAGAACTAAATATTACCGAATTGGAACTTGTTTCCGGAGCCACGGTATCTGGCGATATCGGCATGGCCCTGGGCGGTGTTGCCGCGTCGGCGGCGGCAGGAGCTGTTGCCGGTGTTGTATTTGGTGGCCCGGCTGGAGGTGCGGTAGGCGGAATCGTCGGAGCAGGCACTAGCATTGGCTACATTCTGAGCGGCGGTTCATTTGGGCGCGATGATCAAGCAGGCACCGACTACTCTGGGTGCGACTACCACTAATTTTCTAGTCTTTACCGGAAAGGAGCTTGTTCTGCCACTCCGGCAGCCAAGCTCCGACGCAAATCCTATGAGTATCCGATTTAGTATTTCGTCTTCTGACTTCATCGAGAGTTTTCAGGAGAAACAACCGCTTCTGATGAGATCTGCGGCCTCTACTGAAGTTTTTTCATGGCGGGATGTTAATGAAATTTTCGAGAGAAGCGATATAACCTCCAAGGATTTTAAACTATCCTGCGACGGTATTCGGCCCAAGGAGGAATACGTCGAGAGTTATCTCGATGTTGGAACTTTGCGATACCGCTTGATCAAATCGGTCGTATACGATTACTTGCGTAGAGGTGCGACGTTGATTGCAAACAAAATCACCAATGAACCTAAAGTCCACGTATTCTCCAAACGTATCGCGGATTTCACTGGCAGGCGGGTGGTCAGCAGTGCATATGCCGCGTTTGGTATCAAGGATTCGTTCCGTTGCCATTGGGACACCCGTGATGTTTTCGCAATTCAGTTGATTGGCCGTAAGCGCTGGACTCTGTATCAGCCGACATTGGAACTGCCGTTGTACTCGCAACAGAGCCGGGATTACGAGCATCTGTATCCTTGCCCGACAGAGGCGTATCTCGACGTTATTCTCGAGGCTGGCGACGTGCTTTACGTCCCTCGAGGCTGGTGGCACAATCCGCTGCCCCTAGGTGAGGGCAGTTTTCACCTCGCGCTCGGCACCTTTCCTGCTTATGCCGTCGACTATCTTAGTTGGGCGCTGAACCAGATGTCAGATTTCCTGCCCACAAGATTGTCGCTTGGTGACTGGGAGCACGATGAAAGCACTGTTGCCGATATTGGCAGACATGTCGCTGCCTTTCTGAGTAATAGGGAAAACTACGGTCGTTTCATGGATGCATTTGTTGGTACAACGCGTGTCGAATCTCCGTTGGCAATTGAGATGTTCGGAAATGTGACTGCCAGCAATATCAACGAGAATATCGGCCTCCGCTTGGCGACAGACATGCATCGTCATCAATTGCCTGGAAGCTACGTGCTTGCCAATGGCATAAAACTAAACCTCAGTGAGCAGAGTCAGCGGCTCGTTCGTTGCATTGCGACGACCCCGGGGGTCACGCTCGCCGATTTGGTGATTCAACTTGCCGATTTGGACGCACACAAGCTGCGCCAACTTGTTACTGAACTGTGCCGTCAGGACGTCCTAGAATTGGTCCGTCAGTGATGTGGTATCGCGACACTATATCTTCACTTCTACAACCATGACAATCCCATTTATTTTCGTTCTCACGTGGATCATCCCGGACGCCAAAGGACTTTCAAAGAGTGAAGTTTCGGCTTTGGTTGAGGATGCGAGGCAGTTGTCTATTTCGAGAATTAGAAAATACTCCGGTTACTCATTTGTTGCTTCATTTTTTATCCCGCCGATCGTATATTCAATTGTATTTGTTGCGTTGGGTCTGTTTTCAAATCGCATGTCTTTTGTTTTTGTTGGGCTGGTGGGGGCTGCATCAGTAATTTCTAGCTACTTTCTGGTGTCTATATTTAACACTCTTATTCTAAAACCGATTATTTGTGATCAATTGAAAAGAAGCGGAAAATATCGGGGTGAACATCGCAAGCGATAAATTGGGAATTATTTATGATGGGCGATCATGGTGATTCTATTGAAGTTGTCGATTCCGCGCGGGGGTTTTATCCGGGAATTAATATCGTCAGTGGAATTTAAGTTTTCTATTTAAATTCATAAAGTTAAATGAATTTCAATGTTAAAACATAAAATCATTGTGTGCGGGCTGCGAAAAAGTAAGTACCGCAAAGCTAAGTGCGCTCGTGCGGACGGGCAACTCATTGGACCGCGGGCCGGCACTACGGCCCCCGGTATTTGATGGCCTCTCTATTTCGCCCCGAAGCTCTTCTGGCATCCAATCCTCGCACGCTCGGGGAGATCGTGCTGGTACGGCCGGTGTCCGTTACGGTTTTGACGACTTCGGCCGTATGCATGGCAATGTCCTTGGCCTTGTTCTTCTTCTTCGGAACCTACACCCGTCGGACGACGGTTGACGGCGTAATCATGCCCGACTCCGGGCTGGTCAAAATCTACGCTCAACAATCAGGCATTGTGAACAAGCGCGAAATCGTCGAAGGTGAGCGTGTGACGCGCGGTCAGACGCTCTACTCTCTTTCGACCGATTTACAGAGTTCCGTCGAAGGTCCGACCCAAGCCGCGCTAATCGCGCAGGCCCGTCAGAGCAGGGCGTCGCTCGAGCAGGAGATGAGCAAGACGAGGCTTTTACAGCGCGATGAACATAATATGTTACGGGCCAGAATCGACAGCCTGCGCGTGACGCTCGGTCGTATCGATGAACAACTTGCGGCGCAACGGATACGTACGTCAATCGCCGCTGATGGCGCGAAGCGTTATCGCAGCTTGCTCGCGCAAGACTACATCTCGACGGACCAGGCGCAGCAGCGCGAAGCCGATTTGCAGGACCAGCAGTCGAAGCTGAGCGGGCTCGAGCGGGAGCGCGCAAGCACCCGACAACTCCTTGTGGAGGCGAATAGTGATTTTTCTGGCCTGGCGCTCAAGCATCAAAATCAGCTTTCACAAATCTCTCGTAGCGTAATCGAAGTCAACCAGAGTCTGATCGAGAAGGAGGCGAAGCGGCAGATTCTGATAGTCGCACCAGAATCAGGTATCGCCACCGCGGTGATCGCGGAAGTGGGTCAAACGGTTGACCCATCGCACCCACTTGCGAGCATCGTACCGGACGGCGCCCGATGGCAAGCACACCTGTTTGTTCCGAGTGCCGCCATTGGTTTCATGCATGTCGGCGATCCCGTGCGGATTCGCTATCAGGCGTATCCCTATCAGAAGTTCGGTCAGTATCCTGCAACAGTAATGTCAATCGCACGCACTGCGCTTTCTGCAACTGAGCTTGCATCGAGCGGCGCACCGGTCAATTTTCAAGGTGGCGAAGGTACTTTCTATCGGGTCACAGTTGCGCTTCAGACGCAGCATGTCACAGCGTATGGCAATCCGGAGCCGCTGCAAGGGGGCATGGCGTTGCAGGCCGATGTCCTGCAGGAACGGCGGCGCCTGTACGAATGGGTGCTCGAACCCCTGTATAGCCTGACCGGCAAACTCTAACGCGGTATCTGCACATGTCACTCCTCGACCGACTTTCATTTGGCATTGGCCGCAGAATGCCCGTGATCCTGCAAACCGAAGCGACTGAATGTGGCCTTGCATGCCTTGCAATGGTTGCGGGCCATCACGGGCATCACGTCGATCTCTCGACGCTGCGTGGTCGGTTCCCCGTGTCGCTCAAAGGTACAGGACTCAATCGCCTGATCGAAATTGCCCAGCGGCTCGACTTCGGTTCTCGCGCACTGAGACTTGATCTTGGCGAACTGGGACAGTTGCGCTTGCCATGCATTTTGCATTGGGACTTCAACCACTTCGTTGTGTTGAAGTCGGTTAGCGGCAAGAGCGCGTTGATCCACGACCCCTCACTAGGTTCGCGGAGGTTGTCTTTCGAAGAAATCTCTCGTTCGTTTACCGGTGTCGCACTCGAGCTCTGGCCAACGAGCAGTTTTGAACCATGCGCCGCGGCGCCGGCCGTCAGACTGCGCGAGTTGCTGGGTTCTGTCTCCGGGCTGTCGCGCTCGCTCGGTCAAATCATCCTCCTCGCACTCGCGCTCGAAGTGTTTTCGCTCGTATCCCCATTTTTCCTGCAGTGGGTGATCGACGAAGCAATCGTCAGCGCCGACCGCGATCTACTTGCCGTGCTCGCGATCGGGTTCGGTCTCCTGTTGATCATGCAGCAGGTGACGAAGGCGATTCGTACCTGGGCATTGATGTACTTCAGCACGACGCTCAACGTGCAATGGCGTGCGAACATGTTTACTCACTTGCTTAGCCTTCCCGTTCGATATTTTGAGCGCCGGCATCTAGGGGACGTCGTATCACGTTTCGGCTCGGTGGACGCAATTCAACAGACGCTTACCACCTCGTTCCTGAGCGCCGTCATCGACGGTTTGATGACGGTTGTCACGCTCGTGATGATGTTCATTTACAGCGGCACACTCGGCTGCGTCGCACTTGGCACGATGGCGCTGTACGGGCTACTGCGTTGGCTTTGGTATCGGCCGCTGCGCCAGGCATCCGAAGAGCAAATCGTGCACGCCGCAAGGCAGCAGAGCTACTTCCTGGAGACGGTGCGCGGTGTGAAGACAATCAAGCTGTTCAACCGGCAAACAGAACGCCGCGCGAGTTGGCTTGCGTTGCTCGTTGGGCAAATCAATGCGAACCTTCACGTGCAGAAGCTGCAACTGTTGTATCAGCAGTTGAATGGACTGCTGTTCGGCGTCGCAGGCTTGCTGATTATTTGGCTCGGTGCGCGAAAGGTGATGGATGGCCACTTTACAGTGGGCGCGTTGATGGCGTTCAACGCATACAAGAATCAGTTTGATGGCCGCGTCGGCAGTCTGGTCGACAAGTACTTCGAAGTCAAGATGCTTCAGTTACAGGGTGAACGTCTCGCAGACATCGCTTTTGCTCAACCAGAGCCTGATTCAGGCTTGCAATACGTCATCGACGAGGCGAACCAACTTGCCGCAAGTATTGACATGGAGGCGATCTGCTTCCGCTACGCTGACGGCGAGCCGCCGGTGCTCGATGGCGTGTCGTTGACGATAATGCCCGGCGAGTCGGTCGCGATCGTTGGGCCGTCGGGATGCGGCAAGACAACGCTTGTCAACGTTTTGCTCGGCGCACTCGAGCCGACGAGTGGCACGATTCGTATCGGTGGCATCGAACTTGGCCGGCTCGGTCTTGGGCACATGCGCATGCTCATTGGCACGGTTATGCAGGACGACGTGCTGTTCGCAGGGTCGATTGCCCAAAACATCGGTTTCTTCGATCCGGATGCTGATCCGCATTGGATAGCCGAATGCGCGCAACTTGCCGCCGTGCACGACGACATCGCTGCAATGCCTATGGGTTACAACACGCTTGTCGGTGACATGGGGACCGTGCTGTCGGGAGGGCAGAAGCAACGTGTGTTGCTCGCACGGGCACTCTACAAACGACCGAAAATTCTCGTACTTGACGAGGCGACGAGTCACCTCGATTTGCAGCGAGAACAACAGGTGAACACGGCGATTAGTGAACTGAACATGACGCGTATTATCGTTGCGCACCGGCCGGAAACGATCGCATCTGCATCACGTGTCGTGATGCTTGATGGTGGCAAGGTCGTGTGTGATCGGCGACCGGGAGCTGAGCCCTGCGCGCGACCGATTGTGGAGCCATTGTTACTATGAAGCCTCGCTTAGTTTGTGCTAGATGCGTTGTCATACTCGCGCTTGTGCCGCCTGTTGCGGCTCAGGCATTCGACGTGTTCGGAACCCGTGACACCTCAACTGTCACGCCTGCGTCCCTACTACTGAACAACGCGTCGTGTGTTTCGGAATCCGTCGATCATCCGCTTGAGTTGGAGGAGGCGATTCTCTTGGCGGTCTGTACGCATCCGCAAGCACGACAAGCATGGGCGAATGCGCGCGCGCAGGCAGCGGCCGTTGGCATCGCTAAGGCCGCGTATCTGCCCGCGCTGGATGCCGTAGCAGGTGTCGATCGTGACGCCCGCTCGATAACCTACGACTACAGCATGAACGGCCTCGGAGCCCAGAGTCGACCGCAGCACGCATCTAACAGGTATGGAATGTTGAACTTGAGTTGGGTGTTGTTCGACTTCGGGAAACGTCGGGCTGGTTTGCGGCAAGCGCGTGAACTGCTTGTCGCCGCCAATGCAGTGCAGGACGATACGTTGAATGTGGTGTTTTTCAACACAGCGCAGGCGTATTACGCCCTACGTGATGCACAGGCATCCGTCGATGCAGCGGGGCTGACGGAAAGGATCGCCCGCGAGAGTCTGGCGGCTGCTCGCGCGAAGCATGACGCGGGTGCTGGCACGTTGAGCGATCGGCTGCAAGCGCAGACGACGTACCGCCGTGCGGTACTCGATCGGGTCAGCGCTGAGGGCAACGCGCGAACGGCGACCGGCGCGCTAGCTGTCGCGATGGGATTCGATGCGAATTCGGCGGTACAGATCGTTACGACGGAGCCGGTATCTGAAGACAAGGTCATTGCCATGGGTGTCGATGCATTGATCGACGAGGCAAAAATGCGCCAGCCTAAACTTGCCGCTGCTCGTGCGCGGCTTGCGGCTGCTCGTGCGAACGTAGAAGTGGTGCGTGCACAGGGGCGGCCGACGATCTCGATGACAGGCAGTCTCACGCAGAACAAATTGTACTCTCAACAGCAAACCGAGTCCTTCCCTATATCGCGAAGCCGTAGCAGCAAGATCGGCATTCAATTGACGATCCCATTGTTCGAGGGTTTTGCATCGGGTTATCGCGTCGCTCATGCTCAGTCACTAGCCGATGCACAAGAAGCAGATCTGCGCAATGCCGAGCTCCAGACGTCGCTCGACGTCTGGACGAATTATCAAGCGCTGCAGGCTGATGCGATCAACCTGACAGCCTCGCGAGACTTGCTTGATGACGCACAGCGCTCACTCGATATCGCGCGTGGGCGCTACAAGGCGGGCGTCGGGGCATTCGTCGAGTTGTTGAATGCCCAAACGGCGCTTGCTGACGCTCAGAAACAGCGTGTGTTGGCGGTGTCGCGGTGGAGAACCGCGCGGCTCAGTCTTGCTGCAAGCCTTGGAAAGCTTGGCTTGTGGACAATGGATTGACGAGGTTCTTGCGACGCATATTGTCAGTCTTCCATCGACTCGTCAGTCAAACTTCACTGACGATCGCCGGAATCATCGAGAGCGGATGATGTTCTACTCGCGCGAGATCCCGCAATATCTCGATAGAGGTAAACGGCGAATGTAATCGACATCCCAATCGAAACCTTGTGCACAGAACACGTGAGCATCTCGTCGTCGACATATGGCTTTGTCGGAAACGATCGAGGGACGTGCGCGATTCGCAAGCGACACGCGTCGATTAAATGCCTTGTGGATATCACCGATCCCAGGCAACTCAAAATCCTGTGCACTCAACCGGCGCGGTGAAGGTGTCGAACCTGGGCTTATGCGTCCGCGCAACCGCATGGGTTGTGGATATCGAAACCCAAAACGATCCGAAACGCTGTGCCCGCTCAAAGATGAGCAAGTCGATCGGATACATCACGCGGCGTCGCCACGATCGATGTGGATATCCCGTGGTGCAGCGACTCAAAAACCTGTGATTCCAAATGGTGAAAGAGCTCGCGCTGTTCCGACGTGGACAACAGACCGGTAAAGTCAGTCGAAACGCTGTGCAATCGTATGGTGAACATGAGCGTGACCAAGCCAGCAAAGCCGCATCATTCGGGGCGCCGGCGGTCACCGAGGACCGCCAGCTCGCCGGCGCACCGCACCAATCAAGTCTGCTGATCAAGCGCCTGCGCGATTGCCTTCTCCCCGACGCTCCCGGCCGGCCCGACCACCGCATAATTGAGCCCGTTCACCGACCCATACCGCGCGAGCAACGCGCCATCCGCGCGTTGCCCGTTCCGCAACAGCCGATGTCCCGATTCCGCCGGCCGAAGATAGAAACTCAGCGTCCGCCCCGCATCATCCTGATAGAGCACCATCGCAGCAGTAGCGCCGCTATCCGTCGTGAACAACCGCCCCCCAACCGGCCTGAACCCCGCCGCGCTCAAATCCGGCAGCTTCGCCGATGCGCCCACGCCTTTGGTGAGCCATCCCTGCAAATCGCCCGCACCGGTCGGCCGGTAATCGACCTTGGCCGTTCGATCGACCACCATCATCTGATAAGCCTTGACCGCATCGCTCATCGGCGCGATCGGCGGCGCCGCGTTCCACCCGCGCGCCTGCCATCCGCCGAACGTCCCGAGCCCGACGCAGAACACGAACGAAGCCGCCATCGCGAACCGCATGCGCGCGCGCTCGGCCCGCCGGCCACGAATCGCGGCCGGATCCAGCGCGGGGTTGTCCGCCGGCATCCGCACGCTCTCGAGCGCGGCCCGCAACCGCTGCGCGTCCTGCTGCCATTGCTTCACCTGTTCCGCGCGGGCCGGATGCAGCGCGAGATAGCGCTCGACCGCGGCGCGCGCATCGTCGTCGAGCTGGCCGTCGACATAGGCCTGAAGGTCATGTTCGTTCGGAGGCGTGTTCATTTTTTCATCAACCGCAAGGAAGGAGCAGGAAGTTCGCCGTCGCTCAGCTGGCGCAGCGCCTGGCGCGCGCGGGACAGCCGCGACATCACGGTGCCGATCGGCACCTCGAGCAGGTCGGCCACTTCCTGATAGGTGAAGCCTTCGACCGCGACGAGCAGCAGCAGGCTGCGCTGTTCGTCCGAGAGCCGGCCGAATGCTTCGAGCGTCGCGCGCGCCGCGAATTCGCGTTCGGCGGACGGCCAGTGCGCTTCGTCGTCGTCGTGGATGCGGCCGAGCAGCCACGCGTAGCGCTTCGCGCTGCGTTTGCCGTCGAGAAATTGTCGGTACAGGATCGTGAAGAGCCAGCTGCGCAGCGACGCGTCGTCGCGACGGCTCGTCCAGCGCGACAGCGCGCGCTCGAGTGTCGACTGGACGAGATCGTCGGCCGCGTGGACGTCGCGCGCCAGCCAGAGCGCGAAACGTCGCAGCCTGGGGATGAGTTCGCGCAATGCTTCGTCGTCGAGGGCGGTGGAGGGCATGGCGGGGCCGGTTGCCGAAAGGGTCGTGGATGCCGCGTAGGACGCCGGCCGGCATCGGTTATTCCCTCCAGCATACGAAAAAACTTTTCGTGGAATAAAGCGGCGCGGGCGGCGTCCTACGCGCGTTCGACAATGATCTGACGATCGGGAGTGCATTCATGAAGCAATCTTCTTCTTCGCCGCAGCGCGAGCCCGGGCGCGGGTGGTGGCGCTGGGCCGTGATCGGCGGCGCGGTGGCCGGCGTGGCGGCGGCGTTCGGGTATGCCGGCGGGTGGCTCGCGCCGGCGCGTCTGACCCCGCACCGGCTCGTCGACGCGCTGCAGACCAACAGCGGCATCCACCCCGGCTACCGGCGCAATCACGCGAAGGGCGTGTGCGTGACCGGCTATTTCGAAGGCAACGGGGCCGCGAGCGCATATTCGGTCGCGCCGTTCTTCAAGCCGGTGCGCACGCCGGTGGTCGGGCGCTTTGCGTTGCCGGGCGGGAATCCGTACGCGCCCGACAGCAGCGTGCCGATCCGCAGCCTTGCGTTGAAGCTCACCGCGCCGGACGGCCAGCAATGGCGGACCGGAATGAACGCGATGCCGGTGTTTCCGGTCGCGACGCCGCAGGCGTTCTACGAGCAGACGCTCGCGACCCGGCCCGATCCGAAGACGGGCAAGCCCGATCCGGCGAAGGTGAAGGCGTTCTTCGGCGCGCATCCGGAGGCGGCCGCGTTCCTGCAGTGGGTGAAGGGTGCGAAGCCGAGCGCGAGCTACGTCACCGAAAGCTATTACGGGTTGAACGCGTTCTACTTCGTCGATGCGGCCGGCAAGCGCCAGGCCGTGCGGTGGCGTGTCGTGCCAGAGCAGACGGCCGGCGCCGGGGACGTCGCGACGGCCGCGGATCCGAACGTGCTGCAACAGGACGTGACGCAGCGCATCGCGGCCGGCCCGCAGAAGTGGAAGCTGCTGGTCACGCTGGCGGAGCCCGGCGACCCGGTGGACGACGCGACGAAGGTCTGGCCCGCGCAGCGCCCGACGATCGATGCGGGCACGCTCGTGCTCGACCGCGTGGAGGCGCAGGACAGCGGCCCGTGCCGCGACGTGAATTACGACCCGACGGTGCTGCCGCAAGGGATCCAGGTGTCGGGCGATCCGTTGCTGGCGGCGCGCTCGGCCGCGTATGCGGATTCGTATCTGCGGCGCACGAGTGAAGAGGCCGGCGTGGCAGGCGTGGCGCGAGTGAGTGGGGAGGGACGGTGATGAAGGCTTCGACGACGTTTAGTTTGCCGGCGCGGGTGCTGCACTGGGTGATGGCCGCGATGATTCTCGCGATGTTGTTCATCGGAGTGGGGATGGTGGCGTCGGTTTCCGAGCGGCACGAGATACTGGTGGCGATTCACAAGCCGCTGGGTGTGGCCGTGCTGGTGCTGGTGTGCGTGCGGATCGTGGTGCGGATGCTGTCGAAGCCGCCGGCGTTGCCCGACGATCTGCCGTGGTGGCAGAAGGTGGCGGCGCACGGGTCGCATCTCGTGCTGTATGCGCTGATGGTGGCGATGCCGCTGATCGGCTGGGCGATGCTGTCGGCAGGCGGGTATCCGGTGACGCTGGGCGGCGGCGTGCAGTTGCCGGCGCTGGTGTCGGCTGATCCGGTGACGTTCGCGTGGCTCCGGGTTGCGCATCGCGTGCTGGCGTATCTCTTCTTCCTGACGTTCCTCGCTCACTTTGCCGCGGCGCTGTATCACGGGCTGATTCGGCGGGACGGCGTGGTGAGGGCGATGGTGGGGCGGTAATCGACGGAAGGTTGCGTTCGATACGGCGGGGGCTGTTCAGGGGCGACCGAGGCCGCGCCTGCCGTGTCGTCTTATATATGAGCACTGGGAAGTGCTCGGCGGCCCCCGCCATAGCACGTCAAAAATATTTCACAAAAGGGGTTGCGGAGACTGGGGCAGATGCATAGAATCACGCCTCTTTCGCGCTAACGGAAACACGGCGCGGGGAAGAAGAGGGAAGCGGTGCTGTCGAAGTCGGTTTTATCGATTCCAGTGCACGCGAAATTAAACCGCAGTCGTCGCAACGAAGTAGTTAAAAAAGTTGTTGACGAGTCTCAAAAAACGGTTGATAATCTCGCTTCTCTGCTGCTGAAAACGCAGCGCTGCTGGGAAACATGAAGTTTCTCGCAGGCATGCTCTTTAAAAATTAACAGCCGATAAGTGTGGGCGCTTGATGAAAGCGAGCTGATCCTCGGATCAGATAGCGAAAGTATCAAGAGTCTCACACTAAAGTAAGTCAGGTTTATGAAGTGATTCAT
>NZ_JAUJRI010000037.1:0-40703 GCF_030504405.1 Burkholderia sp. AU44665 | reverse complement strand
GTCGGTACGTTGTGCCGCCGGGTTAGTTTAACCACTGGCCTTATAGAGGCTTGAGCCGTATGCGGGGAAACTCGCACGTACGGTTCTTAGGGGGCGGCGGCGCAGCAATGCGTCGTCGCTACCCGACCATCGTATCGCATCATGAAACCGCTCTGGGCCTACATCTGGGAGTACACAGACGTCGAATCCGGGGAGCGCCGACGCACGTACCTCGCTGTCACGCGCGGTGAGTTTCAGCCGTACAACGGGCAGTTCCTCGACGAATCGGACGCGCGCCCGCTGGAAGAGACTACGGTCGATCGAAATATGGTGCCACTCAGGGAGCCAATCCGTCGCCGCGTGCCAATGCCGGACTTCGTCGCTCCGACCGAAGCGGAGCTGCGCGAGCTCTGGCGCACCAACCGCGAACCCGAGGTGCGGCGCCTGATCCTCGAGATCGTGGCGCTGCGAAAATCTCTTGAGAAGGTCATGGACTGGTGGCAGACGACCGAAAGTGCGACGTCGAACCGCGGCGATCTGGACGGTCCGTTTGGGCCGTTTCGAAAGCTATATCACCTGCTGGGGGAAGAGATGCTGCGCGCCGGCATGAAGTGAGGGTGCGGCTATGGCATCCTGAACGTTCGTCGCACTTGGAGATCGACATGCGCACGATTGCGGAAGAATTCAGGGATTCCGACGACGACTGGTTTGGCTTCGCCTCGGCGCAAGACAGGAAGGATGGCCATTCGCTGCGAGCGTACTTGCTGCGTTACGTGGACCGCATTCCGGAACACCATGTCGTCGTGAACGTCGAGCTCGTACTACGCACGGAGTATCCGCCCCGCGGCGTTCGGCCGCCGTACCTGAGTGTCGTCCACTTCGATCCGGGGCAGACGGCCGACTTGCCGCTCACGTGGAAGCGCAATATCGAGGATCTCAAGTTCGATTCCACGACCACATACGTCGAATGCGGATACGACATTTGCGACTCGTTCAGCGATGCGAAGATGGACCTGACAGCGCGCGGGTTCTACGTTGAGCCGGTCGAAATCCCAGGCGCCACGTATCGCGACCCTGACGAGTTGGATGATGGTCCCGAAAACTGATCCTTCAAAGCTGGTGCGCCGAGACACTTCGGGTCCGGATTATCGAAAGATCGGTTACACTTGACTTTCACAAAAGAAAAGCACGGGGCGATAATTGAATCAACACGTCATAAGCCGGTTAATCGGCATTCACAAGATGCTAATTGGGGCATATGAATCCAACATTAGCCTATCCTCCAATACCAAAGGACTTGAGCGCCAGACCTTCATCGATAGCTTTCTGTCGCAGGTTTTACCCTCGCACTTTCGCTTCGGTACTGGCGACGCAACGGACCAGGCAGGGAATAGAAGTGGCCAATTGGACGTGGTCATCGAATATCCGTTCGTGCCGAGCTTGCCGATTGTTGGATCGGAAAGGACTCGCCTCTACTTGGCCGAAGGGATTTCAGCTGTCATCGAAGTAAAATCAGATTTATCGAGTCAATGGAGTGAGGTCGAAGCAACTGCGAACAAGCTGTCAGCCCTTAAACGGCAGTTCGGCGATGGCATCTCCTTTGGCCCAACGGCCCCACCACATATACCGTTTTTCGTCGTTGGATTCAAAGGATGGAAGTCACTCGACACGATGAAATCGAAGTTGAAACCAGGAGTGATCGATGGAATCCTTGCTGTCGATTCGTTGATGTTCTGCAGCACGGACAATTTCCACGGCATTAGTACCCCCGGCAGTCCAGCCGCCCTTTGGGCCTTGATCTATTGCCTGCACTTCGCTGGCAGTATGGGTGGATCCCTCGCGGTCGAAGCACCGCTCCAATACGTGCTGGGGCAATGACTCTGGGTTAGGTGTGGGAACTAACATCCCGGCGTTGCCGGGCGCACCGCGCACCCCCCCCTGCACTGCCTTCAGTTTGTCGATTTCGCGCTGGTCGTCGCCAACGACGGCGAAAGCGCGTTCCGCAACCGCTGGGTCTAGGTCTGCGACGGCGGCGGTACCATCGCCCACGCCGGCGGCGCCGGCAGTTCCAGGCATAAGGTCGGCACCGGCTGCAGTGCAGTTCCGGACGGCGACACGCACCCGGTCAGTGCCAGCGGCAAGAGCATCGCGATAGCTGCGATTTTCGGTTTCATGGTCGGTTCGCTCCTTCGTGAGTTGTGCGTCGACTGCAGCCACCTGCGAGGCGGCTGCGTCGTGGGCAGCGATCGCGCGTTGTTCTGCGGCGAGCGCGGCCTGCGAGATTGCAGTCAGGTCGCCGGCATGCCGCTGCGCGTCGCCCGCGCGCGGCCTTCTCGTCGGCGAGCTGCCGCGCGCCGATCAGATGCTCCACTCCAGCTCCGGCCGCGGCGCCGAGCAGCGCGGCAAGCAGGTACGGCCACGCAATTTTCAAGAAGATCATTTCGGCTCCTTCGTGTGCAACTGCTTCAACTCGTCCGGCGAGTAGACGAAGCCCGGCAGCAGGAACGCCTGCACGCTCCAGACTGGGTCGCTTTCCTCATGCCGGCCGTGGTCCTTGCCCCGGTGATGGAGCGCGCACAGCAGCAGTTGGTTGTAGGTCGAGTCGACGAATGCCTCCGGGCGGGCCGGGTCGAACGCCTCCCAGTCGAAGCCTTGTGTCAACCTGATCACGTCCCAGACCGGGTGCTGGCGCGGGATCGGCACGATGCGCTGCAGCTTGTGGCTGAACATCGTGTCGACCTGATTGAGCGTGACGCCGCGGATCCACTTCCAGTCGATCGCGTGCGAGAACGCCCACTCGAAGAACCGGTGATGCGACTCGACCACCTGGTCGTCGTCGCAGACCGCGCAGACGTAGCCGCCGGCCGCCTTCATCGCGCGCTTGGCTGCGACCACTGCTACGCCGAGCACATGATGGACACGCGGCTGCACAAGGTCATCTGGGGGCCGCATGGCGAGCGTGTCCGCACGTCGGCCGCGACGTGGCGCGAGCCGATCCGCTGGAATGCGCGGCACGACCAGTTCTTCGCCGTGCACGGCCGGCGCCAGCGCGTGTTCTGCGCGTCGCTCGCCGACGTGTTCGACAACCAAGTTTCCGACGATTGGCGTGCCGACCTGTTCGACCTCATCACGGCCACGCCGAACCTTGACTGGCTGCTGCTCACGAAGCGGATCGGCAACGTCGCAGCGATGGTGCCGTACGACTGGACGTGCCCGCGCCGGGGCTGGCCGCCGAACGTCTGGCTCGGCGCGACGATCGTTGACCAGGCCGAGGCAGATCGCGACATCGAAAAGCTGCTGATGACGCCGGCGCGCCGCCGGTTTCTATCGATGGAGCCGCTGCTGGGGCCGGTCGACCTTCGAGCCTGATTCGATCCCACGGGTGTCTGCTGCATGCAGGAAATGCAGTCGTGTTCCGACTGCCCTGCCGACGCGCCATGGATCCACGGACCCACCACCGAATACGCGAAGAACGGGACGGGTTACAGCTCGCCCAAACTCGACTGGGTGATTGTCGGCGGCGAAAGCGGCCCCCGGGCGCGCCCGATGCACCCCGATTGGGCTCGCGATATTCGCGATCAGTGCGCAGCCTACGGCGTGCCGTTTCTATTCAAGCAATGGGGCGAATGGATCGACCATGATCAGCCAGGCGTGGACATGCTCGGCACAGGTGATTCCGCCCTTCACCCATGGCCCGACGGCAAGCATTCCGTTCGCCTTGGCAAGCGCGCCGCCGGCCGCCATCTCGACGGCCGCACGCACGACGAATTCCCGGGGGCATGATGGGATACATAAACCCCCTGCTGCGGCTACCTGCCGCGTGCGCCCTCACCACTCCGCCACTGGAATCTAGGAAAGTCCTTTCTGCGGTGCTCCGTGCGCTGCGCGAACAGGCGAACGCCGAGGCCGAAATCGCTTGGAAGCGTCGTAAGGGGCCGATGGCGGCCTACTGGCGCGCCGTCGCAACCTACGCGCGGCACGTCGCGCATATCCTCGATACCGCACCGGGTGTTGTCCGGCAGGAGAATCGCAAATCCATGACGGTACGACCATGAGCCGCTATCTCACCACGCCAGAGTTGGCTGAGCTGGTCGGCTGCAAGCCGCGTAGCCACGCCTGCATGAAACGCTGGCTCGACCGCAACCATTGGCCATACGCGGTGAACATCGCCGGCGTGCCGCTCGTCGCGTGCGAGTATTACGACGCGCGCATGAATGGCACCGCACCTCCGTCGCCCGCGCGTCGGCACCGCGCCGCCGCGTCAGAAGAACCGAACTTCGCTGCACTATAACCATGATTGGACGCCGGAAACGGCCGGACGGGTTACCCTTCCGGCTCTATGCCCACTACGGGAAACACAAGGTCAGCTTCGGCTACAAGCTGCCGAACGGGCGGTGGGCGTTCCGCCTGTCGGCGCCGGCCCACAACAAGGAAGCGCTCGCCGAGATCCGCAAGCAGGCGATCGAGCGCGCAGAGGCGCTCAACGGGAACGCGATCGAACCGGGCACGGTCGAGGCGCTCGTCGCCCGGTACTTCGAATGGCAGGACGGCCTGCCGCACGCCGACGAGCGCCGCAAGGCCCAGTCCACTCTGGACGAGAACCGCGTCGAGTCGAAGCGGCTCGTCAAAGTCTTCGGCAAGATGGCGCCGGCTGCCATCAAGCCGAAGCACGTCTACGGCTACCTCGACAAACGTGCGCAGCTCGGCGCGCCGGCGAAAGCGAACAAGGAAATCGCCCTCCTGTCCGCGATCCTCGAATACGGCCGGCGCCGCGGCGAGCTCGAAACGAATCCGTGCCGCGGCATCGAGTACAACCCGACGCGGCCGCGCCAGCGGTACGTGACCCAGGAGGAAATCGAGCTCGCTGTCGAAGTCGCGCGTTCGCGCCGCAGCGTCGGCGATCAGCTTCCCAGCTCCGCATACCTGATCCAGGCGCTTTGCATCCAGGCGGCATACCTGACCGTGAGCCGGCCGACTGAGATGCGCGAGCTGCACCGCCAAGGTATCAGGCCGGAAGGCGTCGAGGTGCCGATCGGGAGGCGCAAGGCTGGCGAGCAGCAGCGCGTAAAGCTCGTGCTATGGTCGCCCGAGCTGAAGGCCGTGATCGACGAGGCGCTCGCGCTGCAGCGCACGTCGAGCGTCCACGTGTTCGGCAACACCGCCGGCCAGGTGTATACGCGCAGCGGATGGAACACGAACTGGTCGCGGCTGATGGGCTACTGCGAGAAGGAACCGCAGGCGCGCGGCGTGCCGTTCGAACGGTTTGCGTTGCGCGACATGCGGCCGGCCGCCGTGACCGATCGCCAGGAAGAACGCGACGACCGGATTATAGGCGCGACGGGCCATGCCGATGAACGAATGGTGCGAAAGACTTACGACCGCCGGCGCCAAAGAAAAGTGCGCGCGACTCGTTAAGATCAAATCGTCACTTTCCGGTCTTCCAGGCGACCTTTTGCCCCATTTGAACAGGAATAGCCTTCAGAATCTCAAGTACGATTTGGTGGTGCGCCACGTTCGGGTGGAGATACTCCTCAAACATTTCTATTATCTTCCCTGTTCTACCGTCAGGTGAGGTAAGTCGGAGCGGAACTATCGCGAATCTTTCGCCTTTTTTTCGCTTTTCAGTCATCGCGTGGTCGACTTCGCGCGCTATCCAATCCTCATCTGTGAAGTCAGGAGTAACAAAGAACACGGCCGCACAAGAATCCATCATCCCTTGCTTTATTTCGCGTTCCAAGTTAGATCCCGCAACCATTCGATCCTCATCGAGCCAAGGATCAAAACCGATTTCCTTCAGTGTGTTGGCGACGTCTCTTACGATCGCCTTATTGCTCGATTTATGGCTGAGAAAGATTTTTTTCGGCATATCGGCGTGAACCTGTTCACCATACAGCTGCAGTTCATATTGAAAAACTACCTCCGCTGCATCGCGTATTGCCTGGCCATTCAGTTGATCAAGAGACTTGTTCAAAAAATCCGGCGGCAGAAGAAGTAGCAAGGGCTCAATGATACGGTCATATCCCAATGCAATGAGCGCGGCATTCGCCACAACTTGCGACTCATATAGCCGCGGCTTAGTGACAGGGGCATCGCCAATTTCCAAGTGCTCAATCGCGGATGGCCGATCGATGTGCATTGGACGATGCCGAGCAGGCTCTGTCGAAACCACAACAAGAACGTAGTTTTGTTCGCGCTGGATCAGAATATCGCGCTTGTGCAGGGGCAAGAACTTTTTCGCGAGGCCAGGAATGTTGAAGAGCCGCGCGTCCAACGCCGTCTCCACCGCAGCCAGCACGTCCGATGCTGGTCGATGTATTCCAGTCCCAAAAACTTCTGCCCGCGTGTAGTCATCCCACGACATCGAACTATCTCCCCGAGACGAGAGCCGAACCGTCGAAACGAAAAAGGCCCGCACGTCGGCGGGCCTTGCTTCCAAATCTTGGAATCTCATCTTCCAAAACTTGTAACACGTCAGCTTGATTCTGCTGCAAGTGCTTGAATTTGTTGGGGTGGCTGATGGGACTCGAACCCACGACGACAGGAATCACAATCCTGGACTCTACCAACTGAGCTACAGCCACCACTGATACTGCTTGCTTCGTTTCGCTGTTTTGTTTCAGCAGCGAAGAACAAGATTATACGAAGTCTTTTGAATCTTGCAAAGCATTTTTTTCAAAAATTTCTTCGGCCGCGTTCAGATGCGCACGCGCCTCGTCGAACACGGCCAGATCGCCGCGTGCGAGCTTCTTGTTGTCGGACAGCACGCGACGCCAGCCGCGCGCGCCCGGCATGCCGCGATACAGCCCGAGCGCGTGCCGCACGATCGCGCCGAGGTAGGTGCCGCGCTTCAGCTCGGCCGCGCAATACGCGATCAATTGCGCCTCGGCCTCTTCGCGCGTCGGCACCGCCGAGGTCGCTCCGTAGAAGCGCGCATCGACCTCCGCCAGCACGTACGGGTTGTGATAGGCCTCGCGGCCGAGCATCACGCCATCGACGTGCTCGAGATGCCGCGCAACCTCATCGAGCGTCGTGATGCCGCCGTTGATCACGATCTCCAGCGACGGAAAATCGCGCTTCAACCGATACGCATAGTCGTACTTGAGCGGCGGGATCTCGCGATTCTCCTTCGGCGACAGCCCTTTCAGGATCGCGTTGCGCGCATGCACGACGAACGTTTCGCACCCGGCCTCGGCCACCGTGCCGACGAAGTCGCGCACGAACGCGTAGTCCTCGACCGCGTCGACGCCGATCCGGTGCTTGACCGTCACCGGCACCGACACTGCATCGCGCATCGCCTTCACGCAGTCGGCGACGAGCGGCGGCTCGTTCATCAGGCACGCGCCGAACGCACCGCGCTGCACGCGCTCGGACGGGCACCCGCAGTTCAGGTTGATCTCGTCGTAGCCCCACTGCTCGCCGAGCTTCGCCGCGCGCGCGAGATCGTCCCGCTCGCTGCCGCCCAATTGCAGCGCGACCGGCGATTCGCTCGGCGTGAACGCAAGATGCCGATGGGCGTCGCCGAACAGCAGCGCGCCCGTCGTGATCATCTCCGTATACAGCCACGTATTGCGCGTCAGCGTGCGGTGGAACGACCTGCAATGGCGGTCGGTCCAGTCGAGCATCGGCGCGACGGATACGCGGCGGGGAGGAAGCGAGGGTGGAACGGACATGGAATTCGGTTACAGGCCAGATGGCACGGAACAACCGGACATTTTACCGCAATACCGGCCCTGCCCGCCCGACACGCGCACTACCGGCCGCCCAATTCAGCATCGACCGCGCGGCGCGCCTCGTCGAACACGCGCTCGATCACGCGCCGTTCGGTGAGCAGCATCCCGTCGATCTTGACCAGCCGCCAGTCGATCCGCACGGCATCGCCCTGCAGCACGCGATAGTGCGCCCGCTCGCCGTCCCAGACCTGCTCGGTCTTCACCTCGATCTCGAAGCCGCGGTACGGCTCGCTGAAATCGCCGAGGTCGCTCCCTCTCGGTTCCATCGCACGCTCCGTGGTGATGCCGCGCCAAGCCGCCCGCGGGGCCGGCGCCGCGCGCTCAATCGTATTCGTCGGACAAAAACGACCGGCCATCGGCCGTCAGATCGACCCGGTCGGCCGTCGCCTGATAGATCAGCCCGTCATTCAGCAACGCGTAGACGACGTCGTCGAACGCGGCGGGAACCGGCCGGCTGTCGCCGAACTGGTCGATCCATTTCAGCGCCTCGATGGCTTCGGGGGAAAGGATGGGGGTCATGCGTTGGCCTCCGGCATCGGTGTCGTTCCATCCTAGCACTTCGCCCGGAAGCCGAATACCGTGGCAAACGCGCCGCGCGAAATGCAATGCGGCGCCGGCGGGCACGCTGCCCGGCGGCGCCGCACCGAGGCGCGACCCGCGCGCTCAGAGACGCGCGATCGAGACTTCCGTCGACTTCACGAGCGCGACGACTTCGGCGCCGACCTTCAGTTCGAGTTCGTCCACCGAACGGGTGGTGATCACCGACGTGACGATGCCGAACGGCGTCTCGACGTCGACTTCGGAGACCACGGAACCGCGGATGATCTCCTTGACCTTGCCCTTGAACTGGTTACGTACGTTGATTGCAGTGATGCTCATCGGGATGATCGCTCCGAAGAAAAAAGTCTCAGAACGGGCGGCCGAAGCCGCCCGGAATTAAACGGCCCAGCGGATCTGCCCGACCGGTCGAACCTTGTCTGCTTCATGCGCCGCGTCGTGCTCGCCCGCGCCGGGTCCGCCGGCGAGCACGCGTTTCAGCACGCGGTCCTCCAGCGCCGCGAAGGCAGCCGACGCGCGGGCGCGCGGCCGGTCGAGCGGCACTGACTGATCGAGCGCCACCCGCCCCTGCTCGATCAACAGGATACGGTCGCCGAGCGCGACGGCCTCCTGCACGTCGTGCGTGACGAGCAGCGCGGTGAACCGGTGTTCGCGCCACAGGCGCTCGATCAGCGCATGCATCTCGATGCGGGTAAGCGCGTCCAGCGCGCCGAGCGGCTCGTCGAGCAGCAGCAGTTGCGGCCGGTGCACGAGCGCACGTGCCAGTGCGACGCGCTGCCGCTGGCCGCCCGACAGTTGCGCGGGCCAGTCGTTCGCGCGTTCCAGCAGCCCGACTTCGTCGAGCACCGCGCGGGCCTGGTCGCGCGCGCCGCGGCCGAGCCCCAGCATCACGTTCTGCAGCACGGTCTTCCACGGCAGCAGGCGCGCATCCTGGTACATGATCCGTGTATCGAGCGCCCCGCCGCCCTCGCCGCGCGTCACGAGCGCGCCGCTGCTCGGTTGCTCGAGCCCCGCGACGAGGCGCAGCAACGTCGATTTCCCGCAGCCGCTGCGGCCGACGATCGCGACGAAGCTGCCGCGCGCAATGCCGAGCTCGACGTTGTCGAGCACCGTGCGGGCGCCGAAGCGCTTGCTGACGCCCGACAGCGTGACCGCGTCGTCGGGAGCCGGGCTGCCCGGGCGCCGCCGTGCCAGCGGCACGACCGATGCGCTGCCGTCGCGTTCGAGGATCGCCGCATCGCGCGCGTCGCCATCCGCGACGCGGGCCTGCGCGAGCTCGGCCTCGAGGTCTGCGCCGGCGAGCGGGCCGTAGGCGGCCGCCGAAGTCGTCGCATTCATGCCTTTGCTCCTGATTGATAGGCGGGGTGCCAGCGCAGCGTCACGCGCTCGATCGATTTCGCCAGCACATCGGCCAGCTTGCCGAGCACCGCGTACAGCAGGATGCCGACCACCACCACGTCGGTTTGCAGGAATTCACGCGCGTTCATCGTCATGTAGCCGATGCCCGACTGCGCGGAGATCGTTTCCGCGACGATCAGCATCACCCACATCAGCCCGAGCGCGAAACGCACGCCGACGAGGATCGACGGCAACGCACCGGGCAGGATCACGTCGCGGTACAGCGCGAAGCCGCGCACGCCGTAGCTCTTCGCCATCTCGATCAGGTTCGCGTCGACCGAGCGGATCCCGTGATACGTATTGATGTAGACGGGGAAAAACACGCCGAGCGCGACGAGGAACAGTTTCGCCTTCTCGTCGATGCCGAACCACAGGATCACGAGCGGAATCATCGCGAGCGCCGGAATGTTGCGGATCATCTGGATCGTCGAGTCGAGCGCGACCTCGGCGGCCTTCGACAGCCCGGTCGCAAGCCCCAGCGCGAGGCCGACGCCGCCGCCGATCGCGAAGCCGAACAGCGCGCGCCACGTACTCACTTTCACGTTCGCCCACATTTCGCCCGACGTCACGAGCGACCACGCCGCGCGCACGACCGCCACCGGCTCGGGCAGCACGCGGGTCGACAGCCAGCCGGTGCGCGCACCGACTTCCCATACCACCAGCAACGCGAGCGGCACGAGCCACGGCGCGACGCCGCGCCACGCGCGGGCGGCCACGGCGACGCCCGTCGTCGAGGTTTTCGTTGTCATCGCAGGCCTCCGTCGCTCAGCTCTGGCTCGTCTTCGGCAGATAGTTGTTGCCGACGATCTCGCCGAACGGCCCCGACAGCGGGCCGGCCGCTCTCTCCACGCCCTTGCCCTTGATCAGCGGGAACACGAGCTCGGCGAAGCGATACGACTCCTCGAGGTGCGGATAGCCGGACAGGATGAACGTCTCGATGCCGAGATCCGCGTATTCGCGCATGCGTTCCGCGACCTGCTCGGGATTGCCGACGAGCGCCGTGCCGGCGCCGCCGCGCACGAGCCCCACGCCGGCCCACAGGTTCGGATAGACCTCGAGCGTCTCGCGGCCGCCGCGCTTGCCGCCGTGCAGCGCGGCCATCCGGCGCTGGCCTTCCGAATCCATGTTCGCGAACGCCTTCTGCGCACGTGCGATCGTGTCGTCGTCGAGCCGGCTGATCAGCCGCTCGGCGTCACGCCATGCTTCGTCCTCGGTCTCGCGCACGATCACGTGCAGGCGGATGCCGAACTTGATCTTGCGGCCGCGCGCGTCGGCACGTGCACGGATGTCGGCGATCTTCTTCGCGACGGCCTCGGGCGGCTCGCCCCAGGTCAGGTAGGTATCGATGTGATCGGCGGCGATCGCGTGAGCGGCCGGCGACGAGCCGCCGAACCACAGCGGCGGATGCGGGCGCTGCACGGGCGGGTAAAGCGCCTTGCCGCCTTTCGACTGCAGGTGCTTGCCGATGTAGTCGAACCCGCCGTTGTCGTGCGACGCGGCAAGCAGCCCGCGCCAGATGTTCAGGAAATCGTCGGTAATCTCGTAGCGCGTGTCGTGATCGGCGAAGAGGCCATCGCCTTCCAGCTCGGCCGCATCGCCGCCCGTGACGACGTTGATCAGCAGGCGGCCGCCCGACAGGCGGTCGAACGTCGCGGCCATCCGCGCGGCGAGCCCCGGCGAAGCGATGCCGGGGCGCACGGCGACCAGGAACTTCAGGCGCTGCGTCGCGGGAATCAGGCTCGACGCGACGACCCACGCATCCTCGCAGGAGCGGCCGGTCGGCAGCAGCACGCCGTCGTAGCCGAGCGTGTCCGCCGCCACGGCGACCTGCTTGAAGTAATCGTAGTCCGCGGCGCGCGCGCCTTCGGCCGTGCCGAGATAGCGGCTGTCGCCATGCGTGGGGATAAACCAGAACACATTCATCTGCTGCTCCTGCTTGACTGTCACTGCCGAAATTTGAAAAAAACATCGCCCTGCTCGCGTCGCGGATGAGCGACGCATGCATGGTGTGCATTCGAATCGGGATGGCTCGCCGGTCACGCCGTGCAGCGGACGAGGACGCGATCGCACGGCTGTTTCTGGGAAACCAGTCTAGGGATCGGTACCAGGCTTTGGAACGATTTTTTTGAGCTTAGGTTTTCCGCTTTCGTGATTAGCACGACGCTGGAGCGAATATCGCCGCGGCCGGGCCCTATAATGGCGCACCTATCCGAATAACTCCGCGCGCCCGGCCCCGGCCGTGCGCGCCTGCGGTGCACTCATCGATGCAGAAAGTCATCCTGCCCTTCCTGTCCGGCTTCCTGGCCGCCCTGTTCTTCCGCGAGTCCACGCTCGCCCTTCTCCACACGGCCGACCTGATCGCCGCAACCGGCTTCTCGACACAGCCGTTCGCGCCGCTCGGCATTCCTGAATTTGTCGCGAACGCACTGATCAGCGCGTGCTGCGCGATTCCGATGGCGTGGCTGTTGCGCGTCTCGCCCGAGCGCGAAGCATCGTGGATCGGCGCGCTCGTGTTCGGCGGTATCGTGCTGACGGCCGCCCGCGTGTTCGCGATCGATCCGCTGCGCGGCATCTGGCCGTCGGGCAACATGCTGCCCGTGCTGGCGGCCGGCTTCGCGGCGAATGCGGTGTGGGGCTTCGGCGCGCTCGTGTTCATGCGCGCGTTCATGTCGGACGACGCGGGCGACGAATAACGCCGGCGCGCGCGACGCGTCCTTCGGGACCAGCCGACTTCCATGACAAAGGCCGCGTGCATCTGCACGCGGCCTTTGCGTTTCCGTGTCGCGCGTCGGTCGGCCGCGCGGGCCAGCCCGACCGGCGTCAGTCCTTCAGCTTGCGCAGCGGATGGGTGTCGGGCGTCCACGGACTGTCGAACATCGCGAGCACGTCGGCGCGCGCGACGTCGGCGGCCGACTTGAAGCGCCACACCGGCTGGTGATCCTTGTCGACGATCAGCGCGCGCACGCCTTCGATCACGTCGCCGTGCGCGAAGGTCGAGCGCGTGAGGTCGAGATCGCGCCGCAGGCAATCGGCCATCGTCGCGCCGCGCGCGCGTTCGACGACTTCGAGCGACACGGCCATCGACAGCGGCGACAACTGCTCGCGCATCGCATGGGTCGCCTTCTCGATCCACCCGTCGACCGCCGCGCAATCGGGCTCGGCGTCGAGCGACGCGAGGATCGTGTCGAGGTCGGGCTGCGCGAAATGCCTGTCGATCCCGGCGCGCGCATCGGCAAGCGCCGACGTGTCGGGCGTCGGCACGACCTTGTGCGCGGCAGCCGCGTCGGTCACGCACGCGACGGCCTGCGCGCCGCTGTCGATGCGCGCGCCGCGCAGCGTGTCGAGCAGCGCCGGCAGCGCGGCATCGGGCAGATAGACGTCGGCGAGTTGCGCGTACAGCGCGCCGGCCGCGTCGAGCGTCGCGCCCGTCACCGCGAGATAGCGGCCGATCGCGCCGGGCGTACGCGCGAGAAACCAGCTCATCCCGACGTCCGGGAACAGGCCGATGCGCGTTTCGGGCATCGCCATCTTCGTCGAATCGGTCACGACGCGCAGGCCGCCCGTGTGCCGCGCCGCCTGCGAGATCCCCATGCCGCCGCCCATCACGACACCGTGCATCAGCGCGATGTACGGCTTCGGGTACGTGAAGATCGCATGGTTCAGCGTGTATTCCTCGATGAAGAACGTGTCGACCGCGTCGCGGTCGCCGCGCTGCCACGCGTCGTGGAAGAAGCGCACGTCGCCGCCCGCGCAGAACGCGCGCGGATGCGGGCTGTGCACGACGACCGCGACGACGTCGGGATCGTCGCGCCACGCGTCGAGCGCCTGCTGCATCAGCCGGATCATGCCGACCGACAGCGCGTTCAGCGCCTTCGGCCGGTTCAGTTCGAGAAAGCCGATGCGGTTCGCGACATACGCGCGCACGTCGGGCTGGGCGGATTCGGCGGAAACGGCGGCGGAAGTGGAGTCGGTCATGAAGGTCGTCCGGCAAACGGCAGTCGCACGCTCAGTGCGCCTGCATCTTCGAGAACAGGTTCAGCACCACGACACCCGCGATGATCAGCCCGAGGCCGATCACCGCCGGCACGTCCGGCACCTGACGATAGAGCAGCATCGCGACGAGCGTGATCAGCACGATGCCGGCGCCCGACCAGACTGCATAGATGATGCCGACCGGCATCGTGCGCAACGTGAGCGACAGGCAGTAGAACGCAACGCCGTAACCGGCGACGACGAGCACCGACGGCCACAAGCGCGTGAAACCGTCCGCTGCGCGCAGCGCGGACGTGCCGATCACTTCCGCGACGATCGCGATCGCGA
Organism: Burkholderia sp. AU44665; assembly: GCF_030504405.1. Lineage (NCBI taxonomy): Bacteria > Pseudomonadati > Pseudomonadota > Betaproteobacteria > Burkholderiales > Burkholderiaceae > Burkholderia > Burkholderia sp. AU44665. Next base: position 26,718 of record NZ_JAUJRI010000037.1, on the reverse strand, counting down.
GCCATGCGTAGCCGGGCAATTGCATCGCTCAGCTCCTTGCGAGGGCCAGTACCGCGTAGTCGTGGCCGAGCTCGGCGCACAGCGCCTCGACGACGAACTCGTGATCCGCGCGCTGCGGCAGCCCGGACGCGGTGATCGAGCCGATCACGCCGGCGCCGGCGACGGTCAGCGGAAACGAGCCGCCGTGCGACGCATACTCGGCGACCGGCAATCCGTGCTTGTCCGCGAGCGTCGCGCCGGCCTGCTGCATGCGCAGGCCGATCGCGTACGAGCTGCGGCGAAAATGCGCGACGACGTTGCGCTTGCGGCGCACCCAGTCGGCGTTGTCGGGCGTGGCTCCGGCGAGCGCCGCGTAAAACAGCGGCTGGCCGAACGTGACGATGTCGATCGCGATCGCATGACCGCGCGACGTCGCGAGCGCATGCATCCGGTTGCCGAGCGCCCATGCGCGAGCCGGGTCGAAATGGGGAAACACGAGCGCCTGTTCCTGCGCGCCGATCGATTGCAGATCGTGAGCGATGTCCATGAATCCGTCGATGCAGTAAGGAGAGCCGCAACGGCGCCGATGCGATCGCGCCGGGCCGCTGCCGGGATGACGACACAAACCGCTCGATTCTAGCGCACGTGCCTGCCCGTACCGGCCCCACCAGCGCTCGCCATGCGATTGTCACAAAACACTTGCACGCATTCTGGATAGCCCCTATAATTCAATTCTTCGACGGACGCGGGGTGGAGCAGTCTGGCAGCTCGTCGGGCTCATAACCCGAAGGTCGTAGGTTCAAATCCTACCCCCGCAACCAACCGTCCAGAATTTCGCAAAAAGCCCGGCCTCGCGTCGGGCTTTTTGTTTTTGCGCGCCCGGGCGCCGCGCGCTCTTCGCTCGCGCACCCGCCGTTTCGCACGACACGCCGCCGCATGCGCAAGCGTTCAAGAATGCCGCGGCCCGGTGATACACTCGCATCACCTCGTCCCTTCCACTCGACATGAAATTCTGCTCCGTCTGCGGTCACGAAGTCCTCGCGCGCATTCCTCCGGGCGACAATCGTGAACGCTTCGTCTGCGATCACTGCGGCACGATCCATTATCAGAATCCGCGCAACGTCGTCGGCACGGTGCCGGTCTGGGGCGACCAGATCCTGCTGTGCCGCCGCGCGATCGAACCGCGCTACGGTTTCTGGACGCTGCCGGCCGGTTTCATGGAAATGGGCGAAACGACCGCGGAAGCCGCCGCGCGCGAGACCCTCGAGGAAGCCGGCGCGCGCGTCGAGGTGCAGAACCTGTTCACGCTGCTGAACGTGCCGCACGTGCACCAGGTCCATCTGTTCTACCTCGCACGGCTCACCGACCCGGGCTTCGAAGCCGGCGAGGAAAGCCTCGAGGTGAAACTGTTCGACGAAGCGGACATCCCGTGGGACGAGATCGCGTTCCCGACCGTCAGCCAGACCCTGCGGTTCTTCTTCGCCGATCGCGCCGCCGGCGACTACGGCGTGCACACCGGCGATATCTTCCGCTCGCTGCGCAACGGCTGAGCCGCGCCCCATGGTTCCCTGGCTCGGCCCGGACGATCCGTTCCCGCCCATCGAGCGCGCGCTCGGCCCCGCGACGGGTGCGCCCGGGCTGCTCGCCGCGAGCGCCGACCTGCTGCCGTCGCGCCTCATCGACGCCTACCTGCGCGGCATCTTCCCGTGGTACTCGGACGGCCAGCCGGTGCTGTGGTGGAGCCCCGACCCGCGCATGATCCTCGTGCCGGCCGAATTCAAGGTGTCGCCTTCGCTGCGCAAGACGCTCAAGCGCGTGCTGCGCGAGCCTCAATGGGAAGTGCGCGTCGATCACGACTTTCCCGGCGTGATGCGCGCCTGCGCGCAGGCACCGCGCCGCGGGCAGCGCGGCACCTGGATCACCGCCGAGATCATCGACGCCTATACGTCGCTCTACCGCTCCGGCAACGCGCACAGCATCGAGACGTGGCACGACGGGCGCCGCGTCGGCGGCCTGTACGGCGTGTCGTTCGGCCGGATGTTTTTCGGCGAGTCGATGTATGCGGACGTGACCGACGCGTCGAAAATCGCGCTGGCCGCGCTCGTCGCGCACCTTCGCGAGCACGGGCTGGAAATGATAGACTGCCAGCAGAATACGTCGCATCTAGCGTCGCTCGGCGGCCGCGAGATCGCACGCAAGGCCTTTGTCGCTCACGTGCGCCGCGCGGTAGCCGAACCGCCGATTCCGTGGCACTTCGACAAGCGCGTGCTCGCCGCGCTGACGAGCCCCGCCGAAACGGCGGCGCCCACCGGGACCGAGCGCTAGCGCGGCACTCCTTCCCTGCATCGAGAGCTGCCCATGACTCATCCGACTGAGCTGCCGCTTTCACCGCTTTCGGCGCTGCAATTCTATGCAACGGCGCCCTATCCGTGCAGTTATCTGGACGGCCGCATCGCGCGCTCGCAAGTCGCGACGCCGAGCCACCTGATCAATTCCGACATCTACACCGAGCTCGTGAAGGCCGGCTTCCGCCGCTCGGGCGTGTTCACGTACCGCCCGTACTGCGACGGCTGCCGCGCATGCGTGCCGGTACGCGTGCCGGTCGCCGCGTTCGCGCCGACGCGCACGCAGCGCCGGATGTGGAAACGGCATCGCGCGCTGGTCGCGACGGTGTCGCCGCTGCACTACGACGAAGAACACTACGCGCTCTACATGCGCTACCAGTCCGCGCGCCATGCGGGCGGCGGCATGGACCGCGACAGCCGCGACCAGTACGAACAGTTCCTGCTGCAAAGCCGGATCAACTCGCGCCTCGTCGAATTCCGCGACCTCGACGCGCCGGGCGGCGAACCCGGCAAGCTGCGCATGGTCAGCATGATCGACATCCTCGGCGACGGCCTGTCGTCGGTCTATACGTTCTTCGAGCCCGACGACCGGCACACGAGCTACGGCACCTACAACATCCTGTGGCAGATCGAGCAGGCGAAGAGCCTCGGGCTGCCCTACGTGTACCTCGGCTACTGGATCCGCGAGAGCCCGAAGATGGCCTACAAGGCGAACTTCCATCCGCTCGAAGGGCTGATCGACGGCCGCTGGAAGACGCTCGATCCGGAACGGGTCGACCTGCCGCCCGTCGACGCGGCGCTCGCGCGCGCGCCGTTGCCGGGCGGGCATTCCGGGTCGGGCTGACGCGCGCCGCGGCGGCTACGAAGCGAAGCGCGCCCGTGCCGCGCAACTCCCGGTAAAATAGCGGGTTGTCATTCATTCCGGCCGTCCGCCCCATTCCCGTGTTCAGTTCCCTCTACCCGCTGGCCCGCGCATCCCTGTTCAAGATGGATGCGGAAGACGCTCACCACCTTACGCTGCGCGCGCTCGGCGCGGCCGGCCGTACGGGCCTCGCCTGCGCGCTGTCGGCGCGCGTGCCCGACGCGCCGCGTACCGTGATGGGGCTCACGTTCCGCAACCCGGTCGGCCTCGCGGCCGGCCTCGACAAGGACGGCGCGGCCATCGACGGCCTCGCGGCGCTCGGCTTCGGCTTCATCGAGGTCGGCACGGTCACGCCGCGCCCGCAGCCCGGCAATCCGCGCCCGCGGATGTTCCGGCTGCCGCAGGCCGAAGCGCTGATCAACCGGATGGGCTTCAACAACCACGGCGTCGACCAGTTCGTGAAGAACGTGCAGGCCGCCCGCTATCGCGGCGTCCTCGGCCTGAACATCGGCAAGAACGCCGACACGCCGATCGAGCGCGCCGCCGAGGATTACCTGTACTGCCTCGAGCGCGTGTATCCGTTCGCGAGCTACGTGACGATCAACATCTCGTCGCCGAACACGAAGAACCTGCGCCAGTTGCAGGGCGCGGGCGAGCTCGACGCGCTGCTCGCCGCGCTGAAGGACAAGCAGCAGCGCCTCGCCGACCTGCACGGCAAGCTCGTGCCGCTCGCACTGAAGATCGCGCCCGATCTCGACGACGAACAGGTCAAGGAAATCGGCGACACGCTGCTGCGCCACAAGATCGAAGCGGTCATCGCCACCAATACGACGCTGTCGCGCGCGGCCGTCCAGGGCCTGCCGCATGCGGACGAAGCCGGCGGCCTGTCGGGCCGCCCGGTGTTCGACGCATCGAACGAAGTGATCCGCAAGCTGCACGCGGAAGTCGGCAACGACGTGCCGATCATCGGCGTCGGCGGCATTTTCTCGGGCGAGGATGCCCGTGCGAAGCTGGCGGCCGGCGCGGCGCTCGTCCAGCTCTATACCGGCTTCATTTATCGCGGCCCGGCGCTCGTGTCGGAATGCGTGAAGGCGATCGCCAGCGAACGCGGCGCGTAATATAGCCATAAGCAAAGTATATTTAGCTATCGATAGCATTTTTGCTATCATCGCCGTATGACGAAAACCATTGACCCCACCAGGGCAAGGACACACACGATGAAATTTCCGCTGTTGAAGAAGCTGCTGGTTGCCGGCGCGATCGGCATGTCGTTCGCCGCGGCAACCGCGCATGCGGCCGACCTCCTCGACCAGGTCAAACAACGCGGCACGCTGCGCGTCGGCCTCGAAGGCACGTTCCCGCCGTTCAACTCGAAGAGCCCGCAAGGCGACCTCGTCGGCTTCGACGTCGACATCGCGAAGGCCGTCGCGGCGAAGCTCGGCGTGAAGGCCGAATTCGTGACGACCGAATGGAGCGGCATCATCGCGGGCCTGCAGGCCGGCAAGTTCGACGTGATCGTCAACCAGGTCGGCATCACCGACAAGCGCAAGGAAACGCTCGACTTCTCGCCCGCATACACGTACTCGTCCGCGCAGCTGATCCAGCGCAAGGACGACACGCGCGCGTTCAAGTCGCTGGAAGACCTGAAGGGCAAGAAGCTCGGCGTCGCGCTCGGCACGAACTACATGGACATGGCGAAATCGGTGCCGGGCATCGACGTGAAGACGTACCCGGGCGCGCCCGAGTACCTGCGCGATCTCGCGGCCGGGCGCCTCGACGCGGCGCTCAACGACCGCCTGATGCTCGCGTACCTGACGAAGAATTCGCAGCTGCCGCTGCGCCCGGGCGCGAACGTCGGTTCGGCGAACCCGTCGGGCATCCCGTTCAAGAAGGGCAACCCGAAGTTCCAGAAGGCGATCGACGACGCGATGGCGCAACTCGAAGCCGACGGCACGTTCACGAAGATCTCCGACAAGTGGTTCGGCATCGACGTGACGAAACCGCTCAAGTAAGCACGCCTGCATTTCCCGCCTGACGGCGGGCCGGAAAGGGCGGCATCCGCAACGATGCCGCCCTTTGTTTTATCGGTCCGGTTTATGATTGCGCTTTCGCGCACGCATTCGCTTCGTATTCCATGTCGACAACGTCCCTGCTCGTCCAATCGCTGCCGGTGCTCGCCCAGGGTGCCGTGCTGACCGTCAAGTTCGCCGTGCTGTCGATGGTGTTCGGCCTGCTTGGCGCCGTCGTGCTCGCGATGATGGGCATCCGGCAGAGCGAAGCGCTCGACGGCTTCGAGCGCATCTGGGTCAACGCGCTCGCGTGGCTGGCGCGCGCGTACGTGAGCCTGATGCGCGGCACGCCGCTGCTCGTGCAGATCTTCGTCATTTATTACGGGCTGCCGAGCCTCGGCATCTCGCTCGACCCGACGCCGGCCGGCGTCATCGCGCTGTCCGCGAACGTCGCGGCCTACATGTCGGAAAGCATGCGCGGCGCGATCAACGGGATCGCGCGCGGCCAGTGGCTCGCCGCGTACAGCCTGGGGCTGTCGTGGGGGCAGACGCTACGCTACGTGATCGGCCCGCAGGCGCTGCGCATCGCGGTGCCGAGCCTGTCGAACAGCCTGATCAGCCTGATCAAGGACACGTCGCTCGTGTCCGTGATCACCGTGACCGAACTGCTGCGCAGCGCGCAGGAAGTGATCGCGGCGACCTATCAGCCGCTGCCGCTCTATCTCGCCGCCGCGGCCGTGTACTGGATCCTGTGCCAGATCCTCGAATGGGTGCAGCGCTGGTACGAAAAGCGCCTGTCGCTGCCGTCGCGGCACTGAGCCACGCGGCTGCACCGGGCCGGCGCTCGCCGGCCCGACGCCCACCTTCCCGTCTTTCCGTCTTTCCGTCTTCCCGTCTATTCGCCCGAATAGCGCACGCCGAGCACGGCGCGCGCCGCATCGGTCATCGCGATCATCCGCCGCGAATGGTCGTGCGTCATGATCGGGCTTTCGGTCTCGCCCGCACGCAGCAGCTCGCAGAAGTGCTCGGTCTCGTAGTTCAGCCCGCCGCCGTCGACCGACGCATCGAGTTCGACGGTGCGCCCGTCCGCGTAGCGGATCGTCGCACGCGCGGGGTTCCACCACTTCTCGTGAATCGTCACGTGGCCGCCCGCCGCGGCGATCAGCGCGTCGCCGCGCCCCATCACGTCGAGACCGCAAAAGAGCTGTGCGATCCCGCCGTTCTCATGCACGCTGTTCAGGCTCGCGAACAGGTCGACGCCCGTCGCGCCGACGCGTCCGAGCGTCTGCACGTCGCGCGCCGCGCCGAGCCAGTCGACGGCAAGGAACGCCTCGTAGATGCCGATGTCGAGCAGCGCGCCGCCCGCGCGATCGAGCCGATAGACGGAATGCGCCTCCGGCACCGACGACGATGCGCAGCCCGCCCGCACGAGCCGGATCTCGCCGATCGGATCGTCACGCAGGTGCGCACGCAACTGACGGTACAGCGGAAAGAATGGCGGCTTCATCGCCTCCATGAAGAGCCGCCCGGCAGCGCGCGCCGCGTGCAGCACCGTGTCGAGTTGCGCGGCGTTCAGCGCGGCGGGTTTCTCGCACAGCACCGCCTTGCCGGCAGCCAGTGCGGCCAGCGTGTACTGCGCATGGCTGTCATGGAGCGTCGCGATGTAGACCGCGTCGATATCGCTCGCGAGGAGCGCGTCGAGGCTCGCGGCAGGCGTGCCGCCGCATGTCTCGCAGAAGGCGGCCGTTGCGTCGGCGCGGCGGGCCCAGGCGCCGGCGAGCGTGGCGCCCGGCACGTGCGCGAGGCTTTGCGCGAAGCGGCGCGCGATGCTGCCTGCGCCGACGATGCCGAAGCGCACCGGGCGATGGTCGTTGTCGTTCATCCTGATCTTCCGTGTCGGTCGTATGGCGGTTGCCGGCACGCTGCCGGCCGGCCGTCATGATAAACGGCCCCGCGGCACACGGATGGACGACACGCGCGCCGTCAGGCCCGCACCGGCACGTCGACCGAGAAATCGCGCGAAATCTCGTCCGCGCTGAAATCGATCAGCGCGAGCGACGCTGCTTCGGCTTCGCGCGGGTCGCGCCGCTCGATCGCGTCGACGACGCGCGCATGCGCCTTCACCGCGATGTCGTGCGCGCCCTCCTTCTGCACGACGCGCGGATTCACGAGACGCACCGCGCCGCGCACGATCGCCGCCATCTGCTGGAAGAACTGGTTGCCGCTTGCCTGGACGATCCGCGTATGCAGCAACTCGTCCGCCGTGTCGTAGCCGGAATCGCCCGGCTGCAGCACCTTGAACGCATCGAACGCTTCGCGAATGCCCGCGATGTCGGCGGCCGTCGCACGCACGGCCGCCTGCGCGGTCGCGCGTGGTTCGATCAGCATCCGGAACTCGATGACGTCGCGCATGAACTGCGGATCGGGCTTTGCCCGAAATCGCCAGCTCACGACGTCTTCGTCGATCATCCGCCAGTCGCGCATCGGCCGCACGCGCGTCCCGACTTTCGGACGCACGTCGAGCATGTCGCGCGCAAGCAACATCGACAACGCCTCCCGCATCACCGTGCGGCTCACGTCGAACTCTTTCGACAGCACGTCCTGCGGCGGCAAGATGCCGCCGTACTTGTCCTCGACGATACCCGAGACAAGCCCATCCATCACTTTGGCGACCAGTGACCGGTCTTTGCCCTGCTCCATGACACCTCCCCGTGCGTCGATTTGCGAACACCTGCTCCGCAGTTCCGCCGGCCCTGGTTACTACTCTGTTCTTATGATCTATAAGTTGATGAGTTCGACGATATTTCGCTATCTGGTAAACACCTGACAGGGTTATCCCTCTTTTGAACGAGGTGATTTATACGGCTAAAAAAAAAGCCCGGGAAGCGCGCCGCGCCTGCCGGACCCCGGTTTCCACAAGATTTAACTATGCAATCCGTGACGACCGATATCGCGCCGTTACGGACTGCTTCTCATTCAGTTTCAGCCAGCCGGATAAGCGATCGTTTCAACGCCGTTTTCCGTGCCGAGCAAGCACAGATTCGCGCCGCGCTCGGCGAACAGGCCGACCGTCACGACGCCCGGCCATGCGTTCACCTGTGCCTCGAAACCGCGCGGATCGGCGATCTGCAGGCCCTTCACGTCGATGATCTCGTTGCCGTTGTCGGTGATGTAGGGTGCGCCGTCCTTCGTCACGCGCAGCACGGGCACGCCGCCGAGCGCGGTCACGCGCCGGCCGATCGCCGTGCGCGCCATCGGCACGACCTCGATCGGCAGCGGGAACGCGCCGAGCACCGGCACGCGCTTGCTCGCGTCCGCAATGCAGACGAACGTGTCGGCCACCGACGCGACGATCTTCTCGCGCGTCAGCGCGCCGCCGCCGCCCTTGATCATCGCGCCGCCGGCGTCGATCTCGTCGGCGCCGTCGACGTACACCTGAAGCGAGTCGATCTCGTTCAGGTCGAACACCTTGATGCCGTGCGATTTCAGGCGTTCGGTCGTGGCGACCGAGCTCGACACGGCGCCGCGATAGCGCGACTTGACGGCCGCGAGCGCGTCGATGAAGCAGTTGGCGGTCGAGCCGGTGCCGACACCGATCACGGCGCCTTCCGGCACGTTCTGGATCACGTAATCGGCGGCGGCCTGGCCGACGAGGCGTTTGAGTTCGTCTTGAGTCATGGCGTGGTAATGCTGCGGGATTGCTGAAAACCGCCAGTTTACCGGAGTCGGCGGACGCCCCCGCGTTTTTCGGCGTGCAATGCGCCGCGCATTCAGCGCGTGTCGGCCACCGGAGCGGGGACCGCCGTTTGCGCGCCGGGGAAGTACTTGTCGAGCAGCGCCTGCGCGATCGCGTCGCTTTCCGCGTCCGGGTCGCCCGCGTAGTCGGACGGCCGGAAATGCATCTGGAACGCCGCGAACACGCGCCGCGTGCGCGTGTCGAGCACGCCGTCGGTCGGCACGTCGTAGCCGTAGCGCGCGAGCTTGAGCTGCAGTTCGCGCACGTCGACCGGCGCGTGCGGGTCGCGGCCGCCGAGCCGCGCGGCAACGGTGGCGTCGTCCGGCCACGCGCCGATGCCTGCTTGCGCGAGCGCATGCCACGGGAACAGCGGCCCGGGATCGATCTTGCGTTGCGGCGCGATGTCGCTGTGCCCGACCACGCGCGTCGGCGCAATCCCGTAGCGCGCGACGATGTCCTGCGACAGGCGGATCAGCGCGTCGACCTGTTCGGGCGGATACGGCTGCCAGGTGCGCTGCTGCGGGTCGAGCGGGCCGCGGTTCACGTTCTCGATGCCGATCGACACCGCGTTCAGCTCAGTCGTGCCCTGCCACTCGCTGACGCCCGCGTGCCATGCACGCCGCGCTTCCGGAACGAGTTGGTGGACGACGGGCATCCCGCGCTCGGTGGGCGGCCGCGGCGGAACGACGTAGTGCACGCTGACCGAATCGCCGGTCAACGTGCGCAAGGATTTCGTCTCGTCGCTTTCGGTGTAGTGCATCACGAGAAAGCGAATCCGCGAATCGGCGCCGCGCGCGTGCAGGCTCGTGTCGGCGTAGTAGGTGCCGCGCTCGACGAGCGACGGCGACGTGCAGGCCGCCAGCAGGCCGAGCACGGCGCAGGAGATGCCGGCACGAAACAGGATCATCGGTCGCGGGTTCCGGGTAGCCGCGTGCCGCCTTGCATCGGGGCACGCGTCGCTTGGGTGATTCGACGCCCGCGCATCGCGCGCGGGACGGGCGGGCCCGGGGCTCAGCCCTTCACGCGCCGCTGGCGCACGGCTTCGTACAGGCACACGCCGCTCGCGACCGACACGTTCAGGCTTTCCACGCTGCCGGCCATCGGGATGCTCATCACTTCGTCGCAGGTGTCGCGCGTGAGCCGGCGCATGCCTTCGCCTTCCGCGCCCATCACGAGCGCGACCGGGCCGTCGAGCTTCGTTTCGTAGAGCGTCGCCGGCGCCTCGTCCGACGTCCCGATGATCCACACGCCGGCTTCCTTCAGCTCGCGCAGCGCACGGGCGAGGTTCGTCACGGTGATGTAGGGCACGGTATCGGCTGCGCCGCTCGCCACCTTGGCGGCAGTCGCGTTCAGGCCGACCGCGCGATCGCGCGGCGCGATGACCGCGTGCGCGCCGGCCGAATCGGCGACCCGCAGGCAGGCGCCGAGATTGTGCGGATCGGTGACGCCGTCGAGCACGAGCAGCAGCGCAGGCCCGTTGATGCCGTCGAGCAGCTCGGACAGGTTCTGCGCGAGCGGCATGTCCTCGACGCGTGCGACGACGCCCTGGTGGCGCTCGGTATGCGCGAGACCCCACAGGCGCGTTTCGTCGGCTGCGATCAGCCGCACGCCCGCTTCCTTCGCGGCGTGCAGGAACTCCTGCATGCGGCGGTCGCGGCGCGTCTGGTCGTACAGCACCTCCGCCACCGTCGATGCATCGTGCCGCAAACGTGCGGTCACCGCATGAAAACCGTAAAGAACCTTCAGACGTGACATGACTGGAACAACCTTCGATCAAACAGGCGGCCGCGCGATTCGCGCAGCCGCGATCCATGGAAAAGGAAAGCGCCGCGTGGCCGGCCGATGGCCGATAACGCGGCGTCTTTCGATACTGCAGGGCGTGCGCACACGCCGCCCTGAACGCTCAGTACTTCTTGCGGGCGCGGGCCTTCTTCGCGGTCGGCTTCGCCGGCGCGCCGCCGCCACCGCCGCCCTTCTTCTTCGCGGCGCCACGTGCGGCGCGCGCTTCCTTCACCGCGACACTCGGCGCGCTCGCGGCCTTCTTGCCACGCGGCACGGTGTCCTCCACCGGCGGCAGCGCACGCACGCGCGGGCCGCTGCCGTTGCGATCGACGCCGGCAGCCGGTGCGGGCGACGGACGCGGCGCCTTCACCGGCGTATCGCGCACGAGGCGGAAATCGATCTTGCGCGCGTCGAGATCGACGCGGCTCACCTGCACGCGCACGCGGTCCGACAGGCGATAACGGATACCCGTGCGTTCGCCGCGCAGCTCGTTCTTGATCTCGTCGTACTGGAAGTAGTCGGAGCCGAGCTCCGTCACGTGCACGAGCCCTTCGATGAACAGCGTGTCGAGCTGCACGAAGATGCCGAACGACGTCACGCCGTTCACCATCCCGCCATACTCCTCGCCGAGCTTGTCGCGCATGAAGTAGCACTTGAGCCACGCCTCGACGTCGCGCGACGCCTCGTCCGCACGGCGCTCGTTCGCCGAGCAGTGCAGGCCGAGCTCCTCCCAGATTGCCGTGTTCGAACGCGAGCGGCCGCGCGCCTCGTCGTCGGCCTGCTGCATCGCGCGGGCGCGCGGCGACAGCGCGGTGTTCAGCTCGAAGCCTTCCGGCGCCTTCGGCACGTACTTCTTGCCGGACAGGATCGCGTAGATCGCGCGATGCGTGAGCAGGTCCGGGTAGCGGCGGATCGGGCTCGTGAAGTGCGCGTACGCCTCGTATGCGAGACCGAAGTGGCCGATGTTGTCCGGGCTGTAGACGGCCTGCTGCATCGAGCGCAGCAGCATCGGCTGTAGCATCTGCGCGTCCGGCCGGTCGCGGATCTGCGCCATCAGCGCCGCGTAGTCGCTCGCGTGCGGCTTGTCGCCGCCGCCGAGCGACAGGCCCATGCCGCGCAGGAACGCACGCAGGTTCTCGAGCTTCTCCGGCGTCGGCCCCGCGTGCACGCGGTACAGACCCGGATGCTTGTTGCGCTTCAGGAAATCGGCCGCGCAGACGTTCGCGGCCAGCATGCATTCCTCGATCAGCTTGTGCGCGTCGTTGCGCTGGCGCGGCACGATCTGCTCGATCTTGCCTTGCGAGTTGCAGACGATGTAGGTCTCGGTCGTGTCGAAATCGATCGCGCCGCGCTTTTGACGTGCGGCGAACAGCGACTTGTAGACGCCGTACAGATCCTGCAGGTGCGGCAGCAGATCCGCGCGGCGCGCGGCCTCCGGCCCCTTCGTGTTCGACAGCACGGCGGCGACTTCGGTGTACGTGAGGCGCGCCGCCGAATGGATCACGGCCGGATAGAACTGGTATGCCTTGATCTCGCCGCGCGCGGTGATCACCATGTCGCATGCGAGCACGCAGCGGTCGACCTGCGGGTTCAGCGAACAGAGCCCGTTCGACAGCTTCTCCGGCAGCATCGGGAGCACGCGGCGCGGGAAGTAGACCGACGTGCTGCGCTCGAGCGCGTCGGCATCGAGGCCGCTGCCCGGCTGGACGTAGTGCGACACGTCGGCGATCGCGACGATCAGCCGGTAGCCGTCGCCGCGACCGACCTTCACCGGCTCGCAATAGACGGCATCGTCGAAGTCGCGCGCATCCTCGCCGTCGATCGTCACGAGCGGCACGTCGCGCAAGTCGACGCGGAAACGCAGGTCGGCCGGACGCACCTTGTCGGGCAGCGCGGCGGCTTCGTCGAGCGCCGGCTGGCTGAACTCGTGCGGCACGCCGTACTTGCGCACCGCGATCTCGATTTCCATGCCCGGATCGTCGATATCGCCGAGCACCTCGACGACACGGCCGAGCGGCTGCGAATGGCGGCTCGGGAAATCGGTCAGCTCGACGACGACGACCTGCCCGACCTTCGCCTTCTTCACGTTCTGCGTGATCAGGATATCGTGGCCGATACGCTTGTCTTCCGGCGCGACGATCAGCGCACCGTTCTCGTTCAGCAGGCGGCCGATCACGCGCTTGTTCGCGCGCTCGGTGACTTCGACGACATGCCCTTCCGGGCGGCCGCGGCGATCGTAGCCGACGATCCGCGCGAGGACGCGATCGTTGTGCATCACCTTCTGCATTTCGCCGTTCGGGAGGAACAGGTCGTCCTGGCCGTCGTCGCGGATCACGAACCCGTAGCCGTCGCGATGCCCCTGCACACGCCCCGCGACGAAATTCGACGGATGGGTCAACTGATAGTGGCCGCGCTTGTCGAGGCGGATCTGGCCATCGCGCTCCATCGCGGCGACCCGTCGGAAGAACCCCTCGCGCTCCTGACGCTTGATCGACAGGGCTTCGGCGATGTCGTTGGCGGCTAGCGGCGCGTCGCTCGTACGCAGCACGCCGAGAATTTCTTCACGGCTCGGAATGGGGTACGGATATTTGCTCAAGGGTTTGTCGATGATGGGTTTCTCGGTTCAGCCGAACACCCTTGATTTCATTGATTTTTCTTTGAAATCAAAGGCATCCGACGTATTTTGGTATGTCTCGTCCTATCTCGTTTACCCTCGTACAGCCTTGTTTCTGAGGTGCCACGGTGCCAAAATTGGTGCCACGAAAATCATGGCACCTCGGGGAACAACATGGGCGCAATCACGCCACGCAAGAACAAGGATGGTAGCACTTCATACAAGGCTCAGGTGCGCATCCGCAAAGGCGGCAAGGTGCTGCATCAGGAAACGCAGACGTTCGCCCGCGAACAAGCGGCGCGTGTCTGGATCAAGAAGCGCGAGACGGAACTGGCCGATCCTGCGGGCCTGAAAAAGGCCATGGCGGACGATCCGCCCCTGAAAGACCTTATCAAAAGAGCCCGCGCCGAAACCAAGAAAAAATGGGGGTTGTCAAAAAACAACGTCCTCAAAATGATCGAGGAACATGCGTTCTCAGAGACGCGATGCTCCCATCTTGATAGCGCGGCATTTGTCAAGTTCATCGGCGGTCTTGGCGTTTCGCCATCAACAGCTGACAACTACTTTTCTCACATCGCCTCAATCTTGAAGATTGCGCGACCCGCGTGGGGCTATCCGGTCGATGAAAAGGCAGTTGATGATGCGCGAATCGTGATGCGGCGTATGGGGCTGATTGCCCGATCCAACACAAGAGACAGGCGCCCGACCCGGGACGAGATGAACAAGCTGATGGACTATTTCAGCAAATCCAACAGCACGCGCGGCGATACCGTTCCGATGACCTCGATTTGCCTCATGACGCTCTACTCTCTGCGTCGGTTGATCGAGATATGCAATATCACCTGGAACGATCTAGACATAGAAGGATGCCGGGTCATGGTGCGCGACCTGAAGCATCCGGAGGAAAAACAGGGCAACGACACTTGGTGTTACCTGACATCTGAGGCATTGCGAATCATACTCGCGCAACCGAAGATCGAGGGCGAACCACGAATATTCCCGTATGCGCCAAAATCGGCCAGCATGGCGTTCACCAACGCCGTGCAGGCCCTTGGCATCAATGACCTTGTGCTGACCGATCTGAGGCATGAGGGAGCGTCGCGATTATCGGAAATGGGCTGGACTATTCAACGCGTTTTATCCATTTCTGGACATCGTTCGTGGCAGACACTGAAGCGTTATACGCATGTCCGACAGATCGGAGATATTTGGGCTGACTGGGAATGGCTAGACAAGGTTGCGCCTCAAGCGGCTAGTTGATCGCGCTCTTTCACCGCCGCCGCTCGCTGCGCATCGATATAGTCCGCCAAGTCTTGCACATAGACTCCCTTCGCACACTTGGCACTTTTTTCGATTCGGACAAGCGGCAACGCGATCTCGCCAAGCGATATTTTGCGCAACAACTTGTCAAGCTCCAAATGTGAGAAGTATGACTTACGCACATCATCTATGGGGATAATCGCTCTGGCTCCAAATTCCGCCATAAGCAGGAATACGGTATTCATGTCGTCCTCGCAAAAAATCACCCTGGTAATCTGTTTATGCGGTCTATTCCATCCCGCCAATTTTTTTCCTGCTCCCGCTCAATCACCTTCCGCGCCTCATCAACTTCCCTACCATGGCGCACCTCTGTTTCAAGCGCCATGGCGAATTCACATTTGTCGCAGTGATGCTTCCATGGGACGCCGTGCTTGCAAGACTCATTCATACTGCACTCCGTCATACGCAAAGTCCCACTCATCGCACATATACTGTACGGCTCGCAAATCCTTCTCGGTTGGCACGTAGCCAGCCCGAACCCGAATCATCCCGCCGGGCCATCGAAAATTCCCGGCTAGCCATTCGAGCGCCGTAGAATCAGTCCACTCTTCCCTAAGTTCGTCAATTGCCTGTGGCATAACCCATTCCTCGCGTGTGATCTCTAAGATTCGTTGGAGCGTGGTGTGCATTCAGGATCCGCGTTTCCCGATTTCTGCTGCCGCCCTGACAATGGCTCGACGGACTGCGGACAAGGGATTTTCTCCATAGCTTTCTACGGCATAAGGTCGAGATTGCATCTTCAGATTTTCAGCTACGATGCCATTATCTAGATGCTTAATGTCGAGCTTTAGCCTCATCGCCAGCCGAATCGCGTCCCCGTCATTACCGAGCGGATCCCACAAGCATCCCCTGGCCGAACTCCAAAGATCTCCCGCAAACGAGCGTTCCTGATTGGCCGCCTTCGCAGCAAGTTCCAGCATCTCTTTGTCCGTCATTTCTGTTCTCCCTCACTAGCAGGGGTGCGGGCGCTCCAGCGACTGCACGCCGGCGAGCGCATACGAATGTCGGAACCCGGCCCACCGGTCCAGGCATGCTCCATGAGTGCGCATTTCCAGTAGACCCGTGCGCACATGCTGCCGGTCGAACGCTTGTGTGCGCACGTCTTGCAAGACTCGCCGGTAGGCCCGGTTCCGGGCGTGGCTGCGTAGCCTTTCGGTTGAGTCTGCTTGCGGCCCGGTGCCGCTTCGCTGATGCGCTCGACGATCTTCTCGCCGAAGAGGTCAACTGTTTCGCGGACGATCATCGTCTTCCCCTTGTCGTTGAGCGAGGGCGGCGTCAGTCCGTCTCTTCGATGCATGCCATTCACGATTTCTTTGCTTTGCGCACTCTCGACATACTCGGCGCCGACCTTTAGTTGGCTTAAGATTTTCACCCTCGAAGGCATGGCCGTTCTTGCAGTGAGAGTTCTTTTGCAGAGGCAACCTACATTTCTCGGCGGCATCCTTCAGGTTCTCTGAATTTGTTCCCAAAAATAGGTGGTTTGGGTTGACGCACGATGGGTTATCGCACCGATGGCAAACCATCAAGCCTTTTGGGGCTGACATTACATAGCGGGCGGCGATTACTTCCTTCTTCATAGATCTGTCATAGTAGTAGGCGCGATCGCCATTGCGACCTTTCTTGGTTCCCATCCAAATCCAACAATCATCAGGACCAAGGCGGATAGCAAAATTCCAGAATTCATGGTCATCAGGAAGCGACGTGCTCACTTCTTCTCTCCACTGGGGATGGTCTTGAGGGCGCGGATGCGCTCAGCACAAACATCAGCACCGTCCGATCGGCCTTGAACGTCAGGATCAGCGCGACCAGGTTCACTGCCTGTGTACGGTGCGCGTCCTTTGTAGAGGCTCCATTGATCCGCGGCGTACTCATCGCACACCTTCGCGCACTCCTCGATGATCGCCTCCCTGTCGGGAGTGGTGCGGCGGGCGGCTTGCCATACTTCCCATGCACCCTCAACTCGTGGGTTGGAGTATTTGCCGCTAGCACCTCGTTTCATGAGGAACGGTATCATTGCTCGGCATTCCGGCGGAACATCGCGCACCCACCACGCCTCAAACTCTTCTCTCTCAGTCACGTTGTGGCTCCTTGAGGCCGCGCCATTCCAGATCCTGGAAAATGCGTGGTTGTTTCGGGCTATCGAGATACATCCATCTTGCTCCATTCCAAATACAACGAAGCTCGCTCAATGGCATCCCAACTATGCGTGTTGGATAAATTCCCTCATGCACGGGTTTGACGTGATCCGGAAACCACTCTGTCAGCATGTCATCGGTGATCTTCATGGCTTGCTCCGGGTGAGGGCGTAGACGATGCGGCGGTCGGCGTAGCCGTACGATTGATAGTCGTCGTATGCATCCTTCGGCACATCGCCCCACACGGTTGCAGGAGTCTCCCAGCGCGTCTGATAGATCGGCTCCCCGCAAACCTTCTCCAGCACGGCGGCTTCAATGGCGGCGGTGAAAGCTTTCGCCCAGAGCGGCAGCAGGCCGTAGGGATTGGCAAAGTGCTTGGAATACAGCGCTTTGACCTCCTCGCGCGAAAGAATCGGATCACTCATGAGAGGCTCCTGTGCGGGCGGCATCTACGGCGGCGTCGAACGATTCGCCATACAGCACGTAGTCAACCTCCCATCGGCAATTGAGGTCGTCTCGGCTGTGAGTCGCGACGACTTGTCGGCTCAGCCATCGGTACCTTGAAGCGCAGAGCTTGTCGTCGTCCGTCACCTCGTCTCGCGGCTCCGGCATGCCGCAGACTTGCTCGATCGAGCGGCCGGTATCGCGGATATAGTTCGGCTCCGAGCATGCAGAACAGCGGTACGGTTTGTACCACTTGCGCGCTTCGGGCGAGAACTTCTGGTAGCGATCGTCCGTGATGTACTTCGTGTAGACCGGCGTCGTCGATTCCCATGCGATCGGCTCGTCTCGCGGCTCCGGCTGCACCGGATGTGCGGTCAGCACTTCTAGTAACCCATTCGCAGCAGCGGCATCTTCCGGGCCTCGACCGCGAAGCCTTTCTTCGGCTCGCTCGATCTTGTCGCGCTGGTCGTCGGTGAGAGAGGATCGCGGCTCCGGCTGCTGGGTGGCGAGAAGGGCTCTGGCACGTGCCAAGATGTCGTCACGCCATGCCGTTTCGCGCTTCCGGAATTCGCGTGATGCTGCGTAGTCGGACACGTCATCGATCAGATCTTGAAGAAGAGTGCGCGGAATTGCCACAGCGTCCGTCAGCGTCATATTCATGATCACCTCCCATGATTGGCGAACTCGCCATGAAGTAGATCGGCAGCGAGGCAGTAGAACTCGTAAGCCTGTTCTGCGGTGTCGAACGAGCCAAGGTGATATTTCCGACCGCGGCACCGGATCTGCGCAACAAATCTGTCGTTCGGCGTCCGGCTCACGCCTTTATAGCCGGTCGTATTGGTTTTCTGAGGGCCTTGGTTCCAGCCGTTTTGGGCTTTCGTGCAGAGGCGCAGATTGCATTTCCGGTTATCAAGCCTATTGCCGTTCGCATGGTCCACGATGCGGCCATCATGTCGATCAAGTCCCAGGATGAAGCGATGCATGAGAACCTCGAATCGGCGCCCATTTTCGAAAATGGCCCGCGTTGCGTAACCTCTCTTTATTACGTGCCACCAGAGACGCGAACATCGCTCAAAGTCTTCTGCATCGACCAGAATTTCTTGGCCGTTCGTGGACATGATGACTTTCGGCTCAGACGAATCGCCCATCATGCATCTCCCGAATCAGAGTCGCTCGTATCACGCGCGGTCCCGACAGGAGCGGATGCCGGGGCGGCGTTCTCGATCACCTCCAGCGCTTCGTTCCACGGGCAGTTCACGTTCGAGTGTTCGCCGATGTCCACGCCGAAATGCTTGGCAATGGCTGCGGCGAGCTTATCGGCTGCCTCGTGGTACTCGTCACGCTCGCGCAGCGTTTGATCCCAGAGTTGGTCATCGGTCGGCCATGCGGATGCTGGGGCAGGAGGGGGCGGGGCGAGATAGACGGGTACCAGACCGCCGACCCTTTTCGCGGACACTTCGCTGCGCGTGAAGTAGTTTCCGCCCTTTGGTTGCGCCCATCCGAACGGCGTCGCCACCGCTTCCACCGCCTGCACGGGCCTGATTCGGCCGAGGGCGATTGAGAACGGACGCACGGACGATGCCGATGCGCCGCCGTCGCGAAGCGCCTGCTGTTTCTGCTTGTTGGAGATCACGCGCCCATCGTCGGTTTCCCATGCGCGGACACCTTCCACCGCGCGCGCGTCTGCCGGCGCTGCCGCTGCATCTGCGGCCTGCGCCCGGTACAGGTCAAGTTCGAGGCGAAGTTTTGCGGCTTCCTCGGGCAGTTTCTGGAGCGTTTCAGCGGCAGGGCGATCAGCTTCCTCGCCAAGGAGTGCCGACGCGACGCCCGCCAGCACCGTGCTCAGGCGCTCGATGACGTACTTGTCCTCTGCCGCTGCATCTGCGGAGGGAGGCGAGATAGGCACGACGCGCCAGCCATGCTGTTCGTATCCCAGCAATCCTTCGACGGTCGGTTTATAACCATCGATCCGCGCCCAAGCCTTGATACACGACGCTTCCGTCGCAACGACGACTCCTTGTGGATTGATGAGGCTCCAGCGGTCTGCCCCTCCCGCCACATCAGTGCGAGGGGCGCGAGCCTCTCGCAACGCCTTTGCGGCTTCCATGCAAATTGAAAAATCCGGGTGTCGTCCTGCGAGCAACAGGCGACCAATGAGATCGTCATGCGAGTTGCCTTCTGCCCCCCCCCCCCCCGTCGCATTGGGCGACGAGTCACAAAACGCAACCGGCTGCACCTTCCACCCTTCCGACAGTTGATCGTATTTCCCGTCAAAGTCGTTCGTGAAGCGCGAAATGTGACCCGTCGGTGAAATCCACACCCACCCGACAGGCTTTGCATTGGGCGACGAGGCGCGGGCGTCGCGCTCGACCATGCGGGCGAAATTGCGGATTTCAGCGTTGCAAGAATTCCGATCTTCGACGCCGTTGAAGCGCTGGCACCACAACGCGTCGATGCGTTCATCGGTCAATGTCGCCGGGATGGCCGGGGCGGCTCCCGGTGCGTTCAGGTAGACGGGCACATAGATGTCGCTGCGCCGACGGGCAAAAATTTGGGTCTGCGTGAAGTCGAAGCCGTGCTCGCAGATTTCTCTAACCGCATTTTTGTGGACGTAGAACGCCGCCCGCTCGTCTGCCGCTGGCGGTTCGGGCTGCTCGCCCTTCAGCCGCTGCATGATCTGCGCATCACGATCCGCTATATCAAACGAGGTGATGCCCAGTAACTGGGCCAGTCGATGCCCGTGCTCTGCCACAAAGCGCGCCTCTACATCATCTGCCGCTGGCGGTTCGGGCTGCGCTTGGCGAGGCGACATGTTATCGTCAACGCACTTGTTGCCGAGCTGGCAGCGCACGCGATAGCAGCCCTTCGGATCGTCGGCATGGACGCACGGCGCTGCTTCGTGCTGCTCGACAGATTGCAAAATAAGCGATCGAACAAGTGCTTTCAGGCCATGGTCATCAAAGCACCAATCAATGCCGTTAGCGAGATCAAGTCGATACAGGTTCGCCTCGGCTTCAATCTGTTCGTCGGTCAGCGCATCAGCGCTCTTGTCGGTGGTCATGGTCATTCGCTCCAGTAGGACATTTCTTCCCAAGCGGCGTCAGTCGGGCTGAAGCCTTCGGCGGCGTATTGGTCGTGGCACGACTGGGCGACATCCCATGCTTGGCGTAACGACATGCCTCCATGGCGGCGTAACGCACGAGCGCAGCGCAACGTCCAGATGAATCGGCGGATAGCGGTGGTCATGGTGGTGGTCCTCAGGTGGTCAGGATGTATCGCGCGGCGAGGATGAATTGCGTCGCCGGGCGCGTGTCGATGGCGTTTCCGAGGGCGCGCAACTTAGCCACTCGGGCGGGTATCCCATTTCCCAGCCAGCGAACTCGGGGTGGAGGGAGCCGCCGCCACTTTCCGTCGGGGCATTCGACGTATTGGCAACCATCGATACTTGCGACGGCAGCGGAGAACCCCCGGCTCCGAAACTCATGTTCGGTCCACCCTTCCCCCCATCCGAAGCTCGAATCGTCGACCACATCGCGATCAGCACGTTCTGCAACGTGACTTGTGCTTTCGAGCCGTCCGGCTTGCGGCCTGACATCGACGTCCCCTCTGGAACCGTCTGGCCGCCGCTCGGCGTTGTGGCCGTCGGATAGAGGGCCAGCAGGATCTTGCGAAGCGCAACCTGTCCCGCGCTGTTGCCGGCCTCGTTGTTGCCGTCGCGCGCCGGAGCGTTGCTGGTCATCGTGGGCCACAAACCAAAAACGATCTCGAAAGTGCTCCGCACCCGCGCTCGCGGCTTCGATAGGCATTGCCCCCACGGCGTATTCCAGGGCTTCCAGGTTATTGCGCACGAGACGGAGCCAGTCAGTCGCTGCCGCAACCTGCTCTCCAAAGATCGTTGCAGGACGTCGCTGTTTGATGAGCCAGTACCAGTGAGGCCAGAGGTGTCGCGGGTCATCAAACCCAAGTCCCTTGCCTGCGAGGGAGAAAGGTTGGCAGGGACAACTGCCGGTCCAAACAGGTCGTTCGTCGGGCCATCCAGCCACGCGCAGCGCGCGTGACCATCCGCCAAGGCCGGCGAAGAAATGGCACTGGTCGTAGGCTCGCAGGTCATCAGGTCGGACATCCTCAATGCTCCGTTCGTCGACGTCGCCAGGTGCGATGTGCCCGGCGGCAATCAGGTTGCGCAGCCATTGCGCTGCATACGGGTCGATCTCGTTGTAGTACGCGGCCACGTTGGCGCATCCTCTGTTAAGTGGTCAGCCTCAAAAGAGCGGGCCCGGGAATGCGGCCCTTCCAAGGGGGTCTACTCAAATCGCCGCAAATTCGACACCGAGTTCCTGCGCTGCATGGCACTCGATGCGCGTCACGAAATTGGCGAACTGCTCTTTCGTCATCTGGCTCGATCCGACCGGCACAAGGCCGCGCGGGCCTTCCTGCTTCGGTGCGTAGAGGTCGAGATAGTGGGCGTACCAAGCTTCCTTGGTGAACCTCTTGCCTTCCAGTTCCACTTGATCGGCAATCTCGGTCAGGAGGACCCAGAGAAGCCGATTTTGCTCGCTGGACCTCTTAGCCTGGTATTCATCCACCGTGACCATCAGGGGCTTTCCGGCTGCCGCCATGGGTCCAGCAAGCGCCTTGATGTAGCTCACGAGCGCGTGGCCGTGTTCCGGTGAGCGGAGAACGAATACCTTGCTCATTTCTTACCTCCCCAAGCTGATTCCCAAAGCTCGTCTTTCTGCGCTTTCAGTTCTTTCGCGATGACTGCCGTTTCTCGAATTCCTGACAGCAGGATGGCGATCTCATCGATCAACTGGATCCGATCTTCGTCGTTCTGCAACGCATGGCGCAGTGAATCGCAGGCAACCTGTACCTTCGCTTGCAGGTGCGACATGGTTGTTTTGTATTCGCCGTTCACCGTCGCGTATTGGCCTCGCGCCAGGATCACAGCAGGTTCGATTTCGGTCAGATCCATCACGCAGCCTTTTTCAGTTCGCCCATGCGCTTGTTGAATGCTTGGCGTACTTCCTTCTGAGCTTCAACGGACAGGCCGTTCATGATTCCGACCAACTCAGGTACCGTCTTCGCATCTTTGATCGCGATCTGAACATCGGATGCGCTTGCTGGATTGTCGTCAGCCGGTTGTGACGTGCCGCTCGGACGCGATCCAGCATTGCCATCGTCGTCGTCCTGATAGACGCCCGTGATAGCTGCCAGCGCATACCGGCGTGCATACGTCATGGCCGAACCAAACCCCTGCGGATCAGGTTTCGGCAGAGGCATTACAAGCGTATCCTCGATCCACTCGCCCGACTCGTGCATCAGACGCGTGGACAGGTGCAGCTTCCCGTCGTCAGAAGGGGAGGCCGTCTGGATGAACACAATCCCCGCTTCGTTCAATGCTGGCTTCACGGCGTCCACGACCGATCCGAGGTCCGCGTACTTGTTCTTGAAGTGCGGGTTCGTCGCATCCTTCGACGCGAACGTGATCGCCTTCTGAGCTACCAGAAGTGCCGCCGCCATCTTGGTTATGCTTTCGCTCGTTTTCATGATGTGCTCGCTGTTGCTCAAACCAGAAAAGTTGTTCCTCAATCTCTTCCTGCTGTCGCCAATCTGCTCCGTGTGTCATGTCGGACTCCGCCACACGACAGGCTGATCCACATACGCCGGATCAGCGGGAAGTACGAGCCAGAACAAGAACAGCAGAATCCATCCGGCGAAGACCTTGGTCAGGTCGTGGGTGAGGATCTTCTTCATTGCCTCGCCTCCTTTCGAATTGAGCGCCGGTATGTTCCGAACAACAAGCCTGGCGCTTCATGTGAGTATTCGCGCGCTGTGTCGATGCAGCATTCATGCAGGTTGTGGTGCTCCCAGCAGAAACACGGCACATGAGCTCGCACAAACTCGCGCATGTTCACGCACTGCTGACACGTTTTGATCCGGTCCAAATAGCCGTCCCAAATGCCAAAAGTGTGTTCGTATTGCTGACCGGGCTTGATCATCGATCCGCACTCTGCGCACCTATGCTCCTTCCGTGCCTTCCGCGTTTCTTGGACGTAGACAGACGGCATGCCGTAATCGCAGTAGCACTCGCTCATACCGCCCCCGCCAAAACGTCAGTGAACTGAACGGTCACACAAGCCACGATCAACACGCAGCAGATCGCGGCCAACCCTTGGTGCACTCGACGGCAGTCCTTTAAAAGCTGGTTGTCGTCAGAAGTACGGTTAAGGCTGTTGAGAGGGGCGCGCATCATGCCTCCTTAGCCGCTTCGATGGCTGCGCGAGCGTACTCACGCATCTCGTCTTCATCGAACCATGGCCCAACGTCATACAACTTCGGCTGGCGACCTTCAGGCAGCGGCGGAAGTGCTTCGTCGCTTTCCTTGAGCGCTTGCTCACGCATCCATGCACTTTCGAGTTCTTCGTATGGCACGTCGTCCGGTACAAGCTCGTCAGCAACGCCGCGCAGCATTTGCGCGAATTCCTCACGCTCGTCTTTCCCCATCAACCCAAGTTCGATGTGTGCGTTACCGATAGTCACAGACACGTCGAAATAATCCGGAGAAATACGTCGAACGTTTATCTTCACAGCACACCTCCGTTGATCGTTATGCCACGCACCGGCTCCGGCGCAGCCTTGCGGCCGGCCTTGATCAGCGCTGAGTCGAGCATGGCCCGAACGCCAGATGTAAGCAGCGGCTTTTTCATGCGCTCGCGCGCTGCGTCATCCTCGGCGGCGATCATTTCGAGGGCGAGAATCGCATCCGAAGCAGCCGCGAATTCCTTCGCACGGTTCTTCGCGGTAATCTCTGCGAGCTCGCGATCCGCCGCGGTCCGATTCCGCATATCGAGCCACGATTCGCCATCGAGCCGTGCTTCATCCGGGTACTTCACCCAGACCGTTGCGATGAGCGCGCCGTCTTCGAGGCAAACGCACTCGTTATCGGCGACGAGCGGCGTGTGCTTGATCTCGTTCATGCTTCACCTCGCGCGCGGATCATGGCGTCGGCGTATTCGTAGGCGAGATCGCAACGAATCTCGACATCCGAGCGAATCGTCGGCTTATGCGCTTCGTTGTACGGGTTGCGGTTATGGTCACACCGGCGCTCCATCGCCATGCGTTCGGAAGTCGGCTCCGGGGCGCGGATCGCGAAATAGTCGCGGATCGTCATGCCCTGCGGCGCTTCGTTGATCGTCCCTGGTCGCGGGTTCGTGTGGCACGGAAACGCCGGGCCGCCGTCGTTGATCTTTTCCATTTGGTCCCTCGTTGTGGTGTCAGTTACTGCCAAACGAACTTTCTGTCTTGCCAATCCACCTGATCCGTTCGAACATGGATACGATGACCATCCCGGCATACGTATTCCACCAGCATCAGGACTGCGAACTGAAGGTAAAAGAATGTGGTCACGTAGCCGGTGCGCATGATCTATCTCTCGTCAAAATCAATCGCGGCAGCGAGTTCGAGATCGCCTTCGGTGCAGCAGTGCGTCTCGCGCGAGCTGTACACCGTCCGTTGTTCGCGCTGGATCGCCATGATCTCCAGCGCTGCTTCGTGGCTGCTGAATTCTCCAAGCCAGCGGTCGCCATTCACACCTGAGTAGAGCGTCCCGCCGTTCACTACTAGGGGTTGGGTCCAGTCCATCTCATGCCTCCATTAACTCCACGCCAGCAGCCAATGCTTGTCGCGTCATATCTGCTGTGTCCCGTCCACCGGGGAACGTGATCACCAAATCTGGTTTATACGAAAGCATCTTTGCGTTTCGGATAGGCCCTGCCGCCCGACCATGTGCCGACCAATCAGCATTAACAGTCAGGTAATCGACTTTCCTCCACTTTGCCCATTTCATTGCCAGCATGTCAGCCCCAACGGCGCCCCCATGAATAAGCAGAGAAATTGGCTCCTTCTGGTGCTGCTCATCCAGCACGGAAAAAAGACGATCCGCATCTTCATAATCTCGACCACCGCATACGATGACTTTCATCGTGATCCTCTTCAAACCGCCAGATCGCGAACCGACTCGGCCGCAATCTGCTCGTTCATCGTGTCGATTTCGCGCTTCACCAACCGGTCGTGCAGATCCCAAATGATTCTGCCGATCAGCACGAGATTCGCGTTAGTGTCGTCCTCGACCAGAAGCTCGAATAGCTTCGTCTCGGCCTTGTTGTCCGCGTCCAGCTCGTCGTACAGCTCGTGACGGGCAAGCTTCCGTGCCACCTCGCGTTCCAGCTCGCGCGGATCGACCGTGAAGCCAACGCGGAAGTTTTCGATCGCGCCCATGCCGCCCTCCCCTATCGCAAATTCCGCTTTCGCCACTCAGCGATAAGCGCATCCAGTTCTGCCCCAACCGCCTCTCTCGCATACTTCTCGTCGCGCCAACGGTTGCCGTCTGCGAGTTCGTAGCGGCGACGGGCATTCGAAGCCACGTTGATTTGCGCCAGCAATTCGCGTCGGCTCATGGTTGTGATGTTCATGCGGGCGCTCCCGTCAATGGGTTATACGTTCCTCGCTTCGGCGCATTGTCACGGTGCACTAGGTACCGTGTCCCGAGCGCTTCGATCTGTTTGAAACGCTGGAATTCGTAGATGGCATCGCGACGCTCTACATCGCTCAAGCCGGTATCGAAATTCT
The DNA here is from genome assembly GCF_030504405.1 of Burkholderia sp. AU44665. Taxonomy (NCBI): domain Bacteria; kingdom Pseudomonadati; phylum Pseudomonadota; class Betaproteobacteria; order Burkholderiales; family Burkholderiaceae; genus Burkholderia; species Burkholderia sp. AU44665. Next base: position 864 of record NZ_JAUJRI010000037.1, on the reverse strand, counting down.
TGATGTCCGTGTTCTTCGCAATCATCTCGCTCTCCTAGTTCCGCGTCACATACAGTTCAACGAATCGAATAGCCTGATACATGCAGAACGATCCGACGATCAGGTTTGCCACGATTGCTGCGTAGAAGCGCAGCCAGAAACCGCCAAAGCAGCGATTGATCACGATTTTCATATTCACCTCGTATTAACAACATGCCCGCAGAACAAGGCGCACTGCACGCGGGCTTCGTTGCAGCAGGCGAGTTCGGAAAGCGTCATCACGCGGGCGACCCCGCGAACAGTTACTAAGAACCGCAAGTGTCCGTCAAGACTAGCGGTCGCCGCGCGGTGCAGGGCTTTGGTGGGATGCATGTCATACCTCGATCACTTCGCCTTCCTCATTCAATGCATACCAGGTATCGACCTTCACGCCATCTCGGCCTACGATCAGTGCACGCGCGTGAAGAATGCGTCCGTAGTCGTCGCCATCTGCCTCCGCGTCGCGATAGATCAGAAATAGTGCTGCGCCGTCGATGCCGCGCGCACGACCATTGAAACCAGAAGCCATCGCGGCAGAATGCCGGCCGCTGGCCGTTGCCGCGCCGCTGTAGCCGCTGGCCGTTGCCGCGCCGCTGTAGCCGCTGGCCGTTGCCGCGCCGCTGTAGCCGCTGGCCGTTGCCGCGCCGCTGTCGCCGCTGGCCGTTGCCGCGCCTCTGTCGCCGCTGGCCGTTGCCGCGCCTCTGTCGCCGCTGGCCGTTGCCGCGCCTCTGTCGCCGCTGGCCGTTGCCGCGCCGCTGTCGCCGCTGGCCGTTGCCGCGCCGCTGTCGCCGCTGGCCGTTGCCGCGCCTCTGTCGCCGCTGGCCGTTGCCGCGCCGCTGTAGCCGC
>NZ_JAUJRI010000036.1:0-42180 GCF_030504405.1 Burkholderia sp. AU44665 | reverse complement strand
AATATGAATCACTTCATAAACCTGACTTACTTTAGTGTGAGACTCTTGATACTTTCGCTATCTGATCCGAGGATCAGCTCGCTTTCATCAAGCGCCCACACTTATCGGCTGTTAATTTTTAAAGAGCGTTTCTGCGAGGAATCTGAGACCCCTCGGCAGCGCTGCGTTTTCAGCAGCAGAGAAGTGAGATTATGAACCGTTTTTCGCAGCTCGTCAACAACTTTCTGAACGACTTCGTTGCGACTGCGGGGCTCACCTTCCTGCGCCGCCGCGGCTCGTTACCACCGAACCCCAACAGCACCGCTTCCCTTTCTCCCGCGCCGCGTTTCCGGTAGCGCGAAAGAGGCGTGATTCTAAGCACCCGCCCCCCATCCACGCAAGCTCTTTGTGAAGAAACTTTGAAAAGGCCTCCGTGCGCTGTCGCGCACGGAGGCCTTGGGCTCGACGGGCCGGAAAGGACAACGCGCCGCCCTCCAAAGATATGACGAACACCTCTCTTTCTTCCGTATATAGAAAGAGGCGGAACGGGCGAGGAACCTGGCGCGGTCGAGTATCATGCCGCGACCGAACCACGCACTCATATCGATGATGGACAGCACGACTCAACCCGGCGACACCGACCTTCGCGACGAATATGCAGCCCTGCGCGAGCGTGCGATCCAGCTGGAACAACAAGTCCCGCCGCTTCTGCAACGCATCTCGGACATGTTGCCGCGCATCAGCGGCGAATCCGAACTCGCGGACACGTATCGCGAGCAGCTCGTCGGCGCGCGCAATGCGGCGCTAGTCTCGATCGAAAACTATCAGCAGGCGATTCCATTCCTGCAAACGGCCGACTCGATCATCGAGCAGCTGGACAAGGCGCCCGAGCGCGACGAAGACATCGAGTGGCGGGAATCGCTGCTGCAACGGCTGGACGAACTGATCGACGTCGCGGTCGTGATGATCGACGATGCGGACAGCTACTTCGAGCACGCCCAAGCCTGCGACCTGTCCAGCGTGCCGAAATCCATCCTCGAGGATTAAGCAGGCTCAGCCGGAATCACGCGGTGCACGAGCTTCACGTCGTGCCCGCCGACAGCCGTTCTCATCCTCCCGCACGAAACGGCTTCCCCGCGATCGCCGCCTGGCCCGGAACCGCGCGTCGCCGCTACGGCGCATCCAGCACGATCGTCTGGCTCATCATCGGCACGCGGATATAACCGCCCGCCGCATCGCCATACGCATGCGCGTTGCCGTCGATCACGTATTGCGCCGTCAACGCACACAGGGCGGCGTCTCGCGCATCGACGGAACGCAGCGTCGACACATCGATCCCCAGCCGCTCCAGCAATTGCCGACGCTGGTTGCGCTTCTGCTTCGCCGACGCCACGGCCTTGCCCAGCATCGCGCAGGTGATCGCATACGGATAGGTTTCGAAACTCGCGCGCCCGCCCGCGTAGCGCGCGTCGGTCAGTAACGGATAGGCGTGCGCGAGTGCACGGTAGACGCGCTCGCCCATGAACATCCAGTCGAAGAAGCCCGACGTGCTCGCGATGGCCTGCTCGCGCGACGGCGTCGGAAAGCACGAGATCCGTTCGCGCGCGAGCGCCTGTTCGGCCGCGCGGCGGCCGCTCCCCGTCCACCACAGGCTCGGCGCGTCGACGCCGACGGCGATGACATCATGGGCGAGGCACAGTGAAGGCAGCGACTCGGGCGCGACCCGCGCTTCCTGGCAGACGATCGTCGAGCCACGCAGGATCACGAGATCGCACAGCTTCCTGTCGCCGCCGACGTCGACACCCGCCACCGCGGCCGGTTGCCGTGCGGCGGATCGGACCGATCGCATGCGCGCGCCTCAGTCCGCCGGCCGTGCGGCGTACGCGGCATCGAAGATCGCCTCGAGACCGGGATGAACGCCGCGCATCGGATCGACGACCGACTTCGCCCAGTCGAAGTACGCCTGCTTGCGTTCGAGCGGCCAGTCCGCGGGCGGATGCCGGGCGATGTCGCGCAGGTTGCAGATCTTGTCGGCCAGCTTCACGAGCTTCGCGCGCCGGCTGATGGTGGCGGCGTGCTCGACCTGCAGACGCTTGCGCTCGTCCTTCGGCAGCGACTTGTCGTCGGTGACTTCCATCACGATGTCCGCCACGTCCTTGCCGAACAGCCGCAGCAACTCCTGCTCGGTCGTCTCCGTATCCTCGACCGTGTCGTGCAACACGGCCGCGACGATCACACGCTCGTCCTCGATGCCGGCCTCGTTGGCCAGCACGTCGGCGAGCGCGATCGGATGATTGATGTACGGCGACGCCTCTTCATCCTTGCGTCGCTGATTGCGATGCTTGTCCGCCGCGAACGCAATCGCGGCTACCAGCTTCTTCATATTCTCACCCCTCGTGTGGCCAGACCCGCGACCGTTGAACCGGCCGCGTGCGTTTCGGAACCGCTCATACTACCTGTACGCACCGCCCGTTCCCGTGCGCGGGCATCCCGACGCGCCCCGCATCACGCGCCGGCCGGCGCGCGCTGCAACTCGACCACGTTGACGCGCGCGCCGAATACGTCCCTCACGAGCGGCAACAGGTGGTCGTGGTGCGTCAGAAACAGCACCTGGGTGCGCGTCGACAGATCGCGCAGCGCCTCGAGCCCCGCCTTCGCACGCGCATCGTCGAAATTGATGAACAGATCGTCGGCGACGAACGGCAGCGCCGTGCGGCTGCCGAGCTGCAACTCCAGCGCCGCGATCCGCAGCGCGAGGAACAGCTGATCGCGCGTCCCTTCGCTCAGCCCCGCGACCTCGACCGACGTTCCCCGCGTGCGCCGTGCATACAGCGCGGGCGGCGTCCGCTCGGTATCGACGGTCAGCTTCGCGAATTCACCCAGCGTGAGCCCGGCGAAAATCTCGCCCGCGCGCCGGAGCATCGGCCCCTGCTTCTGGTCGCGGTAGCGATCCGTCGCCCACTTCAGCAAGCGGCTCGCCGTGGCCGCCTCCAGATACTGTTCGGCCGCGTCGCCCATCGCCGCCAGCGCCTCCTGCCGTTTCGACTCGGCGACGGCCGCGCTCGCCTGGCCGTCGATCGCGCCGAACGCCTGGTCGGCCACGACCTGCTGCTGCGCCAACTCGTTCAGCCGCTTGCCGATATCGGCCAGCGACTGCTTCACCGCTTCGAGATGCGCCGGCACGTCGGCAATGTCCTGTTCCGCCACCTCGGCCTCGACGGCGGACCGGGAAAGCCCGTCGCCGTCGCGCACCAGCGCGTCGTGCGCGGCATCGACCGCCTGCCGAAGCTGGCGCTGGCGATCCGAGCGCTCGGCCAGCGGCAGCGCCGCGTCGATCGACGCGACGCCGGCCAGTTGCAGCAGCGGCTGGATGCGCGCGTCGGCGCCGGCCACCGCGGCAGCCGCGTCCGCGACCTTGCCGTCGGCCTGCCGCACGGCCTCGTCGGCACGATCGATCGCACGGGCGATTTCCCTGGCGGCCGCGAGGCGCATCGTCAGCCGGCGCGCCACGTCCAGCCAGTCGCCGCTCGCCAGCCATTCCGGCGCGAGCGCTTCGGCAAGCCGCCGTGCGCCGGCCTCGAGCGCGTTCAGCTCCGCGCGGATCGTGGCGATCCGGTTGCGCGGCGCATCTGCATCGGCCAGTTCGGCCGTCACCGTGTTCGCAAGCCCGAGTGCACCTTCCGCCGCGGCCAGCGTCGTCGCGCTCGCGGACAGTTTCGCGTCGGCCAGCGCGTCGCGCCATTGCGCTTGCCACGCGTCGTAAGCCGTTTGCGCGTGGTCGACCCGCGAACGCGCGGTCGCGCACCCGCGTTCGGCCTCCCGCGCACGATCGTCGAGGCTGTCCTTCTGCGCGGCCGCTTTCTCGGCCGACTGGACGAACGTCTCGGCGACGGCGACGAGCGCGACCAGCCCGTCCGACTCGCCGCCTCGCGATACCTTCGACAGCGCCGCACGCAGCGCGGCTTCCGCGCCGGCGCGGGCAGCGCACATCGTGTCGAATTCACGGCGCTGACGATCGAGATCGGCCTGCGCGGCGAACACCGTGTCGCGCTTCGCGAGCCAGTCGCCCATCGCCGCCAGCGGCATGCCGGGCACCGCGGCCGCCGTCGCGAGCGCGGCCCACGCGTCACGATGCGCGGCGAGCTCGCGCTCGCGTTCGTCCAGCGCGGCCTGCCTGCGTGCAACGCCGGCACGCGCCGATTCGACCTGCTGGCGCAGCGACTGCAGCGTCGCCGCGGCCTGGGTCGCGCCGAGTTGCGCATCGACGAGCTCGTCGGCCAAGCGCATCGCGTCGTCGAGCGCCGGTGCGCCCGCGGCGAGCTCGACGGCGCCGCTGCGAATCTCGCCCCACGCGCCGTCGCGACGCGCACGCGCCGCCAGCACGTCGGCGGTCGTGACGACCTTGTGGTTCTCCGCGAAATGCTTCTCCTGCAGTTCGAGCCGTTCGAGCTCTTCGAGCGCGCCATCCCGCGCGTCGCGCGCGGCAGCGGCCGCGCTGGCACGTTCGCTGTCTTCCTTGAGCAGCGCGCCGAGCCGCGCCGCCGACGGCACGTCGAGCGCACGCAGCGCATCGACCGGCATGCGCCACTGGCCGAGCGCGTCGAGCGCGCCGGCCAGCGTGCGTTCGGCGGCCGCGATTTCATGCGCCAGCGCCTGCTCGCGCGCGCCGCTGTTGCGAAAGCCCTGCGCATCGGCCAGCGCCGCGCGCAACGCTTCCGGCACGTCGACGGTCGACAGGCGCGCTTGTTGTTCCCGTACCTGCGCCAGCTCGCGTGTGCGTTCGTCGAGCGATTCGCGCGCGCCGGCGAGCGCCTGGTGCAGCGCGCCGTGTTCGCGCAGCAGGTTCGCGACGGTCTTCAGCGACAGCGCCGTCGGCAACGCGGCGCGCAGCGACGCTTCGTCCGCCGGCCAGCCGAGCTGCGCGGCCGCCGACAACGCGGCGGACAGGTGCCGCTCGACGTCCGCGCCGAGCAACAGCAGATCCTGCGCGTGATTCGTGCACGCGGCGCGCAGCCGATCGAGCGCCTCGATATCGGCTTCGAGCGCCAACGCGTCGACGTCCGCGGCGATCGCATCGCGCGCCTGCCGCTTCGCGAGCAGGTCGGCCCGCCGCTCCTCGAGCACCTTCTGCTCGGCCGCGAGATCGCCCTGCGCCTTCAGCAGATCCGCATACGCGGTCGGCGGCAACTCGATCACCGCGCCGAGTTCGGCCAGCGCCGCATCCTTGACCGTCAGCTCCTTCAGGTACGGCGCGAGCCGCCGCACGCGTTCGAGCTTCGAGCGCAGCCCTTCGAGCCGGCGCTGTTCCGCCCGCGCCTGCTCGATCTGCTGCTCGACCGCTTCGCGCGCTTCCTTGCGATCGACCCAGTCGCGCGTGCGCACCTGGACCGCCTTCAGTTCGGCCACGGCTTCGTTGAATGCGGTTTCGGCCAGCGCAAACGCGCTGCCGCTGCGACGCGGCGCCCACAATTCGAGCGCGCGCGCGTCGAGCTCCTCGCGCACCGGCCCGAGGCTGCCGACGCCGGCAGCCGATTCGAACAGGACCTGGCCGAGCTTGTCCGATGCGTCGAGAATGCTGCGCCCGCCATCGACCAGCCGCCCGTGATCGAGCCCGAACATCTGCTCGAAGAATTCGCGCGTCGCGCCATCGAGAATCGACGCCAGATAGTCGTCGGGCAGCTTGTCGTCGGCAGGCGTGCGCAACGGACTGCGCCCGCGCGCACGGTGGAACACGAATTCGCCCGCACCGCTCTCCAGCACGCCGCCGATCCGCAGTTCGGGCGTGCTGTGCAGGAAATCGAGCGGCGTCTGCAGCTTCATCCCGAACAGCAACTCGGACACGGCCGTGCGGATCGTCGACTTGCCGGCCTCGTTCGGCCCGACGATCGCATGAAAATCCTCGCCGGCCGACGGGAAACGCAGCGTCTCGTCGGTGAACTTGCCGTACTTGATCAGATCGAGCTGGCGGATGCGCATCGCTTACTCCCCCCTCGCCAGCCGCGCGAGCAACGCGGGCCCGACCTGCTCGACCAGCGCCGTCAGTTCGCCCGCGCGCGCCAGCGTCAGCAACGGCACGTCCTCCTTCACGTCGCTGCGGACCTTGCCGACGAACGGCTTCAGGTCGCGTTCGAGCAGCGCGAGGAAATCCGGATCGTGCGCGGCGTCGGCCAGTATCTGCTTCAGGTCCTCCAGCGCTTCGAGCGGCTCGCTTTCGCCCGGCTGCCGATCGGCGGCGGACGTCGCGAGCCGAACCTTCTCCAGCCACAGCCGCTCGTTGCCGATGATGCCGATCTGGTTCAGCACCTCCGCACGCAACTGCGGCGCGCGGCCGAAAAAGAGGCCGTGCGCGGGCGTGCGCCCGGTGACGGTGACGCGCACCGCGCGCGGCACGTGGCCGTCGACCGTCAACAGCGCCTCCAGCGACTGGCCGATCTTTCTCGACAGATCGGCCACCGACAGGCAATCGGACGCATCGACCGACACGGCTTCCCAGCGCAGCACGTCGAGATACAGACGCTCGACCTGCGTCCTGCCTGGCTCGACCGTCACGAGCACCGCGCCGCGCCGGCCCGTCTCGCGGATATGGCGCCCCTGCAGGTTGCCGGGAAACACGACGGTGGACGGGCCCGTCCATTGCTGGAATTCGTGCACGTGGCCGAGCGCCCAGTAGTCGTAACCCTTCGCGTGCAGTTCGGCCAGCGTGCAGGGCGCGTAGTTCGCATGCGCCGCATACCCTTCGAGCGCCGTGTGCAGCACGCCGATGTTGTAGTACCCGGGCACCGGGTCCGGATAGCCGATCGCGAGATTGTCGACGACGGCCTTGTCCTTGAAGCTCTGCCCGTGCAGCGCGACGTCGAATTCCGGCAGCGTGAAGGTCTCCGGCTTGCGGTGGCCGAATACGGTGACGTTGTCGGGCAGCGTCAGCTTCTTCGTCATCTCGCTTTCGGCATCGTGGTTGCCGCCGAGGACGAACGCGCGGATGCCGGCCCTGCGCAGGCGCCCCATCTGCTGGCCGAAGAAGATGCCCGTGTTGTGATCCTTCCAGTCGCCGTCGTACAAGTCGCCCGCGATCACGAGGAACGCGACTTCCTCTTCGATCGCACGATCCACGAGTTGCCGCAGCGCCTCGCGCGACGCGTTGCGCAACTGCGCGGCCGGCGCGTCGGGATACGCGCTCAGGCCGTGCAACGGGCTGTCAAGGTGAATGTCTGCCGCGTGGATGAACTTCACGAAGGTTCCTCTGTTTCATGGCGAAGGGGCGACGCCGCTCGCACGGGCTCGCCCCGTCCATCGTCGTCCCGCCGGCCGCGGGGCCCGCCGCAACACATGCGACACATGCGGCGCGGCGGCCGGACCGGATCATGCCGCCCGTTGCAAGCGGGTCGGGATGGTACCTGAAAGCGGGTCGCGATATGCCGTTCCGCGTCGGTCCGGATGGTGGGCAAGCACGCGATACCGGCACGAACCGACATTGTGCCGCAGCACGGGCGGGCGACGGCAAAACCGCGCGCCGTGGAACGGGCCGCTCACGAAACGGTGGCCGCGCAATCGTGCGGTAGGGGCGATTGCGCTTCGGATCGTGTTTCGAGCGAAGCGAAACGGTAACGGCACGGCATGGAACGGGCGGCAGGAAAACCCACGGAATCGCCCGCGGGCAGCGCGATGCCCCGCGGGCGCCCGGCTACATGCCGTTACTCGCCGCGCGGAACGGGCGGCGGCGCATAGCCGTTGTCGTTGCCGGGAAACGGATTCGCATTGCGGCGCAGTGCGTCCTCGTCGTTTTCCTTCTGCGCGAACAGCGCGACGCCGATCACGCCGACGTTCGCGACATCGCCGTACTTCGCGTTCGCGACATAGCTGTCGGGCACGGCCGCAAAGCGGAACGCGGCGACTTCGTCGCGGCTCTTGCGAAAGCCTTCGATCGTCAGCGTACGGCCCGGATACAGCACGTAGCCGCCGTTCGTATAGCTGCCCGGCCGCCCCGACCGTACATCGAGCCCGTCGACCGTCGACACGACTTCGAACGCGCGGCGCCCCTGGTTGCGCAACACGATCATGTAGCGCGAGCCCTCGACGCCCGCCATGTGCCAGCGGCCGTTGCTGCGCGCGAGACGCAGCGGCGCGCCCTTCTCGTCGGCAAACGACAGTGCGATGTCGCCGTTCGCGAGCGCGACACGGGTCGGCAGCCGGCGCACCTGCGACGCGGAAAGATGGCCGGGCAGCACGTCGTTGTAGTAGACCGACGCGAGATCCGTCGGATTCGCCGGATCCGCGCGTTCGAATTCGACCTGCCGGGTTTCGGATCGCACCGATTCGCCCCACGCGGTACCGAGCCCGCGGCGTTCGCCGGCGTCCGGTGCGGCGGCCGGCGCGGCGGCGCTGGAGGATGGCGCAGACGGCGGCGGGGCCGCGCAGGCGGCCAGCCAGAGCGCGCAGGCGAGCGCGAGCAGACGGAACAGGAGGGTCATGACGTGATGCCTCGGAATGTTATCGGACCGCGCCGGGCGGGCCGGAACGGCGTTTTCGTATCGTCTGTCGTCACGGTGTCGATCGGACATGCCGGCCCGTGCCGGCCGGCGCCGCCATCGCGGCGGCCGGCTGTCGGGGAGCCCTGCTATTTAAGCATGGCGCGCGGGCAATGGGCAGGGGGTGCCCCGATCCGGGGATGGATCGAATGCAATACTTCCCGGCACGCACCATTCGACGAGGATCGCTCGTCGCGGCCCGACGGCGCCGGCTTCAACTTATCGTCTTGCGCCCGGCCGCGCCGGCGAGCCGGCCGTCATGCGGTGACCAGCCTTTCATGCGGGCGCTCGAGAAAACCGTCTTCGTAAAAGTAGTCGAAGAACGTACGCAACCAGTCGTTTGCCGGACGCAGGCTCGATGCGAGCACGTCACCCGCGAGCCGCTTCAGTTGGGTGACGTCGATCGGAAGAATGCGCCCGACCGTCGGATCCGCAACGGGGTTCAGTTTTCTGAGGACCGGGATCAGCATCGAAAGCGGATGCGCCGGGTCCAGCCGGACATGTTCCGCCAGCGCCGCGAGCCACGCGTCGTAGCTCATGCGTTCGATCGCGAACCCTTCGTCCTCGATGAAATCGACCAGTGCGTCGAGCGAGTTCCAGCGCGGGTTGATCACATGCACGCCCTGCCCTGCGGCGGTCGGGTCGAGCGACGCGCGTACGATGATCCGGCTGACGACGTCGACCGGAAGGATGTTGTCGAATCCGACGTCGCGCGGCGCCTTTCCAAACACGATGATGCCCTTGATCAATCGGCAGAACAGGTCGTCCAGGTTCATCCGCCCGCTCACGGCGTGCCCGACGATCCGCGCCGGACGATATACCGTGACGGGAACGCCGCGCGCGTGCGCCTGCGCGAGCAATTGCTCGGCGACCCATTTGCTCTGTTCGTAGCCGCTCGTCAGGTGTTCGTGGAACGGCACGGCGAGCGTTTCCGGCAACGCGTCCGAATAACGGTCGAGCGTGCCGACGGTGGACACGTAGTGAATCGGCGCCACTCGATGCAGGCTCGCCAGCCTGACGATGTCCTGGGTCGCCAGCACGTTGACCTGCTTCAGCGTCGCGTACGGATAAACGAAGTTGACCAACGCCCCGTTGTGGTAGATCGCGTCGATTTCAGCGGCGAGCGCGTCGAATGCCGCCGCCGACAAACCGAGGTTCGGCTCGGCAAGGTCACCCGGCACGGCGACGATCCGATCGCGGTGCCGCGCTTCCCACAAGCCATGCGACTGCATCGCGGCCTCGATGCGCCGTACGCCCGCCGCTGGCTCGTCGGCGCGAACCAGGCACATCACGCGTGCGTCGGTCGTCGCGAGCAGCGTATGAAGCAGGTGCACGCCCAGGAATCCCGTCGCGCCGGTGAGCAGCACCGTGCGATAAGGGCGCCACGAATACGGCTGCCGTGTCTCGATTGCCGGGTCGAGCCGGGCTTCACCCGGCAAATCGACGATCGCCGTATCGCGACGCACATTGCCGTTCGCGATACTGGCAGCCAGACCGGCGATCGTCGGCGCGGCGAGGAGCGTTTCCATGTCGATCGCATGCTGAAGCCGCTCGCCGATCTGATACAGCATCACGGTTGCCTGCAGCGAATCCCCGCCGAGATCGAAGTAATTGTCGTGAATGCCGATGCGTTGCTGCTTGAGCAAGCCGCACCAGATTTCGTGAATCGCCGTTTCCACCATGTCGCGAGGCGCCGCATGGCGATCGTGCTTGCGCACCTCGACGTCGCCGGACAGGAGCCGGACGCGGTCGATCCTTCCTGTCGCGGAACGCGGCAAAGCGGCGAGCGCGACGATCGCGCCGGCCGACAGTGCCGGCACGCCGCGCTGTCCGGCCAGCCGGCGCGCGATGTCCGCGGCGTCGGCCGTCGCGTCCTGATGAAAAAGCGCATAGTCCCATTCTCCGCTTTCGGCGATCCGCTCCACGAGCGCGACCTCGTCGACACCCGCGCGCCGTGCAATGTCGGCTTCGACATCCAGCCAGTCCGCCGTCCATTCCTCGGAACATGCGCTCCGGTCGGGCAGCCGCGTATGACAGCCGCGCTCCGTCCGCCACGCGCCAAGCGTCGTGCGCAGCCACGTACCGTCGCGCGTGACGGTCAGGCTGCCACGGTCCGGCTTGCCGTTGCGCAACATCGAATCAGGTACCGAATGCCCCGACACGACGAGCGTACCGAGCGCGTCCGTACCGGCCCGGTTCAGATGGGTGTCGGCGACGAACACCGATTCATCCGCGGACACCACGCCCGATTCGAAGCGATCGAATTCGTCGGCCGATGAAACCGCATGCGGAAGCGACCACGCGGGCCAGCACAATTGCCGGAAGCGTTGCGCGCGCGGCGCGAGCTCGGCGAGTCGCGCGGCGTCCGCACGCGTCAGCGAGCGTGCGTCGGCCATGATCCAGTCGGTGCGAAGCGCGCCGGCCGACAGGGCGGAGGATGCGCGGACGATGTGACGCGTCGCCTCCGGACTCAGGACGATACCGTGCCAGTGCGCATCCGGAGACGCCGCTCGCGGCAGAAACGCGGGATCGCCGGCGCTTGCGAGCTGATGCACCGACAATCCGGCGCTCAGCGCGCCCAGTACCGCCCACAACGCCGTATGGGACAGCGGCCCCTCGCCCAACGCGACATCGCGCGACGTGCCGCCCGGTAACGTCCGTTCGAACGCGCGCGCGGCTTCGATCAGTTGTGCGTGCGTATAACGGATGACGCGCCAGTCGCCATCGACATCGCGCCGCAGCAACGAACAGGCGCCCTGCCCCGGATCCGAATGATCGTCGCGCGTACCGTCGATTTGCCCGTACATCGGGTCCTGCTCGTCGAAGACGTAACACATCACACCGGTCAACGGCGTATGCTGCGCGGTCGTCACGCAGCTTCGCAGCGGTTCCGGCGACCAACCGCCATCGACGACCGCATCGAACGCGGACGACGGCAGGTTCGGGTCGGTCATCACGCAATCGACGCCATACGTCAGCCCGGACAGCAGCAACACCAGCCCGGAGACGGGGTCGTCGCATGCGATCAGCACGCGCTCGCCCGGCCGATAGCCGAAACGCCGCCATTGGCGAACGGCGCGCTGCACGCGATCGGCGATCATTCCATAGGTGACGCCGTGCGCGCCGACCGGCGAATGGCGGGCGTCCAGCCGGGAAAAGGCGATTTGATCCGGCGCGCGAGCGGCATGCGCGGCAATCCGCGCCGACAACGTCGCGCCGCCGATCGACGCATGTTCGGATGCGTCGGACGCCCTGCCGGCCCCCGTCGACGATCCTGCATCGAGCACGAGATCGCCCACTTTTCGCGGGGTCGCGCCGACCAGCATTTGAAGTAGCCCGCGGTATTGCGCAGCCATGCGCTCAATGAACGCCGCATCGAATCGGGCCGTATCGTAGGTCAACTGGAACGTCAGCGTATCCGTCGGCAATACGACGAGCGCCAATGCGTAACTCGTTTCCTCGACGGCACGCGGGTCGTCGATCCGCCACCCGCAACTCGCGGCGAGCCGATCGAACGCATCGCGGCCCGGGTAATTTTCGAATACGTAGAGCGTGTCGAAGAGCGATTGCTGGCGCGGCACTTCGCTGCATTTCAATACGTCGGTGAGTGCGCTGTGCGCATGCTGTTCCAGCCGTTGCGTATCGGCCTGCAAGCGTCGCAACCAGTCGGCCATATCGAGCTCGCCGTCGAGCGTCGCGCGCCACGGAAGCGTGTTGATGAACAAGCCGGCCATGCGTTCGATGCCGTCCACCTCCGCGGCACGCCCCGATACGACGATGCCGCCGACGACGTCGTTGCAGCCGCCGTAGCGCGCGAGCAGCATCGCCCACGCCCCCTGGCACAGCGTATTGAGCGTCACGCGGGCGACGCGGCATGCCCGGCCGGCCGTCTCCATCCATTCGGCCGGCATCGTCTCGACCCGCGTCGAGCGCGTGCGGCGCGCCTCGGCGCCGGCTGCGGCATCGCTTGCCGGCGCCGGAAATACCGACGGCGCGAATCCCGCCGGCGTGCGATAGCCGCGCAACAGATCGCGCCAATAGTCGAGCGAACCGTCGCCATCCCGTGTGCGCAGCCACGCAACGTAGTCGCGATAGTCGCGCGCGATCGCTGGAAGCGGTGTGTCGGGGCGTGAATAACGCTGAAAGACCTCGCCGAGCAGCAAGGGCATCGACCAGCCGTCGAGGATCGCGTGGTGATAGGTCCAGAGGAATCGATGCCGTTCGTGACCGAGCTGGATCAGCGTGACGCGCATCAGCGGCGCGACGCTGAAATCGAAGCCGCGCGCACGATCGCTCGCCAGCAACTGTTCGAATCGGTCGGCTTGCTCGTCGGCCGCCCGATCGCGCCAGTCGATCACCTCGAACGGCAATCCGACCGTATGCCGGACGACCTGCAACGGTTGCTCTTCATGCAGGCGAATGAACAAGGTCTTGAGTGTGTCGTGGCGATGCACGACCGTCTCCCACGCGCCGCGGAATCGCTCGAGGTCCAGCGAGCCGTGCAGCACGCAGGAAAATTGCTCGACGTAGACGCCGGAGGCCGGATCGAGTCGCGAATGGTGGAGCATGCCTCGCTGAAGAGGCGTGAGTGGGTAAATCGTGTCGACGTTTCGGGTCATCCTGAGTTCCTGTTGCGGTCATGCTCGACGAACGCGCGGTATCGCGCGCCGCCTCGTTCAGCGCTCGAGTGCGTCGATTTCATTCAACAGCGCGTCAAGCGCATCCTGGTCGACATCGAGTTGAGGAACGTCGTCGGGTGTCAGGCCGCCCGCTCCGTCGGCGCTGCAATGACGAATCAGCGTCGTCAGCGCCTCCTCGACGCGGCACATGAGGCAGCCGATGCTTTCGTCGACGCCCGGCACCCCGAAGAAGCCGGCCTCCACGGTCAGCCTGCCGCGCGACACGTACGCGACGATGTCCAGCAGGTGCGTGCGCCGCTGGCGCGGGCTGCGGATGCCGGGCGCCGGTTCGGGCGGCCCGCCGTACAACGGCGACGACGGCCCCGACAATTGCTCCAGTTGACCGAGGTAGGTAAACAGGATCGGCGCCCGCGGAAACGACGTCAGTGCCTCGTCGCCAGCCTGCGGCTTCGTGTCGAGATAGCGGAGCACGCCATAGCTCGCGCCCTTGCGCGGCACCTCGCGCAGTCGTGCCTTGACCGACTTGATGAGCGTCGACGGATCCGCGACCGTAGCCGGCGTGTCGATCAGTACCGGATAGATCGACGTGAACCAGCCGATCGTGCGGCTCAGGTCGACCGCGTCGCCGAGTGCGTCCCGGCCGTGCCCCTCGACGTCCACCAGCAGCGCGTCGCAGCCGCTCCATGCATGAAAGCCCGCGTGCAGCGCGGCAATGAGCAGATCGTTGGCGTCGGTTCCATAGGCACGCGGCGCCGTGGTTCGAAACGCGTGCGTCAGATCGGCATCGAGCGTGATCGCGCAACTGAGCGACGATTCCTGATAAGCATGCTGAACGATCGAGGTCAGCCCGTGACGCATCAGCGCGACTCGTTTCGGCCCGGCCAGTACGTCGCGCACCCGTGCGTTCACGCTTCGCCAGTAGCGACGATCGTCGTCGAGCGCATCGCCCTGCGCCAGGGCAAGCCACTGGTCGACCCATGCCTTCACGGAGGTCGTCTTCGGCGGCAACGCCGCCGCCGTGCGGGCACGCAGCCGCAGATAGCAATCGGCCAGATCCTGCAGCAGGATGCTCCAGGACACGCCGTCGATCGCCATGTGATGGACGACGATCAGTAGCCGGCTGCTCGACACGCCGGTGCTTTCGAGCCACCTGACCGCCATGAGCCGGCCGCCCTCGAGGTCGAGGCCGCTCTGCGCCGCGTCGATCGCCGCGCGCCACGTGCGTTCGCAATGCCGGCCGGCCGAGTCGATACACGGAACGATCGCAAAATCGACGGTATCGGCGCCGCCGTCGCCGGCAAACGCGTGCCGCATCCCGTCGCCGTGCGCGACGAAATGCGAGCGCAGCACGTCGTGATGGCGCACGACGACGCGGAGCGCCTCGGCCATGATGTTCGCGTCGGGCGTCTCCCCGAGCGGAACGAGCAGTGCCTGGTTGAAGTGCGACCGATCGACGTCGACGCGCTCGACGAACCATTGCGCCGCCGGACCGAGCACCGTCTCGCCGTGCACGGGCCCCTGATCGACGTCGAGACCCGGCGTCTCGCGCACCACCGTCGCCAGACCCGCCACGGTCGTATGCAGGAAGATGTCCTGCGGCTTCAAGTACATGCCGTCGAGCGCGGCCCGCGATACGATGACCGCGGCGAGAATCGAATCGCCGCCCAATTCGAAGAAGTCCTGATCGACGCCGACCGAAGGCTGGCCGAGAACGTCGGCCCAGATCGCGGCGAGTTTGCGTTCGATGTCGGTCGACGCGCTACGGTCGCCCCGCTCGCGCGCGCGAGGCGGCGGAAGCACGCTTGCATCGAGTGCGCCGCCCGCGTCGAGCGGCAGCCGGTCGAGCACCATGATCGCGTCAGGGTGCATCGAATCCGGCAACGCATGCTTCAATGCCGAACGAACCGCGTTTTCGAGTGCATGCGCATCCGCGTGGCCATCATCCGCGACGAGATAGGCGACCAGCATTTCCTGTGTGTCCTGAACGACGCACGCGCATGCGACGGCGGCCACGCCGGGGACCGCGGAGATGGCCTGCTCGACCGTGCCGATCTCGATAGGCACGGGCCGGTGATGCGCCACCCGTAGCGAAGGATCCACGCACAGCAGGGCGTCGCCGCGGCGGACGACCGGCACGCCGGTGGGTATCAGCATCCGGTCCGGTGGCGCGGTTTCGATTGAAGCTCCCCCAACCGACGCACGGACGGACGCGCCGTCGAAGAAATGCAGTGTGCCGGCCTGACGATCGTCGGCGAACGTACCGGACGCGCCGAGCGCGAACGCAATGCGCCCCGGATACGACGGCGCCAGCAATTGCCAGCCTGCCGGCCCCGCCGCGAACGCGCACAGCGCCGAACCGGCGTCCGCGCACCGCACCGGGACGAAGTACGCCGCTGTGGGTGCCCGGCTGGTTGCGGCGAACGACGTCAACGGGTGCGGATGCTCGCCGTAAGCCACGAGCGCGCGTGCTCGCCCGATGCCGGCAACATCGGCACGCTGCAACAGAAGCGACGGCAGGATGAGCGACGGGCCGTCCGCGAGCAAGCGGTCGAGTTCGGCGTACGCGATCTTCGCGACCGCCGGATCGCCGGAAGCAAGCGCTTCGATCGACGCCCGCCCGGACAGTCGCGCCGCGCCGCCGACCACCACGGCCCGGGCCAGCGCCGCTGCCGACAGCCCGCCATGCGCGCCATGCGGAACGAGCACCGTTGCGTGGGCGTCGAGATGGAGCAGTTGACCGACATAGTCGAGCAGCGGCTCGACCGCCGACGCTTCGCCCGCGGCAACGCCGTCGCCACGCGCGGCGACATCGCGCGCATGCACCACGTCGATCGCATCGATCTCCCAGCCGGACCAGCCGTCGCCACGCCCGCGGCACACGGCGTCGGCCGTGTCGCCCGACACGGTATGGCACGCGCCGACGGCGCGGATGGCGAGCAACGCGACCGCGCGCTCGGCGACACTGCGCATCCGGAGTTCGACACGTTTGCCGACACCGATCCCGGCGGCATCCAGTTGCGCACGAACGGCGCGCACGGCATCGTGAATCTCACCGTGGCGGATCGCGCGATCGTCGAATTGCCAGACCACGCGCGATGCATCCTGCGTCATATCGGACTCGGCACAGCCGGCGCGGCCGACGAACGCATCGGCCGCGGCAATGCGGTTTCGCGCATCGTCGACAGGCTCGGCCGCGAGCGCGTACTGGCGCAAAGGACGGCTCGCATCGGCCACCACCTGTCCCACGAGGTGTGCATACTGGCTCGCGAATCGCTCGATCGTTCCGATGTCGAACAGATCCGTATTGAACGTCCAGGCGGTCAGATAGTCGTCGCCGAGATCCTGCACGTTGAGCGTCAGGTCGTGTGTCGCGCCACGCGTACCGGTGCTCGATGCGGCGAGGCGTTCGCGATAGAACGGCGCGCCGCTGCCGCCTTCGGCCGCGAAATCGCCGCGAGCCTGGTTCCAGTTGTACATCACCTGGTAGATCGGCGATCGGCTCGGATCGCGCGCCGGACGCAGTGCATCGACCAGCAGCGGAAACGGATAATCCTGGTGATCGAGCACGCGCAGCATCATGTCGCGCGTGCGTCGCAGCAGCGCGTCGAACGAATCGTCGGGCCGGACTTCACACGCGAGCACGACCGTGTTCACGAAATGACCGACCACGCTTTCGCTGCCCGGCGCATTGCGCCCGGAAGTCGGTGCGCCGATCATCAATCGCGCCTGCCCGGTATGAAGGTGAAGATGCAGTTGGTAGACCGCGAGCAGCAGCATGTACGGTGTCACCCGCAGCAGCCTGGCCGTGTCGCGCACCTGATGCGAAAGCGCCGCCCCGAGCGGCCGGTCGTAGATGCGGCCATGCTCGGTTTTGCGCGGCGGGCGCAACCGGTCGGTCGCCAGGCTCAACACCGGAAATCCGTGTGCCAGCTCACGCCGCCAGAACGCCGCGAGATGCTCGCCGTCCGCCCCGTCGAGCCGCGCGCGCTCGTGTTCGACACAATCCTTGTACTGCACCGGCAGAGGCGGCAACTTCAGCGGCTCCCCCGCGCAGGCGAGCCGGTAAAGCGCGCGCAGCTCGTTGAGCAGGATCTCGAGCGACCAGAAATCGGCGGCGATGTGGTGAACGTTCAACAGCAGCACCACGCGAATCGCGTCGGCACCGTCGTGTTCGTTCAGCAGCAGCTTGAGGCGGATCGGCGACTGCGTCAGGTCGAACGGGCGATTCGACTCTTCGTCGATCCACCGGCGGATCGCGGCTTCGTCGGCCACGAACACGCGATCGACCGAGAACTGGGCGCGCGCCTGCGACCCTACCTGCTGACGCGGCTCGCCGTCGATCACGCGGTACGCGGTGCGCAGGATCGGGTGGCGTGCGATCAGATAGTCGACGCAGCGGCGCAGCGTGGATATGTCGACGTCGTCGTCGAGGCGCGTCGCGTATGTCACGTTGTATGCCGCGCTGTCGGGATTGAGCTGATGCAGCGACCAGAGCGACTTCTGCGCAAACGAAAGCGGGTAGGTGCCCGCCGTTCCCGCAAACTGCTCGAGCAGCGCGATGAGCGTCGCCTTGTGGGTCTTCAGCTCGTCGACGAGCGAAGGTGTCACGGCGCCCTTCGGCGCCTTGTATTGCAGCTTGCCGTCCTGGGTCCACAGCTCGATTCCGCGCCCGGCCAGTTCGTTGATGAATTCGATCGAGCTCACAGCTCTCCTCCTTCCATTTCCACGCCGAACGTCGCTTCTGCGGACACCACGTCGATCCGGTCCACGGCGCGCGGCGGCGATGTGCCATCGAGCGCCCGCGGCTCGCCGCGATCGAGCGTCGCCACGATGGTGCGCACGACGTCGTCGATGGTCGCGCCTTCGAGCAATCGTCCGAACGGGACGTCGACGCCCAGCTCGCCGCGCAATGCATTGCGGAATTCCGCGGCCATCAGCGAATCGAGCCCGAGCTCGATCAGCGGGATATCCGGCGCGATCCGCTCGGTCGACGTATGCAGGGTCGCGGCGATCGCATCGGTCAGGTATCCGCGCAGCACCTGCATGCGCGCGTCGTCCGGCAACCCCGCCATGCGCTCGCGCAAGTCGGGGCCGGCACCGGCCGGGCGATTCGCCGGCGGCGCCGGCGGCACGAGCGCGGACAACAGCGTCCCCATCGCCCGGCTCGGGCTGCGCTTGATCAACGTATCGACGTCCACGCTCCAGATCTGCGTCTGCCCGTCGGGCTCGGCCACCAGCGTGTCGAACAGGCGCAAGGCGACGTCCGGCTCGATCGGCTCGAGGCCGAACGATGCGATGCGGCGCAGTTGCCGCGCGTCGAGCTGATCGACCATCCCGTTGCCGCCCCACAGGCCCCAGTTCATCGTGTGTCCGGGCAGGCCGTCCTGGTTGCGCAACGCCGTCAGCGCGTCCACGTAGGCGTTCGCGGCGGCGTACGCACATTGTCCCGGCGAGCCGATGCAGGCCACGATCGACGAAAACGATACGAAGTGCCGAAGCGGCAGATGCGCGGTCGCGCGATGCAGATTCAACGTTCCCGCGACTTTCGGCGCGAGCACCTTCAATACGTCGGTCATCGGCTGGGTGGCAAGCAGGCCGTCATCCAGCATGCCCGCCGCATGCAGGACGCCCACGAGCGGATGCGCGGAATCCGCCTCGAGCGCATGGACGAGCGCGTGCACGTCGGCGGCCGCGGCGACGTCGGCCGCCACGAATTCGACGATCGTGCCGTGCGCATCGGCGATCGAGGCCAGCCGTGCGCGTTCGCTGTCGGCGGGCAACTGACGGCTGGCCGACACGATCTTCGGCACGCCGTTGCGGATCAACTGCTCGATCACCCGCGTGCCGATCGCACCGCGCCCGCCCGTCACCAGATAGGCGCCGCGCGCGAGCGATTGCGCCGCGCCGGCGTCGCGTGCGACGAGCCGCGGGACGTATACGGCGTCGCCATGCGACACGAACTGCGTCTCGCCGCTCTGCGCGGCGCCCGCCAGCGCAGCCAGCGCGCTCGCGCACGACGTCGCATCCGGCGCCGGCAGATCGACCGCCAACACCGGCATGTCGCCGCTCTCGTGCATCAGGCTGCGGGCGATGCCCCAGGCGGCCGCCTGAAACGGCGACACGCGCGCGTCGATGCCCGGCACGCGCTGCGCCGCCTGGGTCACGATGCATACGGTCGGCGGGCCCTCCGGCCAGCGGGCCGACTGCACTTCGCGCCAGACGTTCGCGAAGCGCCGGTAAGCTGCGCCGACAGCGGCGAGCTCGTCTTCCGATGTCGCATCGTCGATTGACGGCCACGTGTAGAGCAGCACGGTGGGTCGCGCATCCAGGCCTGCGAGCGCCTCGTCGAGCGCAGCGCGAATGCGCCGGGCGCCGTCCTCGCCGTCGAACGGGTCGTTGGCCGGCAGCGCCGCGATCGCACATGCGTCGCCGGCGCCTTCACATGCATGCGGCAGCATCGCATCCAGCGCGGAACCGTTGCCGATCAGCACGACGTTCGCGCGTGCGCCGGCCGCTTCATGCGTGAGCGCAAGCGGGCGCCAGACGAGCGTGTTCAGCGCGACAGGCCGCGCGGCCGGTTGAAATCGGCGCGGGTCGACGGCCATCAGCCGCAGTCCGGAGACGACGGCGACGCAGCAGCCCGCGTCGTCGTATAACCAGAGATCCGCGGTGGCCAGGCTTCGCTTCACCCGGGCTCGCACCGCGCACCACGCCGCCCGCACGCCGGGCATCGGCAAGCAGGCGATCCGTTCGATGCCGATCGGCACGAAGGCGGTGTTCAGCTCCGCATCCCACAGCGCGCCCGCGACGGCCTGAAACGCATTGTCGAGCAGCGCCGGATGAACGATGCGGACGAGGTCGTCCGTGCCATCCGGCTCCATGTCGATTCGAACCAGCGCCGCATCGCCGCCTCGCGACAGCGCGCGAATCGAGCGAAACGCGCCGTCATACGCGAGGCCGGTCGCATGCAAGCGCGCGTAGAAGCCGTCGACGGGCAACGCGTCGCGGCATTGCGCGCGCCATGCGTCGAGCGCCGGCACGTCGGGGACGACGTGCGCCGTCCCGATCCGCGCGGCGCATTGCAGCGTCCATTCGGGCTCGGCGGCGGCCGTGTCGTGACACGCGTGAATGTCGATCCGCGCGCCTTCGTCGCCCGGCTGTTCGGCACCGGCCGCGTGCACGACGGTGCCGAACGTCACCGCCTTGCCCGGCTCCAGCGTGAGCGCGTGATCGAACGACACCGCTTGCGCGACGAGCCAGCGGCCGGCCGCGGATGCCGCGTCGGCGCCATCGCGTCGCGATGCGGCATCGAGCAGCGCCTCGACGAACCCTGCCGCCGGGAAAACGAGTTGCCCATGCACCCGGTGCCCGCCCAGAAACGGCAGATGCCGATCGGACACCTGACTCTCGTAGCGACGCGGGTCCGATCCCGGGATCGCGAGGCGCCGGCCCAGCACGCCGCGATCGGCGGCCCGACGCGGGTCGGCCGCGCGCGTCAGCACGTGCGCCCGCTGCGCCGGCTCCCGCGCATTCACCCAGTAACGGGATGCTTCGAGCGGGTACGGCGGCAGCACGCCGCGGCGCGCGGCCTGCCGCATCGGCACACCGGTGCGGGAGCGCTCGTACGCATGCCAGTCGACACGACGGCCGCACATGTAGACATGGCCCAATGCGCGCAACAACTGCTCGGTCTCGCGCCCGTCGCTGTTCATCGATGGCAGCGCGATCACGTTGTCACGGTCTGCCCGCTCCGCCATGCATGCGGTGACGAGGCTCGAAAGCGTCTTGCCGGGCCCGATCTCGACGAGCGTCGTCACCTTGTCGTCGAGGAGCGCGCCGACACCCGCGCGGAAGGCCACCGTGGCCCGGACGTGCTCGACCCAGTACGCGGGGTCGCACAGGCGCTCGGCCTCGAATCGCCCCGTCACGTTGGACACGATCGGAATCGCCGGCGCGCGATACCGCACGGTCGCGGCGACCGCGCCGAATTCGGCCAGCATCGGCTCCATCAGCGGCGAATGGAATGCGCGCGATGCCGCCAGCGCCTTCGTCGCGATGCCGCGCGACGCGAACAGCCGCGCGATCGATTCGATGGCGTCCGGATCGCCCGACACCAGCACGTTCTCCGGTGCGTTGTCCGCGGCGATCGCGACCCGTCCGGGGTAGTCGCGCACGGCATCGGCGACGTGACGCACGCTGGCGAACACCGCGAGCGCGCGGCCCGGCGCGGTGAGCGTATCCATCAAGCGCCCGCGCGCCGCCACGAGGCGGCAGCCGTCCTCGATCGAGAACACGCCGGCGATGCACGCAGCCGCGTACTCGCCGATACTGTGGCCCATCACGACGTCGGGCACGACGCCCCAGTGCATCCACAAGCGCGCGAGCGCGACTTCGAGCGCGAACATCGCAGGCTGCGTGTGACGCGTGTCGTCTATCCGGTCCTGATGGTCGCCCCACAGCACATCCGCGAGCGACAGTTCTCCTTGCGCCTCGATATGACCATCGCACGCGTCGAATACGTCGCGAAACGGCGCGAAATCCCGATAGAGCTGCCGAGCCATCCCGGCGCGCTGCGCGCCCTGGCCGGTAAACAGGAACGCAAGGCGGTCGCGAACGCCCCCGGGCTGCCCGCCCCGGACGGTCGTGGCCCGCGCCGCGTCCGACAGCGCATCGAGCAGCGCGTCGCGAGAATCCGCGACGATCGCCACGCGATGCCGATGACTGTCGCGCGCGACGCGCAGCGCGCTGGCGACCGCGTCGGGCGCCAACGATGCGTGTGCCCGCACGTGCGCCGCGCAGTCTTCGATCGTCTGCTTCAGCATCGGCGCCGTGTGTGCGGACAACGGCCAGATGTCGTGACGCGCGTGCCCGGCTGGCGCGACGTCCGCAGCGGGTCCCGCAGCGCGCGCCTCCTCCCACGCCTCGACGATCAGATGCGCGTTCGTGCCGCTCATGCCGAACGAGCTGATCGCCGCCACGCGCCGGCCCGGTCGCGACGACGGCCATGCCGCATGCTCGGTCGCGACGCGAATACGGTTGGCATGCCAGTCGACGTGCGCGGTCGGCGTATCGAAATGCAGGTGCCGCGGCAGTTCGCCCTTTTGCAGCGCGCAAACGACCTTCATCAGCCCGGCGACCGCGGCGGCCGACTCGAGGTGCCCGATATTCGTCTTGATGCTGCCGACGTACAGGTCGCCGGTGCGATTCGCATCTCGGCAGTACACGTCCTCGAGCGCACGCAGCTCGATCGGATCGCCGAGCGGCGTGCCGGTGCCGTGCGCCTCGACGTAATCGACGTCGGCCGGCGATACGCCGGCGTGCTCGAGCGCCTCGCGGATCACGTCGCGTTGCGCACGGCCGTTCGGTGCCGTCATCCCGTTGCTGCGCCCGTCGTGATTGACGGCGGAGCCGCGGATCACCGCCCGGATCGGCCTGCCCTGCGCGCGCGCATCGGACAGCCGCATCAGCGTGACGACGCCGCAGCCTTCGCCGCGCACGTAGCCGTCGGCGGCCGCGTCGAAGGTCCGGCAGCGACCGCTCGGCGACAGCGCCTGAAGCTCGCTCAGCGCGATCGTCATCTCCGGCGACAGCATCAGGTTGACGCCGCCCGCGAATGCGACATCGGACTCGCGGGTGCGCAGGCTGTGGCACGCCAGATGAACGGCGACGAGCGACGACGAGCACGCGGTGTCGAGATGCAGCGCCGGGCCATGAAATCCGAACAGATAGGAAATACGTCCGGCCGCGAAGGGCCGCGCGGTCCCGAGCGACGTCTGCGCATAGCTGAGCGCGTCGCCCGACACGCTCTCGCTGACACGCGCGTAGTCGTCGACCGACGAGCCGACGAACACGCCGGTTCGGTACGACGCGATCGTTTCTCGCGAAAAGCCGGCGTCCTCGAGTGCACGCCACGTGCATTCGAGCAGCAGCCGCTGCTGCGGATCGATGTGCGGGGCCTCGCGCTCCGACACGCCGAAGAATCCCGCATCGAAACGATCGACGTCGTCGATGAACCCGCCATGCCTGCTGTAGCTCGTGTCGCGACGGCCCGGCCGCGGATCGTAGACCGCATCGGTCCATCGGTCGGCCGGCACGGGGCCGACGGCGTCGGTGCCGGCCGCGAGCATCGACCAGAGCGCGTCGGCGGAATCCGCGCCGCCGGGCAGGCGGCAGCCCATGCCGACGATGGCGATCGGCTCGTTCATCGCGCTGCGCGTCTGCGCGAGTTCGCGTTGCAGCGCGTCTATCTTCAGCAGCGCCTGCTTCACGGGGGTAAGGGGCGCGGCAGGCGCCCGATTGGACTCGATCATGTGTACAACTCCAGACGTTCGCGGAACGGGACTGCCGGGGGATGCGCTCAGCGCTGCAGCGCTTTGAGCAGCAGCGCTTCGGCCTGCTCGTCGGAGAGCGCCGCAAGCTGCTCCGCGGTGTGCGGCGTCTCGGCGCCGCCGTCGACCGGCGCGGAACGCGCGTGCGGGGCGGCCGACGCGGGCGCGTCGCTCGATCGCAACGCATCCGCCGCGCCCTGCATCCGCGCCAGGTGCGCCGCAAGCTGCTCGACGTTCGAACAGTCCCACAGCACGGCCGCGTCGAACGTCAGCCCGATCGCGTGCTGCACCTTCAACGAAAACTGGAGCGCGCTCATCGAATCGAAACCCATCTCGACCCATGCGGCCGTGCGCGACACCTGCGTCTCGGCGATCCTGAGCCGCTCGGCGACGATCCGTACGATACGGTCCGCGATCTCGCGCTCGAGCAGCATCGGTCCGGAAAGGGTCGAGGCCGAGGAAACGGTCGGCGCCACCGCGCCGTCCCGCGAAGCGCCGGCATCCTTCGCATAGGCGCCGTCGGTCCAGCTGGCGACGGCGCGCAACTCGCCTTGCAGATACGCACGACGACACAGCGCGCGCGCGATCTTGCCGCTGGAGGTTTTTTCGATGGTCGCCGGTTCGACCAGCACGATCGCGTGCGGCGTGACGCCGAAGTCCTCGCCGATCGCGACCACCATCGCGCGCAGCGTTGCGTCGAGATCCATCGTCCGGCGCGCGGTGCGACCGACTTCCTGGATGATCACGAGCTTCTCTTCCCCGTCCGCCTGCACCGATACGGCGGCGCCACACCCGCGGCGCAACGCCGGCACGGCGTCCTGCACGCACGCCTCGATATCCTGCGGATACAGATTGCGCCCGCGAACGATCAACATGTCCTTCACGCGGCCGGTCACGTACAGGCGGCCGTCGACGATCGCGCCCAGGTCGCCCGTGCGCAGGAACGGACGTGCGTCGGGTTCGGCGCCGGGTTCGTCGTCGAAGTGCGCGCCGAACGTCGAGCGCGTCGCTTCAGGGTTGCCGTAGTAGCCGACGCCGATCGCGCCGCCGCGCACCCAGATCTCGCCGACACCGTTCGGGTCGGCCACCGGCCGGCCATCGCGGCCCGCGATCCGGATTTCGGTGCCGGGCGGCGTGCCGCCGCACGACACGAGACTCTTCGCGTTCGCGTCGCCGGGCCGAACCGGTTCGACGATGCCCGCGGCGAGCTTCACGTTATCGACGTCCAGATAGTAGGCGCCTTCGCCACACGGCACGCCCGACACGATCAGCGTCGCCTCGGCCATCCCGTAGCACGGATAGAACGACCCGGGCGCGAAGCCGTGCGGGCGTGCGGCGTCGATGAAATCGGTGACGGTCTGGCGATGAATCGGCTCCGCGCCGCAGAAGGCGACACGCCAGCTGGACAGATCGAGCCGCGCCCCGTCGTCGGTTCCGTTGAGCGCGGCGGCGGCCAGCGCATACGCGAAATTCGGCCCGCCGGACGTCGTCGCACGGTGCGCGGAAATCGCGCGCAACCATCGGCCCGGCTGCTGGACGAACGCCACGGGCGACATCAGCACGACGGACAGCCCGATCGACGCGAGCTGCAACGGCATGGACAGTCCCATGTCGTGATAGAGCGGCAGCCACGACAGCATGCGCGTGTCGCGATCATGCTGCATCAGCGTGGCGATCGACCGTTGATTGTCGATGATGTTGCCGTGCGTGATCATCACGCCCTTCGGCGTGCCCGTCGATCCGGACGTGTATTGGAGGAAAGCGATATCGTCCGACGCCGGCAGCCGCGGCAACGCCGACGTATCCCGCGCGCCCGCCTCGACGAGCGCCTCGTACGTGACGAGCTGGCAGCCGGTGAAAAGCTGCTGCGTCGCGCGCAGGGTCTCGAGCGTAGCGATCGACGTCGCCGGCGCGACGATCAGCGTCGCGCCGCAATTGTCGGCAATCGCGTGCAGCTTGGCCCATTGCGCGACCTTGCGTACCTGTTGCGGATGATAGGCGGGCACGGCGACGCGCCCCGATGCCAGACATCCATAGAAGGTGCAGACGAACTCGGCGCTCGTCGGCAACAGCAGCAGCACGCGCGCGCCCGGCTCGGTCAGTTGCGCGAGTCCGCGCGCAACCCGCATCATGCCGGCATGCAGATCGCCGAACGTGCTTTCGCTTTCGATCGCTTCGCCGTCGCGCAGGATGGTCAGCGCGACACGATCGGGGTCCCGCTCGGTGTGATGGGCGAGGGTCTCGATGATGGAGGTCGGTTCGACTTCCATCTGAAACACGTTCGGATTCGGATGCGTCGTCATGGTGTGTCCAGAATGAGGTCCGTACGAGCCGCCGCGCGACCGCGGCAGCCCGCGCACGGGTGTGATCTCACGCGTCTCGCAGGAATGCGTCCGCGATCGCGCGGCGATTGAGCTTGAGGTTGCGCGTGCGCAATCCGCTTTCGACGTCGAATGCGCGGTCGGTGAAAATCACCTTCACCAGTTGCCGTTGTGCCGGCAGCGTGCCGTTGACCGCGCGGACGAGCTCGCGCAGCGCGTCGGTGACTTCGGGATCGTCCGGCCGGCGCGTCGCGATGACGACACTGAGCCCCGCCTGCGGGCCCGCCATCACGACGGCTACGTCGACACGCGGATCGCGATACAGCAGCGCCTCGATCGGCTCGGGATGGAATTTCTCGCCGTTGCTCGTGATGATCGCGTCCTTCTTGCGGCCGACGACGCGCAAAAAACCGTCGCCGTCGAACTCGGCGATGTCGCCGGTCGCGACCGCATTCGGTGCGATAAAGGTCGCGCGACTATCCTCTTCCGGCGCATCGAAGTAGCCGAGCGACAGCAGGGCGTTTCGCGTGACGACGACTTCGCCGTCTTCCAGCAACGAGACGCTGCCGGGCTCGGCCGGCTGGCCGACCGTACCGACGCGCACGTGTCCGGGCTTGTTCCAAGCGACCATGCCGGCTTCGGTGATCCCGAATGCCTCGTACAGCTCGATCCCGCAATCCCAGAAGAAATCGAGCGCCGCGCGCTTGATCGGCGCCATCCCGGTGACCATGTAGCGGATGTTGCCGCCGGTCAGCGCGCTCAGCCGCTCGGCGAGCGTCGATGCGTCGCTGCCGGGCCCGGCAGCCGCACGCGCCAGCGTATGCAGCGTCTCGTACAGCACCGGCGGCGCGATCACGAACGTCGGCCGGTGCCGCTTGAGCCCCGGGAAGAGCCCGTGGAACGGCACCGACACGAGATCGATCCCGTGATACAGGCAGAAGTAGTACGTCATCCGTTGCTGATAGTTCGCGAACGGCAGGAACGTCAGGAATCGCTCGCCGGGCGCGACGCCGAATGCGTCGCCATACAGACCGAGCAGGTGCGCGGTGCCGCCGCGGCTCATCACGAGCCCCTTGGTCCGGCCCGTCGTGCCTGAACTGAACACGAGCGAATGGGTATCGGGCACATGCTCGACCCGCACCGGCTCGATACGCGTGTGCGAATCGCCCCGGCAGGCCGGATCGATGTCCACGATCCGCCCGCCGATCGTCTCGGCGGCATCGAGCCATCGTGCATCGACGGCCAGCGCGCTCAGCCGGTAGCGCTCGATCAATGCGCCGCACGTGTCGGGCAGGCCGTCGTTCGGGAAAGCGACCGACACGCAGCCGAGCTCGATGCACGCGAGATCCCACACCATCCACGGATAGCCGTTCGGCGCCGCGATGCCGACGCGCGCGCCCGGTACGAGGCCGATCGCCTTGCCACGCTCGACCGTGGCGAGCACGTCCTCGAACAAGTCGTGAAAGGTCCGGACGGTTTCGGCGCCCTTGTCGTCGACGAAGGTCAGGGTATGACTGCTGCCGCGCAAACGCGCGACGAGATCATCGAAGGTCATCATCGGCGTTTTCCCGTCAAGCGTGCGCGACGCCCTCCGCGGACGCGTAGTACTTTTGCGCGGCGCTCTCGTACATGTTCCAGAACAGCTTGCACGTGTGGCGCACCGCGAACAGCGCTTCCTGTTGCATCTGCGCGGTCGTGCACAGGTCGGTCACGAGCGAGATGCCCTCGGCGACGTGCGCGACGTCCTCTTTCTGGTGAACCGAGAAAAACCGCGTGTCCTCCTCGGTGAGCCCGTAGCACTTCGCCAGAATGGAGTGGCGCGCGTCGCCCGCGCGGGTTTCCAGGCTCTGCCCTTCGCTCGCGATCATCACCGCGGCGGCGCCGATATGGTAGGTGCCCTCGCCCTTGCAGTTCTCGAGGCGATAGTCGATCAGTTCACGCGTGGCCGCGGACGGCGTCCATGCATCGCGCTCCTCGTCGCTGATGTTTTGCGCGCGAATGAAGTCTTCCATGAGCTCGACATGGTTCTTCGTTTTCGAGAAGCGTCCGGTTTCCTCTTCGAACAGGTTGTACAGCAGCCGGCGCTTGTGGTCGGGAAACGGGCAGCGGAAGTACAGATTCTCGATGTACTCGAGAAAGTACCGGGTGATCTGGTATCCCTCGAGCGTGATGATCTTCAGCAACCGCCAGTTTTTCTGAGGCGTAAACAACTCCGCGAAGATCGGATGATCGAGCGTGAGCTGCTCGTCCAGCGTGTCGCGCAACGCGCGGGAAAACGTCGCTTTGTCCATCAGCACGGCTTCGTTAGTGAGGGTCATGATCGTTCCCTGTCGGTGAGGTAACCGGCAATGTAATGGCGGCTTTCAAGGCTGAAACCTGTCCGTTCGGGCGAGTGTCTCGCCTGTACGCCAACCCTGTACGTCAGTGCAGGTAGGCAGTGCGATGGCATGACGCTATAAAGCGGAACCCCTACGGCACTTGGAGAATCCGATGGACGATCACGCGACCGTGTTCGCTACGCTTACCGAACTGATTCCGCAGATTGCCGCGCTCGATATCGCGCCGGACATGCTGACGCGGGAAACGTCGCTCACATCGGATCTGATGCTCGATTCGATTTCGCTGCTGTCGCTGATGGCGCTGACCGAGGATCGGCTCGGCGTCAGCTTTGCATCGCACACGGAACAGGTCGCGAACCTCGAAACCATCGGCGACGCGGTCGATCTGGTGGAAATGCTGTTGTCCGTGAAAGCGTAACGAGATGACGATGAACGGTCATCCGCTCGATGCACGCATGATGCCGTCGGCCGGCGGCTACGGCCGCGTCTGCCTGCTGGATGCCGGCGACCTCGACGCGCTGCGTGCGGCGGCCGACGGCAATGCGACGACGGGCACGTACGCGCGCCTCGCGAAACTGGGCGAGGCATTGAACGCATCCGGTTCCGGGCGGCTCGCCATCGTGATCGACGATCCCGACCTTCGTCGCACACGCGAATTCGCGTCGTTGCCCCGAACCCTTTCGGCCGCGCTCGACGTCGCGGCGGCATCCGTCGCGAACGCATGCATCGTCGTGCTCGGCGATGCGCTCGCCGATGGCACGACGGCCTTCGGCGACGCGGGTGCGTCATCGCTATCGTCCGTCGACACGCTCGCCGACGCGGTTGCCGACACCGTGTTCGAGGTACGCCGCCGTATCGATACGTACTTCGAGCAAGCGCCGCTGGCGTTGCCTGCCGACGCTGCCGGCGCGGCTTGCCTGCTGACGGCTGAAGCCGTACTTGCGTGGCTTGCGACGGAAGCGTCGCCCGGCCTTCACGTCGTGCATGGCGAGCGGCGCATTGCGTGGCGCGAACTCGCCGAAACCGTCGCGCGACGGGTGCCGATTCCGACCCGAACCGATGCTGCCGAGGCCGAAGCGGACGCCGTTCTCGCGCTGCTCGAAACGAATCTGAAGCATGCCGAACGGTTGCTCGGGTACGCGGACGGCGCGCACGTGCCCCCGCCCGGCATCCCGTCTCACCGACTGCGCTGCGACGGCTTCGACTGGCAGGGCCGGATCGCCGCGCGCGTCGCCGCTCACGCCGCCCGGCACGAACGGCGCGACGCGCCCCGATTTGTCGACCTGCCGTCCGCGCGCCGGATCACGACCGGCAGCGGGCACGCGTACCTGAGTGCCGGGCGCGGCCCCCGCGCCATGTTGCTGATCAACGCATTCGGCATCCCGCACGACGTATGGCACGACTTCGCGGCCGGATTGGCGCCGGATTTCTCGCTCTATCTGGCGGACGACGCCGACGATGCACCGGCCGACGCAGGACTGACACGCGCGTACTATTCGGGCCCCGATGCGCCTGAGCGCTATGCGCGAAGCGTGACTGAACTGCTCGACGTGGAGGGAATCGACGCGATTCATGTCGCGAGCTGGTGCGGAGGCGCCCGATATGCGCTGGCGCTCGCCCGCGCCCTGCCCGGCCGCATCGCGTCGATGAGCCTGATCGCCCCGTCGTTTGCCGGCGCTCAGGACTACGACGGCGCGGACAGCGCCTACGAAAACAATCTCAACACGATGTGCTCGCTCGTCGCGCGCATGCCGAAGGCCGCGGACAGCATGGCCAGATCGATGACGGGGCTTCTGGACAAGCGGGCGCGAAACGACGCGCTCGAAGGCGGCCATGCGTCGATGTTCGCGCTACCCGACTCCGCGACCCGTCACTGGCTGCACGCGCCGTTCGTGTCGGCGGCGAACATGATCGAGTACAGCGGGCAATTGCTGAATTTCCGCGCGCACCGCATCGAGGCCGAACGCGACACGTCGATCGCCGGCATCCCCGCGCTGCTCGTGACCGGGGAATACGACGAAATGACGTGCGCGATCCGCGCGCGAGCCATTACGTCGGCACAGCTTCGTCCGATCCAGGTCGAGCTTCAAGGCGGCAGTCATCACATGGTTCATCAGAATGCGGCGCTCCTGGCAAAGCTCGTCGGCATTTTCGTCGACGCTCCGGCCGTGACATCCGACGCACTGCCGCATCCGAGACTGCGAATCGTCCCGGCGGCCGACCGTGTCGAAATGGAGATGGAAATGGAGTCGGGCGAACTGTGACGTACGAGCCTTCCGATGCCCGTTCGGACAGTTACAGGCCCGACGCATCGATCACTAAAGTCGCACTGTGGCAGCAAGCCGGATCCCACGCGGCCGATCGCGTCGTATCGCTCGCGAACGACGTGCAAGCCAATGCCAACCCGCTGGTCGGAGATTTCGAATGTACGCAAACAGCCTTGTCGAACTGATCGGCGATACGCCGCTGCTGTATCTGAAAAGCCTGTCGAACGAGCACAGGAAAATCCGCGTGTACGGAAAGCTCGAGTGCTACAACCCCGGCAACAGCGTCAAGGACCGGAGCGCGCTTCAGTTGCTGCGCCAGGCCGAGCGTGACCACGGCCTCAAGCCGGGCTGGTCGATCGTCGAATCGACGTCCGGCAACATGGGACACGCGCTGGCGATGCTGTGCGCCACGCGCGGCTATCGCTTCATTTGCGTGCTCGACCCGAAGACACCGAAGACGAATGCCAATCTCGTGCGGGCATTCGGCGGCGAGGTCGAGATGGTCGAACACCCCGACGAAACGGGCAGCTATCAGCGCAAGCGCATTGCGGTCGCGAAAGCGATCGCCGCGAGCGTGCCGAACTGCGTGAACCTCGATCAATACAACAATCCGGCCGCGATCGACGCCCACTATTACTCGACCGGGCCCGAAATCGTCTCGCAACTCGCCGACCGGCTCGACGCCGTGATCGTGTCCGCCAGCACCGGCAGCCATCTGAGCGGAATCGCCCGCTACGTGAAGGAGCGCGATCCCGCAACCCGCGTGATCGGCGTCGAGCCCGACGGCTCGGTCGTGTTCGGCGGCACGTACCGGCCGCATCTGCAGAACGGCGCGGGGCTCAGTTTTCAGCCCGGAAACATCCTGATCCACCTCGTCGACGACACGATGCGCATCGTCGATCGCGATGCGTTCATTGGCTGCCGCCGCCTCGCGCTCGACGAAGGCCTGCTGCTCGGCGGCTCGTCCGGCGCGATCGCGCAGGCCGCACGCCGCTACGTCGCCACCCTGCAAGGCCCGGCCAACATCGTGCTCGTGTTCCCCGACAGCGGTACCAAGTATCTCGACACGATCTACGACGATCAGTGGCTGATCGATCACGGCCTCCAGGCCGTGCTCGACGACCTGTGCACCTCCGCGACACCGCCACGCGCCGAAAGCGCAGTGGCCCTCGAAACCACGTGACCCAGGGACACCCATGAACGACTCCATCCGCACCTTGCTTGCCGACGGCGCACGGTATCCGATCGCGTTGCCGAAGGCCAACATCACACACGTCACGTATCGCTGGACCAACGGCGTCGACGATGCGCTCGGCGCGCAGATCGTCGAACTGATGCGGCGCACGAGCGAAAGCGCACCGATCATCGGCTTCGCCGAGACCATCACGGACGCGGAAGCGGACCGCTATCTCGACGAACTGCGCTCGAATCTCGCCGCGGAGAAGGTTCGCCTGCTGACGATCTTCGCGAACACCGGGCAACTGATCGGCCTGTGCACGCTGCGCCGCAACGTGAATCCCAACAACCGCCATATCACCGATCTCGCGAAAGGCATGATCCACGACGCCTGTCGCGGCGGTGGCGTGCTGCCTGCCGCGTTCGTCGAGATCGCGTTGCAATGCGATCGGGACAATGTCGAACTGGTGACGCTCGACGTGCGAGACGGCACGCCCGCTCATCGCGTATGGGAACACTACGGCTTTCAGACGTGGGGCACCTTGCCGGACTACGCCCGTGCGAACGGGAAGGTCCATGCCGGCCACTTCATGATGCAGCGCGTGGCGGACCTCAAGGAACGCGCGCTCGGCATGCTCATGGGCCGCGACGCCAACCGAACCGCCGCCAGCGCATCGGCATGAGCGACGCCCTCTACACCGGGCCGATCATCGACTCGCACTGCCACATCGCATCGACGCGCTTCATTCCCACGGCGTTCCTCGAGGGATTCTGCGCCAACATCCATGTGCGGCTCGTCGCCAACGGCATACGGAAATCGCGATCGGAACTGCTCGATACCTACCTCGCGCAAAGTCAGGACCACTTCGGCGATGCACTCGTGGCCGACATGACGTCGGCCGGCATCGGGCAGGCCGTGCTGTTGCTGCCCGACTTCACGTACGTGATGAAAAGCGATCTCACGATCGCCGAGATGTATGCCGAGCATCATGCGATCCTGCAGCGTCACGGCGAGCGCTTTCACGTGTTCGGCGGCATGGATCCGCGCTGGGGAGCGGACGGTGTCGCGTTGTTCGAGAAAGGCGTGACCGAGTACGGCTTCTCCGGATTGAAACTGTACCCGCCCTGCGGCTACAGCCCGAGCGACAAGCGCCTTTACCCGCTGTACGAAATCTGTCGCGCCCATCGCTTGCCGGTTCTTCTGCACGTGGGTCCGACCAGCCCGGCGCTCGAGTTCGCGTACTCGCACCCCGATCTGCTCGACCGCGCGGCGTTCGATTTCCCCGACGTGAACTTCATCCTGGCGCACGGCGCCGTTCATCACGTCGACGCCTGCGCGCGACAGTGCGCGTATCGGCCCAACGTGTATCTCGACGTCAGCGCGTTTCTCGGCTCCCAGCATCCGCAGGGGTGGTCGGTCGCGCTCGCCGAGCTGTTCCGCATGAACATCAATCACAAGATTCTGTTCGGCACCGACTGGCCGGTCTTTCGCAACTCGGGCGGCCATCGCAAGGTCATGGAGCAGTTCCTCGCGCCCGACGGCCCGCTCGCGGCAGTCGCGCCGGTACAACGCAAGTGGCTGATGTCGGGCAATGCGCGCGCACTGCTGCCGGCATCGCGCACGATCGATGCGATGGCGTGATTCCGGCCGTCGCGTGCGACGGCCGTCCCGCACGCACTACGGGCTCGCGGCTGCCTCGATGATCGGCGCCCTGCTCGTCTGGACCGCGTGGCCCGGGCATCGGGCCGACGCGATGGCGGAAACCGCCGACACGCTGGACCACTGGCGCGCCGACGAACGGGCGCAGCTCGAATCGATGCGCCTGCCCGCGAACGCCGGCGTCAAGGTTGACCCGTCGAATCGCGTGGCCACGTCCGCACAAGCAGCGCAGCTGGGCAAGCGTCTGTTCTCCGACCCCCGGTTCAGCCGAAACCGCGCGATCGCCTGCGCGAGCTGCCACGCCCCCGATCGCCAGTTCGAAGACGGGCGCCCGCTGGCGATCGGCGTGGGCGTCGGCGTGCGCCGCACGATGCCTGTCGTCGGCGCGACCGATGCGCCGTGGCTGTTCTGGGACGGCCGCAAGGACAGCCTGTGGTCGCAGGCGATCGGGCCGATCGAGGATCACAACGAGCACGGCGGCACCCGGCTGCGCGCCGCCCATGTGCTGGCCGAGCACTACCGCGACGCCTACGAGCCTCTGTTCGGACCGCTGCCCGACCTGAGCGCGCTGCCCCGTGACGGCGGCCCTCTCGGCACGGACGCGGAGAAAGCTGTCTGGCAGGAGCTCGACGAACGCACCCGCACCGACGTGTCGCGCGTGTTCGCGAATCTCGGCAAGGCGATCGCGGCGTACGAAGCGACGCTACAGTACGGGCCTTCACGCTTCGATACCTATGTCGACGGCGTCCGGACCGGCGATCCGGTCAAGCTGGCCGCGCTGACCCCGACCGAAAAGGCAGGCCTGCGCCTGTTCATGAACAAGGGCCAATGCATGACCTGCCACACCGGGCCCATGCTGAGCGACCGTCAGTTTCACAACATCGGCGTACCGCCGCGTAGCGGGACGGCTGCCGACACCGGTCGCGCGGCGGCGGTCGACAAGGTGCTGCACGACGAATTCAACTGCATGGGGCCGTTCAGCGACGCGAAGCCCGAGCAGTGCGAGGAGCTGCAATTCATCTCGACCGACGACCCGCAGATGCTCGGCGCGTTCAAGACGCCCAGCCTGCGCAACGTCGCACTGCGGCCGCCGTACATGCACGCGGGTCAATTCGCGTCGCTGGACGCCGTGATGCGCCACTACGCGGACGCACCCGCGGCCGCGATCGGGCATAGCGAACTGAAGCGGATCGCGTTGTCAGACGACGAGCAACGGCAGCTCGTCGCGCTGCTCGGTGCGTATTCCGGCCCTGTCGTCGAGCGCTGATCGTCCGCGCCGCAGCGCGTCAGCGTGACGCGTCGCGCACGGCGACGCCCATCACCTTGACCTGGCCGCCGAACGGCAACGCAGCCGCCTGATAGACGGTCCGCGCAGGCCGGCGATCCGCGGGAAACAGATCGGCATACACGCCATTCACTTCCGCGAGCGCGCCGATGTCGGAGAATGCGATGTCGACGAACACGAGATCGCGTGGGCTGAACCCCGCCGCTTCGAGCGCGCGGAACAGGTTCGCGAACGCGCGTCTCGCTTCTTCGGCCGGCGTACCGGGCACGTAGCGGCCGTCGGCGTCCAGCGAAAGCTGGCCGCTGAGATAGCAGGTGTCGTTGGCGACAACGGCATGGCTGATCGGCGACGGCCACTGCGGCAGATCGTTGCCCGACGTCACATAGCGTTTCATGCGCTTCCTCTCCTCGAATCGGGCGGTGCTGCCCGTCACGCGATACGTACGGGCATCCGTTCCCGCGTTACAAATAGTGCTTGACGAGCAACTGAAAGAGATTCGACTGCGGCAGCGCGCCGTATTCGGTCGACGACGCACCCGCATTGATCTGCCATTGCAGCGCGACATCGGTTCTGGCGAAGCGATAACGCGCCTCGAGCCAGGT
Source organism: Burkholderia sp. AU44665 (assembly GCF_030504405.1). Taxonomy (NCBI): domain Bacteria; kingdom Pseudomonadati; phylum Pseudomonadota; class Betaproteobacteria; order Burkholderiales; family Burkholderiaceae; genus Burkholderia; species Burkholderia sp. AU44665. Next base: position 7,058 of record NZ_JAUJRI010000036.1, on the reverse strand, counting down.
GAGCCGGCTGCGATCGGCGAGGTTCAACCTGACGAAACCGGACAGATCCAGACGCTGGATCCAGGCATCCTGCCACCTGACCATCGCGAAGAGCCCGTCGCGCGTCGTGGGGTCCTGCTGGGCGGCCGCCAGCGTTCGATAGGCGGCGTAGCCGGCCGGCGGGCCATTGCGCAGCGCCTGCCAGCCCGCGCGATCGAGCGCGGCGCCGTCCCGGTCGTACTCCAGCGTGACGGAAAGATTGCGCGACGTCGTGCAGGTCGCGCCGGTCGCGAGCTTCCAGCGGAACGCGACGTCGCTGTACGGCTGCCCGAGCGCGCGTGCAAGCGTCGACGGCCCTCGCCCGCCCGACCACTCCACGTACCCGACGCACGCGTTGTTGACGAGATGGACCAGATTGACGCCGAACTGCGGCGAACTGCCGGGCTTCCCGTCGTCGTAGATCACGATCTGCGGCGACAGATCCGAGATGACGCGCTGGCTGAACTGGAGCATCCAGCGCGTGCGCTGATTCGTCGCGCCGAAGTCCGGCGAGAACGATGCGTCGGTTGCGCGATCCGCGATCCGCGGTGCGACGAGCGCGCTGACGGAACCGTCGGCCCACAATTGCTGGCCGCGCAGCATCACCGTACCGAGCCGGTTCTCGCGCAGGCTCGCGGGATCCACCGACGTCACCGAACGGACCGCGTTGTCGCGGAAAAAGTCGGTGGGGTTGTAGCCGGTGGCGACACCGAGCCGCACATTGACGCGGCCTGCCTGCAGCAGCGTGCTGCCGCCGCCCACGCGACCGTCCACATACAGTTCCTTCAGCGTATTGATCGCGCCCGAGTCGCCGTCGAAGCGCCACGGACCGTTCAGGTCGAGTCGATCGGCGAAACTGACGCCCCAGCCGTTCGAGAATGCATGGCGCGCACTCAGGTCGAGCGACAGGCGCGTGGCCGTGCGCGTGCCGCCCGGCCGCAGGGTGGCGAAACGCAAGCCGGGTTCGAGACTGAACTGGTACTTGCCGTCGTCGACCTTCTGCACCGGCGTCGCGTCGGCAAGCGCGAGTCCGGCCTCTTCCGCATCGTTTGCATGGCATACGCCCGCCATGCCGGCCAACGCGATACAGGCGATGCCGATTCGCGTCATCATTCCGGCTGGAAACGCGCCATGAAATCGGACTGGAACCAGGCATCCGGAATCTCCCGCGCCACGTAGTCCGCGTATCGCATCACGGTCACGAGATTCGGATTGAGCCCGTCGATGATCACGATCTCGGTCGGCCGCAACGCGCCGAGCTGCTGTTGAAAGCGTCGATAGAAGGCCGTCTTGAGGAGCTTGCCGCTTTCGCTGAAGAAACGTGCCTTCACGGGGCGCGAATCCGTCGTATCGATCCACATCTCGATCGAGTGATAGGTCATGTCGGATACGCTCTGGACGAGCTTCAACCGGTACGCACGGCGCGTCTGGCGCTCGCCGTCCTGCACATCCTCCTCCGCCTCCACCTGCGCACGATATCCCTGCGCGAAATTGACGGTGACCACGTCGCCGTTCGACGCCTGCCCGAGCAACCGTTGCTGCGGCGAAATGCGGATCGTCGCCTTGCTCGCGGGATCGAAAAACCACAGATCGTTGCCGCTCTTGAGCATCAGCTTGTTCGCATCGCGCGCCGGCGCGGCGAATCGAATCAGGCTGCGAAACTGGCCGCTCGCCGGGTTGATCCGCGAATAGGCGGTCAGTGCGTTCGAATCGGTTTGCTTGCCATCGGTGTATTGGGTCAGCGTGACATTCAGCGTGAACGGTTCGCTCGGGTTGCGAACGGCATCGCTCGCGGCGAGGATGCGCTGCGGATCGGGCGCGGCGTGTGCGGTACAGCAGGCGAGTGCGAGGATCGCGGCGGCGCCCAGGCGCGCCATCGAATGCGTCTGCATCGGAATCTCCGGGGCAAATACGGAATGACGGGGACGAGTGCGGCCCCCGCCCGGAACGGGCGGAGAACCGACTGGCTAGAGGACGTACGGGGACGCTGCGATGCGCAGCTCAGTAGCCCGGATACTGCATCTGTAGCGCGACCCACGCGGCCGTGCGCTTGCCGAATTCGGACGCGATCGCATTCAGCGATGCATCGAGCGCATGCAACGGATAGCGCGTGACCGGGGCGGACAGCATCCGCGTCGGCGCGTCGACGCCGGCCACACGATCGGGAACGATCGTCAGCCCGCGCCGGGTGCGCACGGGTTCGCGGCTCGCGGCCACCGTGTAGGCGGTCGAGCGGAACGTCGTCGAATAGGCGTCGGCCTCGAGCACGAGCGCAATTTCGTCGACGCCCGGCGCGATCGGGATACCGAAATCCTCGTGCGACCAGAACGACACATAGTTGGTTGCGATCGTCGCCATCGCCGGCAATCCGAGGCTGAAGCGGTCGGTCGAGATCTCGGACGACCATGCAGGGCGTCCGAGCCGCTCGGCGACCTGCAGCGCGCGTTCGTGCCCGGCGAGCGCCTCGACGAGCGCCAGCGATACCGGAATCGTCGCGGTGACGCCGGTCGTCGTGACGACCTTGCCGTCGGCAACGTAACGCTTGCCGTCGACCCAGCGCGTATCGGCGAACTTCTTGCGCAGATCGTTCATCGAGTACCAATGCCCCGTTGCGCGGCGGCCTTCCAGCAGCCCCGCGCGTGCAACGACCCAGACGCCGTCGCACACGCCGATGATCGTCGCGCCCTTCTTCGCCTGCCCGGCCACCCATGCAAGCAGCGCCGGATCGCTGTCGCGATGCACGGCCGGCACGATCACGTAGTCGGCCCCTTGCGGCACGCGCTCGTCGAACTGCGCGGTGGTTTCGTCCGGAATGACGTTCATCGGCGCCGGGAACATCCGGATCGGGCCCGGCTTCGTCGCGAGCGCGACGAGATCCGCCGCGCCCGATTCGGCCACGATGCCATAGGGAACGACGTAGTCGGTCAGCTCGGTATAGTAGTTTTCGCCGACGACGGCGACGATCGGGCGCGTGCGCCCGAAGCGCGGCTGATAGGCGGGCAGCCGGTCGGCGCGTGCCGCCGCGGGCGCGGCCGCTGCCGGCGCCGACGCTTCGCTCGCGGGCCCCGCATGGGCAACGTTCGCGATGCCCGATGCAAGCGGCGCGAGCAGCAACATCATCCAGTACAGCATGACTTTTCGCATTGAAGCCTCTCCGTGTATGGAACTCATCCAGTAATCAGGCATGGCGCCCGTGCCGGCCGTCATGACGCCGCCGCCGGCGGCAACACGACGTTGAACGTCACGTCGTCGTCGCGCTGCGCGTCCCGGACCTTCAGCGTGATCGTCCACCAGCCGGGCATGCTGAACTTCATCCCCTGCAGCCGATACGCACCGTTTCCGTCGATCTCGACCACGCGGGGGCGCGTCGGCAGACCGTGCCCGTGCTGCGGCATCCCGCCGCTCACGTCGATGCGCGCACCGCGCACGGACTCGCCCGACGCACGGCTCACGCTAACCGTCCAGACATGGATCCGGTTCAGCGGCGGCGGTGTCGTGGGCGGCTCGAGCGTCACGACGTACGCGCCCGACGCCGTCGTTCGCGTCAACGACAGATTCAGACCCGCGGGAACCGACTGCTCGGCCGGTGCGCCGCATGCGCCGAGCATGGCGGTGCAGCTCCCGGCGAAGGCTAACATGACGATCCGCCGACGAATCGATTTCATTGACATTTCAACGACGCCCGATGCGGCCGCTCGATCACGCGTAGCGGAGCGCATCGACGATCTCCATGCGCGACGCGCGGCGCGCGGGCAGCAACGCGGACAGCATCGACACCACCAGCAGGCCGATCGCGGTGCCGACGATCAGGTCGTTCTCGCCCCACACGCGAATGATCAGCGGCACCGGCGAGCGGCCCGGCGGCGTCCACGTCAGACCGCTGACGTTGATGACGCCGGCGAGCAGCGCCGCGCTGGCGACGCCGAGCACCGCGCCGATCACGCCGAGCAGCAGCCCCTCGCACAGGAACAGGCGCCGCACGCCGGCGCGGCGCAACCCCATCGCGCGCAGCGTTCCGATTTCGACCGTGCGCTCGAACACCGCCGTGCTCATCGTGTTGCCCACGGTAAACAGCACGATCGCGGCGATCAGCAGTGCGACAAAACCGAACAGCGTCGCGAACATCGCAAGCGCTTGACCATAGAACGGGTTCAGCACCGTGTAATCCACGACTTCCGTGTCCGTACCGGCGAATTTCGTTTTGAGCAGCGTCTCGAGCCGCGCCTTCGCGGCAGGCAAATCCGACGTGTGGCGCAACTGGACGACGATCGCCGTGGCCTTCGGCTGCTCGGTGCCGTACACGAGTCGTTGCGCTTGCGCGAGATGCAGGCCGACGTACATGTCGTCGTATTCCTTGATGCCCTGTCGTTCCGCTTTCACGACCTGCAGTTCCGCCACGTTCGGCGCACCGCGCGCGGTCGCCGCAAGCAGTTCGATCCGCCGGCCGCTCGTCCCGGCGGCCGGCGCCGCGCGCGTTCCCTCGGCAAGGGCCGCGATATCGCCCGGAAGCGGCGAGGCAGGCGTGGCGTCCGCGGACTTCCTGGGCGGTTTGCAGTCGGGCACCTTGAGCGGCCCGCACAGTTCGAGTACACGCGCGAGGCCCGTACCGATCACGGCTGCGTCGCCCGTCGTTCCGGTCAGCGCCATCGGCGGGATCGTCACGGGGAAGCGATAGTCGTTCCAGGCGCGCATCCGGTTCTGGTCGTCCACGCGCACGCCGAGCGCGAGCGCGGTACGCGACAACCCCGCGTCGAAGTTCCCCGCGATGCCCTGCAACTGCAGCGTGGGCGTCGCGACGAGCACCATCGTCGCCAGTACCGGGTCGGCCTTCACCGCGTCGATGATCGCTTCGTAGTTGTCGATCCCGTACTCGGAAGGATTGCCGCTGCCGAACTCGTAGAACCCCTTGCGTTCGATCTGCAGGTGGCCGCCGTACTTCACGTAATCGGTTTGCAGACCATACGTGATGTTGCGCGTATAGCCGCCGAACAGCAGCACCGCGTGCGCGCCGACGATCATCGCAAGCAAGGTCGTGATCGAGCGACGGCGGTTGCGCAGCAGATTGCGGAGCGCGAGCGAAAATGTCTTCATGCGAACGCCTCCTGCTCGTCCGTGCGGGTCACGTCGGACACGATCCCGTCGGCAATATGGACGACGTCGTCGCCCGCCGCGATGACCTGCGGATCATGCGACGAAATCACGAACGAGACGCGCCGTTCCCGCTGCAAGCGCCGCATCAGCGCGATGATCTGCTGGCCGGTCTTGCTGTCCAGATTGGCGGTCGGCTCGTCCGCCAGCACGAGGTTCGGCGACGCGACGAGTGCGCGTGCGATCGCGACCCGTTGCCGCTGGCCGCCCGACATCTGTCCCGGACGATGGTGCGCCTTGTCGGCCAGGCCGACCGCATCGAGCATGTCCCGCACCTTCAGCGCCCGCTCGGACTCCGTCAATCGCGTGCCCGCGAGAAGCAGCGGATATTCGACGTTTTCGTGCGCCGTGAGCACCGGCAGCAGATTGAAGTTCTGGAAGACGAAACCGAGCCGGCGGGCACGAAAATCCGACAGCGCGTCGTCCGACAAGCGGCCGACCTCTTCGCCCGCCACGACGATGCGGCCGCGATCGGGCCGGTCCACGCACCCGACAAGATTCAGCAACGTCGACTTCCCGCTGCCGGACGCGCCGGCAATGACGGTCAGTCTTCCGTCACGGATGTCGAGCGTGACGTCGCGCAGCGCGGTCACGTTGACGGAGCCCATCAGATACGACTTTTCAACGGCTTCGAGTATTACGGCGTTCATGGTCTCGATGTACGAAGTTGGCAGGCCGCGACAGCACGGTGCAGGAACGATCGCGCAGCGCAGAATACCAACTTGCGTGTACGGAAAAACCTGTTCGTTGGGGCAGCGTCCGGGCGCGAACCCGATGCCGGGATGGCACGTCGCTTCCCGCATTCGCGAGCAATCACGGCCGGGAGGGATCGTCAACCTGTACCGTCGGACGGCACACGTCGCCGGCCCTTGCGATTACGCTGCACCGTCATCGGCGCGCCGCCCCGGATCGAATCGCGGCCGCGTCTCGTCACGACTTCCGTTCCCAATCGGCATGCCAGTCAAGATCACGCCCTGGTTCATCCTGCATCGCCCGCAACCCGCGGCCACGCACCGGCTGTTCTGCTTCCCGTACGCCGGTGCCGGCTCGCTGCTCTATCGGCGCTGGGCGCTCGATCTGCCCGACTGGATCGAAGTCGTCGCAGTCGAACTGCCGGGACGCCAGACGCGTTTCTCCGAAGCGCCGCCCACGTCGCTCGATGCGATGACGGATGCGTTGGCCACGGCCGCGAGCGGGCTCCTCGACAAGCCATTCGGCACCTTTGGGTACAGTTTCGGCAGTGTCGTCGGTATCGAATGGTTGAAGGAACTCGATCGACGACGGCTTCGCGGGCCCGTTCATGCGTTCTGTGCAGCGCACCGCGCGCCGCATGTCGCACCGCGTCCGCTCTCGATTCATCGGTTGCCGGAACCGGACCTCATCGGTTGGCTGAAAACGATGGGCGGCACACCGGATGCGTTGCTGTCGGAGCCGGACTGGCTTCGGCATTTCCTGCGCGCGCTGCGCGCCGATCTGGCGCTCGCCGAAGGATATTGCACCGATGCGCCATTCGCGTTGCGGTGCGGGCTGACCGTATTCGGCGGCCTGCACGATCCGCATGTCGATATCGACGCGCTGCGCGAATGGCGCCGCTACAGCGACGGACCGTTCTCCCTTCATCGGTTCGACGGCGATCATTTCTTCATCCATGCCCGGGAACGCGAGCTTCAGGATCGCGTGGTCGCGACGCTGGCCGCACAGGCATAGCTTCGATACGGAGAACCGGTCGCGCCGCATCGGCTGCGAGGTCGTCCCGTCACAGCATCACGCGCTCGATCCCGCCATGGTTGGCCCGTGCGACATAATCGGCCATCCAGTTCTCGCCGAGCACCTGGCGCGCGATCTCGACCACGATGTAGTCCGCTTCGAGATTCGCGTCCTCGCCGTAGCGC
>NZ_JAUJRI010000035.1:0-50327 GCF_030504405.1 Burkholderia sp. AU44665 | reverse complement strand
CAGCGACGTGACAGCCTGCGCGGTCCCGGTCGATAACGAACCGATCGCGCTGGCCGCGCCGGTTGACAGGCTGCTGACCGTTTGAGCGGTCGACGTCGACAGTGACGAGAACCCTGCAGCCGTGCTCGTCGACAAGCTCGCGACCGTCGTGCCGACGTCGGACAGCCCAGTTGAGAGCGAACCAAAGCCTGATGCCGTACTGCTCGACAGACTCGTGATGTTGGCCGTGTTGCTGGTGAGGCCCGTCGACAGCGACGTGACAGCCTGCGCGGTCCCGGTCGATAACGAACCGATCGCGCTGGCCGCGCCGGTTGACAGGCTGCTGACCGTTTGAGCGGTCGACGTCGACAGTGACGAGAACCCTGCAGCCGTGCTCATCGACAAGCTCGCGACCGTCGTGCCGACGTCGGACAGCCCAGTTGAGAGCGAACCAAAGCCTGATGCCGTACTGCTCGACAGACTCGTGACGCTGGCCGTGTTGCTTGCCAGGCCCGTTGACAGTGACGTGGCCGACTGCGCAATACCGGTCGACAAGCTGGCCAACGCCGTACCGGCGCCGGCCACGCTGGTTGAGAGCGAACCTACGCTTGATGCTGCGCTGCTCGACAGGCTCGTGACGTTGGCCGTGTTGCTCGAGAGCCCTGTCGATAGCGACGACAAAGATTGTGAGGCGGTGGTTGACAGCGTAGCGAGTCCGGAAGAGACGGCGGCAACTCCTGTGGCATTGTTGGCGGTCGCAGTCGACAGCGACGTCACGGACTGACTCGTCGACGTAGAGAGACTCCCAACTGCCTGTCCCATTTGATAGAGCTCGGATCCGTTGACGGCGTCGAGACTTGTTGCACTAACGGCGCCGGCGGCAACATTAGTCAGTTGCCTCGGACTTTGCGGCGCACCGAAACTCACCACCCCGTTGGACGTTGATCCCGCCACCGAGTAGTTCTCACCAGCAATACCGAAGCTACTAAGCGGGTGCGCGGCGCCGGTCGTGGATCCCGATCCGATTGCGACATCCTGCGAATTGTTCGCGACGGCGCCGGTTCCGATCGCGACGGAACCATTGCCCGCAGCAGTGGCGGCGAAACCCATTGCCGTTGCATTCGTACCGGCCGCCGTCGTATTGCCGACCGCTACCGCATTCGTCTGCGCGGTGCTGGACGTCCCGAGCACGATCGAATCGGCGCCGGCCGCCGTCGACGCGTAACCAAAGCTCAACGAGCGCGGCCCGGCAGAGGTAACCGCCGTGCCGATCGCAACGGAATAATCGCCAGAGGCAACGGCACCATTCCCATCTGAAAGCGCACCATCTCCGGACGTCTGAGCATGCACTGGACCAGCCATCGATGCGATCGCCGCGGCGATCGCGATCGATAAACCGCGTGGTGTAGGGCGTTTCGAAAATTTCATTACAATCCCCGCTTAACAACGAGTGCCCGGTCTACGGGACGTTTACGCCTGCGCTCGCGCAGGACCTGGAGCCCTCTGTTCCTGTCCTCCGCCAAGATTCCGGGAACAGAGGGGGTTTCTTTCGGCAACATCGCCATCGATCTGACGGCGCTGCCTTTGGTGAATCTCAAGCTCGGCACCCTCGAAGGCGTCGCGCAGCATCGGGATATCGGCAATCAGAGGAGGACATTCCCCGTCATGGTCGCTAGCGCACGCTCGAGCGAGTGCTATCGCGTGTTGCCGACCGGTATGGAGGTAGTTGAACCACGCTGGCGAACCGGGGTCTGTCGTACGGACCGCATAGGCGTACTGGATACGCGCCTCGAGCGCCCGCGAGAAGCGAGAAAGGACGGCCGTCATCGCAACGCCTCCGACTGCGACAGCAGTGCAGCAGCAATCACTGGAAAGGTCCGCTGCATCGGCGGATAGCAGATCTGGTTGATTGCACAGCCTTGATAGGTCACCGTGAGGCCGAACATCTCGCGAGCATTGACCGGCACACGCAACGTCACTTCCCGCTCGAACACCTCAACCGGACGCCCAGAGCTCGGATCAGCGACGACCTTGCCGGCGCCGTGCTGAATTGCACCGAGGTGCGCGCGGCCGTCGTCACTCGCGACCCGGAAGCGGTCGCCGTAAAGTCGGTAACCGTCGGCGACCGCAAAATGGAGGACGACAGCGCCACGTTCTTCGGTCATGCGAACGCGGAACGCTTGCTCCGGCGACAGAAACTCCTGCGCGCGTGCCTGGCGAGCGAGGACACCGCCAACGATCCACGCAAGCAACGCCACCAACACGGCCACTACGAAGCCGCGCAGAACGCGAGTTCGACCGGTCATCGCGCACCTCGCTGCTTCCACGCCGATTCAGTGCGGGCGAGACCGTGCAAGACCGGCAGCGCCAGTAGGCTCCAGAAGTACAACGTTGCGCCGGCTACCATTCCGTCGAAACACAAGTCGAAAGCCGATTCCGCCAACCTGGCCGCCGGCGAATCGAAGTTCCCGACGATCACGATCATCAACAGCATGCAAATGAGATAGACATACATGCCGAAACGGTGCAAACCGCGCTGCGCGCGACGTAGTGCGCTCCACGTTCCACGACGAGTGCACGTCGAACGTACAGCCGGCAAGAACAGTAGCGCCGTAACAATCGCGGCGATGAACACGGGCTCCGTGCTATTCCAGAATCCGAGCGCATCAAGGTAAGCAATAGGCGCAATCAGTAACCAGGTAACGACCGCCAACACGCCGAGCATGATTCGCACATGTCGACGATGAACGGGGGGGGTCAAGGGGCGCGTATGCATACGGCTTTCTCCTTTACATGCCGCGTATTTGTCCAATTCCATCGTGGCGTTCAGTTCGCATGCCCACTGACCAAAAAGCGCAGGGCGTCCTGACTGCCTGCCGCCGCGGCTCGACGCATGAGTTGCATGCCGCTTTCCTGATCCGTATCGGTCGCCGCCGTGGTGTGGCCGAAACCCGCGTGCTTTTGCAGGTGCATGCGAGCAACCAGGTACATCGCTGTCGGTTCGCCAGCGTCCGACTCGGCCTGGAGCAAGCCCGGATAGTCGCGATTGAAATGAACGGCAAGCCATGTACCGGCGGAACGATTTCCGCCTTTCAGCGCGGCCTCCATGGCAGGTCGCATGTCGAGGTACGCGCGCGAGCGAGCCCAGGACTGCAAGGGCCCGTTTGTGCCGGTGATGGAAAACAGGCAAGCCGCCGCCGCAAGCGCGACCGCCGCGCCCTTCAGCGTGCGTTGGGCAGAGGGGTCCGGATTGGTCAGGATCAACGTGCCTTCTGGCCAGGTGATCGAGGCTGCAGCTCGCCGGCGCTCGATGGAAGATGCGCGATATCGATTCATTACGGGTGCCTCTACAGAAACGCGAGATCGGGGAAAAAGACCAGCCGGCAAGCCGGCTGGCGTCAAAGGGAAGGCGCAAGGTAAGGAACAGCACCTTCCCGCCACTAAATTGCGATCAGGCAGGCGCTACTGGCCGATGCCTCCCTTGGCCACGTCGGTGGTCTCGGCAAACGTGTATTTCTTGACGACGCCGCTGTCGTCGAACAGCACGGTCAGCGTCTTCTTCCGCACGTCAGCGCCATGTGCAAACGCACCGACGATCGGCACGAAGTTGATAGCGTGCGGCGTGGCGTGAGCCAGCTCGTATGTCCAGATCTCGAGACCCGAATCGGTGAACGTGGTCTTGTTCGGTGAACCGAAAGCATCCTGAACGTCCTGCTTCGTGCTCTTGCCCTGCTGGATTTGGGCCTGAACGCTTGATTGCGTCGCGGATTCGAGGTGCTCGTTGCCGGTGGTCGCGCAACCGACAAGTAACGCCGTGCCCGACAAGGCGACGATCAGGAGCGTGTTCTTCGTGAATTTCATGGTCTTCCTCTTGGTGTGGTCAACAGTCAAAAAATGGCGGTGATTCGTTGCTGGACTAATACAGGCGGCCGGTTCGCTCTGCTTCACATACAGCGCGGTACCAGTCGTCCATGTGGCGCCTGACCTGCAGCTCGACGTAGCTGATGTACGGTCGCCACCACGCGTAGAACAGCGAAGCAACGAGGCCGGCGAACGCGTACATCGGCAGCGACGCGCGCGGCTCGACGACGATCGGGTAGTCCAGGTGGAACCCGTTGGAGATCAGTCGCCCCCAGAGCAACAACGCCGGAGCCCATGCCAACCAGCACAGCGCGAGCCACTGCACGACGTAACGTGTCGCCCAATCGGCTTCGGTACGCAGCAGTCTCGGACTGGTCCACAGCCGACGGCGAATGTGTCGACGTTCGGCCAGATAGAGCCGCGTAAAATGTGGAACGGGACGCGCACGGCGGGGGCGATTGAAAATAGACATGGCGGCGCCTATCGCTCGATAGAAAGCTGGTGGTCGTGTGATCGGTCTGCGCGTTCTGCTTCGTGATCGCGCTCCTTGACCTGGTGCAGCGCGCTATCTGGCGAATACTGAATCGCGACCTGCTCGCCGACCTCCACGTCGCGGGACAATCGATCGCGCGGATAGACGATGCCGACGGTCTGACCGATCTTGACCAGCGAGTGGTGCGTCGAGTTGGCGAGCACCTCGCCGCGGTAGTGGCGCTCCAGCTTCTGCGCATCGCGCAAAATCAGGTTGTGGTGATCGCCGGCCAGGCCGATCGCCCGGCGCGAAACATCGTCCGGCACGTCACCCTCGGGTAGCTGGCCGCGATGGATCAGCTCGGACAGGTTGGCGCGTTCGAGTTCGCTGTGGGGAACCGTGCTGATCGAGGTCCGCGTTTCGAGGTGGTGGTAGGCCGCGTCGAGCTCGGGGAAGAGGGCGAGCGCCTGGTCACGGCCCAGCGTGTCGAACGCACGGCCGCGCTCCGCGTCGCGTGCGTGGTCAACGGTACGCCGGCGCGGCGCGCGCGCCGTATCGACTTCGACCTCCGTCTTTGCCTGATCCGGTTGGTGTGCGGGCGGCAGAATGGCCCGTTCGCGTACCGGCTCTATGCCCCCCGGATCGACGACTACCACACGACCGTCCACGATGCCCAGATTGTCGACGCCCTGATCGCCCCAGTGGTAACCGCGCTGACGAAGCGCATCGGCGGTGCGCGCGACGTCGGCCGATGTCACGCCTCGCATTTCGGCGCGGGGCATGATTTCGTATCGCAGATTGCCTTCGGTGCCGCTCGCCACCGGCTGCAAGACCTCTGGAATTTTTGGCCGAACGGCAAGATCGCCAGTACCGAGCCGCACCACATGCTTGTCGTCGGCCGCCAGCACGACCGACGACGCGCCGGCGTCCAGCGGTGTCAGGTGAGTCATCCCGTGCGAGCGAAGCCTGGCCTCGAGCGCGGGCAGATGACGCGACGCGGCGATTTCCTCGGCGACCGGATCGGGGAAGCGGCCACCGAGGTTCGGCACGTCACGGGTCATTGACCGGAGGACGTCGCGCAAGCCACGCTCCGGCGCCGGCCGCGCATCCGCAGACGCCCCGTTGGCCAGTGCTTGCGCATCCCTCTCCCGGACGCGTAGCGCCTGTTCACGACGCAGCGAGATGTCGGCAATCTCCGGTGCCGGCGCACCTCGCCCGGTACGAGCGTCACGAATGTCATCGAGCATTTGAACGTGATGGGCTATCTCGTCGCGCGTCATCGGACGCTCGCGCTCATGCACGATCGACGCGGCGGCCGCTTGCGGCTCGCGCCATTCACCCTGATGCAGTTCGTTGCGGTAGACCTCGCGGTGATGCCGATCGAGGATCAAGATTCGATCCACTGCCTTCTCTCGCTCGAGCAACGCGACCGTCTCGACCATGCCGGCATACGCCTGGTCGTGCTGCTCGGGATTGACAACCCGCCCCACGCCCGTCGTCGCGATTTCTCGCTCGGTACGCATCTGCGCACGTGTGAGCGACACCTCGGCTGGCATAGCGACGCCCCGAACCTCCAGCGTGTAGCCGCGCTCCTTGAGCCGCCGTGCCAGATTGCGCAGGCTATCGGGGTTGCGCATCGTCCCGTCGACCACAAGATCACGCCGCGCGTCGGATGCGGCCGTGGTTAGCCGGCCGGCCCATCGACCGGCGTCGGCATGCGTCAAGTCAGCCGCGTGTCGCGGATCTTCGCGAAGAAGCCGGCTGTACTGCGGCAAGTTCTCCCTCATGCGATCCGCGTCGATCAAAACGGCACCACCGCGTTCGTTGAGTTCCCCCATCGCCTGACGCGCGAGGGCCGTCTTGCCGGCACCGGGCTGGCCGCCGATGAGGATCGCCTTCGGTTCAGCCTGCTCGCGACTGCCGTCAATCGCCTCGCGCTCCACGCGCGCATACGCGCGCTGCATCACCACATCCGGAAAATTGTCCATGATGGGCTCCGGAGTCAGGCGCGACCGAGGTTCAATCGACGAACACGCAGGCCGTAGACGTCCAGCGCACGAGTGATCGCGACCGTATCATCCGGATGCAGCGCATCGCGAGCGGCAACCAGAGTCTTGCGTTCTGCGTCCGCGATCGCGACGCACTCCGCATCCGGCTCCGACCGCGACTCCTCTTCAGCGATGACGGCGACATAGTGGGCGATCAGCTGCCCGATCGTTTGGCAGGCGACTTCGTAATCGACATGAGGCATCGTGTTCTCCTGAAAAAATTAAGCTTGCGCGCGTGCTTCCTGGGTCAAACCCCTGGGTAAGGCTTCGATTCATTCCATAGCCGCGTCCACGCGCTGCGCACGGCTGCGGCGACCGTGGCGTGATGCCAGATGACGAGGACGTTTTCTGCGTTGTGGTTGGCGCCGGCCTGCGTGTAGTTCATCGAGCCTGTCTGGGTCGTATCGCTATCAGCGACGATGAACTTGTCGTGCATGAGCGGTACGGCCATGTCGATACGAACCGGTATTCCGGCCGCGACGAGATCCGCGAGCTTCGAGCCGCGGCCGTCAAGCTGCGAGCGGTCGAGGACAACACGAACCTGCACACCAGCGTGGGCGCGCTCGATCAGGTGGGTAACGATGCGACGATTGGTGAGCTCGTAAGCGGCGACGTCGAGCTCCGACTGCGCGGTATCGATCACGCTCAGCACGAGGGCCTCGGCCTGGCCGTCTGGCGAAGTGGCGAATTGCACGGAGGCGCGATCGCCAGAGCCGGTGCTTTCCGAATGTGAGGCGTTTTCGGCCGGGTGTTTCAGAGCGCTCGCATAATGCCCAACGGACGACGACAAATTGCCGAAATCCGGCGTTGGGCCGTCATGCAGCACGTAGTAGCCGACACCGGCCGCGAGCGCGAGGAAGAGGAGAAACTTCATGCCGACCTCCCGACGTGAGAGGCGTGGCCATCCGCTGAATAGGAGCGGGCGCAGGCGTTGTCGCCGTGCACCGAGGCGCAAGCAGCAAGAAGCAGGGCAGGAAACGTGAGCGCGGCCAGACGCACTCGACTCACCGTCGAGATCGCGCTATTTAAAGACGCAAATGAATTGACACCACGACGAATTAATTCATCAAGGATTAACTTGCCAGTACGCAAAATCAGGCGTAACGTCAACACTAATTGCGTACGGGGACGCTCATCATGGACTATGTGCTTGCGAATTTCATGGCGATAATGGCAGCAGTGATTTTCTCGGTTTTCACGTCGTTTATTGCATCGCGCAGTGGCCGATTGATTTACCGGAAAATCATGTGGTGCTACCTGACCACGCTCCTGGTTGCGGCCATCGTGATTACGGTAATGCAGCTGCCCTTTACCATTTTGGCGTTTGGCGCTCTCTCTTCCTGCATATTCGGCGTGTTCGCAGAAATCGGCATCGCTGCGAAAGTCGGCCACCTCGCCATCACCGACAGGTCGGGCGGTGGATATGACGATAATCTCGCTAGGTCGCGTAGCTTTGTCGACGAGTACACCAATAGCTGGAAGCAGCCCTACCACGGGCCGAATGATTCTCTTCGAAATTGGTGACAGTGAGTTCTTCATATTCTGAGTGGGCCGCAAGGCCCCTTTTTCATTGGTTCTTGGGGTCATCGTTTGCAACGTCCGCCCGCGGGATCGACTTGACTCCACGTTCGTCATCGGCCGAACCGCGCCCTAGTCGACTCGGCGACACCAGAGCGCTCGGGGAAGTGGCGGCGCCGCTGGCCGCCGACTCGTCGCGCGAAACCGATGGGGCGCCTTCGGCGGTTGCGGGATCGGGGTACGGCGAAGGTGTCGTAGGCAAGACAGCCCCAGCAGCAGATGGTCCGGCTGGCGCGCGATCGATCTCCATCTTTCTTTCAACACCGCCGACTTGTGACTCGACGGTTGGGAGGCCGACGCCACCAGACGTCGAACTGCTCCGGGCAGCTGTTCCAGGCGCAGTAGGCGCCGGCGTAGCCCCCACTGGACCAGCGTTAGTAGGTTTGACGTTGTCAATTCGCGAGCCGGAGCTAACGGCCGTCGTTCGCGGAGCCACGACTGAGACCCCGCCGCTGCGCTTCATTGAAGCGGTCGGCACGCCACGTCCCTGACTTCCATCGTCAACCACTCGGTGACCCGGTGTCGGGTCGACGCGTCGCGCTACAGCTTCTTGATCAAGACTGGATACCTCCGGAGACGGCCGGCTGTATGTCCCGTCAAGAGGATCGGGCGCTCGACGATCACTCTGCAGATGTGACATGTGGTCGTTGCGGGCCGGCAGAGTCACGATCCTGAAGTCAGATTCAGACAGGCGCGGTTGAGTTGCGGGCGCGGGTCCCGCCGCTCGAGCGGCTTCAAGAGTCGGGCCATTTCCCGTCGTTCGCGGATGCAGGAAGCTTTCAATAGGTGCCGAGGTGGACGTTGTTCCAACCGGCCCGGTCGGCTGAATCGAGTTCACCCATGCCGACAGAGGCCCCTTGCTATCAGAAGCTGAGGTCGCCGCCGGCGGAGAGGAAAGCGAGCGGCCCGGTGCCCGCTCGGGCATCATGAGCGGCTTGTTGTCAGCCGACGGATCGACGTGGTCACGCACCTGCTTGATCGGCGCGGCGGACTCGCTTGCGACCCGTTGCTGCATAGCATCCACACGCTGCTGAGCGTCGGTCACGATTTGGGGCATCGGAGTCGCAACATCCAGGGGTGTCGTATCCACTGGTCCAACCGCACCTGCAAATCGCTGGAACGACGCGGGGGCACTTGCGCCAACACCGGACTGGTTGCGTTGGTCCTGGCGAGCGACGTCGATCCCGCTCGCAGGGAGAGCAGACCCATCACGAGCCGTGGTCGGCAACGTCGAGTTGCGCGAAACGATGTCGCGCATCGCTGCATCTTGGGCGACCAGCTGAGCGATCTGCGGAGACGGCAGCGTCATCAGCTGGCTGTATCGCATACCGTTGCGCGCAGCGACCGCCTGCAGGTTCTCAGGCGTCATCAGGTTGGTCGAGGTATCTACGCGCGAAACCACTTGCGTCGATCCGCGCTGGCGCACGTCTGCGCTGCGAGTGAGATCCGCTGAAACGCGAGAGCCGGACGAAACCTGGTCCGTCAGAGACGCGGAACGGTCGCTGCGAACGTGTTGCCCGGACTCCATCCCCGTCGAGTCCGAATGGATCTGTGAGCCTTCCCGGCTAACTTGATCGCTTTCGGTATAGGCGCCCAAACTTCCGTACTGATCGACGAACTTCTGTGCATCGGAATTTCGCCAGAATCGCGTGTAGCCACCCTCACCCGAAACGTCGAGCCCAAATTTCAGACTGGACCGCCCCTTTCCAGTGCCGCCGCCGTTGACAAAATCTGCCGCGCGCACCTTCGACCGATACGCGTCGCGCACCGCCTGCACCTCTTGTGGCGTTTTTCCGAGCGACTCCGCCTTGCGCGCAAGCCGGTCTTCCTCGGCTTGATTGAATAGTGGTGAGTTCGCCGAGGAATTGGCGGTTCCGTGGGACCCATTGCCGCTCGGGCCCCGACCATTGCCACCTGACGATCCACCACCGCCACCTCCGACATTGCCAGCAGGTTGCGCATCATCACCAAACGACTTATCGAAGCCACCACCGAGCATGATGGATCCTCTTCCGCCAAGCGACGTCTGCCCTTCAACGGAATGTGCTTGATCGACTGCGTACTGCTGGTCGTTCGACGTCCGGCGCTCGCCGGACTGCGTCGAAGAGGCCCGCGTACCAGAACTGGCCTCATCGGCAAGCCGTTGCGAGCTTCCCCGTTCCTGGCTGCTCGAGACGCTATTCGTGCTGGACGCAAGCTGCTCGCGCCCAGCGAAGGTCGAATTCGTTTGGTTTGCCGCGACACCCGTCGAGGTGTCGGTGCCGAGCGACCGCTCGAATGCGTCCTGGGAGGTTGCCGAAACACCAAGGTTGTTTTGAAACTCGGTTCGAGCGATCAGGCCATTGGCAAAATTCGTAAAGGCCGAGCCGGTCCCGGTATCGACGTTCATCGAGCCAGTGCGCGATTGCACGGTGTTGTCGTACTTGTTCGCCGAGGTCACGTTGCGCGACGCGTTATCGATCGACGACGAATCCATGTGCACGTTGCCGATGTTTTCGTCGCCCTGCGCCTGCTGGCCACCGATCTGTTGAGCGGACCCTGTAAGCGCGCCGCTCAATTGAGAGAACGCGCCGACAACGCCGGCCGACGCGAAGTTCAGCAACATCCAGGCAAGGGGTGGCGTAATAATCACCATGTATCCAAGCAGCGCCTGCTCGTCGAGCAACGTCTGCCCGAACTTCGCCGCCATCCCGAACGGCACCCCGGCCTGCAACAACATCGAGCGCATCTCATGGCTCAGGTGAATCAGCGACAGCCCGTTGATGACCGCGAAGAGCATCGGCCAGATAGATACCCACGCCACCGTCTTCGCATACATCGCGAGGATTCGCTTGGCCCCATCCGCGCCGCTGATCAAGCAGAGCACCAGAATGAGCGGGAAAACCGCATAGATAATCGCTTCGGCATAGTTGCGAACAGTCGGCAGCGTGTTCTTGGCCAGAATCGCCATGGAGGCAAGCGAACCGTTCGTCGCCACCGCAGCCTGGGCCGAACTCATCAACGCATTGACCTCGGCCACGCGCGCCGGATCGTTCAGCATCGCGGGCAGCTCCGCGCCCGCCTGACGCCATACGTTGTTGAACATTGCCTGTCGTAGCGCCGACGACGCGTTCTGCGACGACTGGAGGATGAAGCCGTACGAATCTCCGATCGCGTTGACGAATTCCGCCTTCGCCATGGAGGCGTCGGCGATCTCCGGATACATCTCGCTGCCATACATCTGCTCGGCCGCTTGCTCAGCGTCCTGTACGCGCAGCAGCAACAAAGTGCCGGTCGCCGAACACGTGTCCGTCGTAGGGTTCGCGGTAAGGGTGTTCGTCGTCACGTATCGTGCAGGGCTCGTCGACGTGAACACGGTATTGAAGGGGTCCGTGCCGTTCATGATCGTCTTCGGATCAATTGCGCCGTCCTGGATGTCGTAGACCGTGCACTCCTTGAAGAACTGGATAAGGTCGGCGTGCAGCCCCGGATCAGTGATTTCAGCCTTGTTCACCTTCTGCAGCACGGAGATGCCGAAACCCACATCGCCCTTTTTCAGGGTCAGCGTATCCGGCACCGAAAAGATCGTTTCGTACGACTGCGTCAGCACGCGAGAGATGAGCGTGAAGCTCTGGGCAACGGCGGCGAGATACGCGGGGACGTGATCCACCTCTCGAGTCGGCTGCACGTTGTTGACGTCGGTGATGAACACGTTCTCAATAGGCAGCAACAGCAGCTGCGTCATCAGCATCGCGGCGGCGAACCAGCGGAAGATCTCGTAGCCTTTCCGACCGATCGCGACAATCGTCCAGATCACCACCCCGCACAACAGCGTGTAGCGGATGAGACCTGTCCAGGTGCCGCTACCCATGAAAGACGCGATACCCTGCATGACGTAGTACAAGGTATCGACGTTCCCATAGGTGTCGATTTCCATGTTCATTGCGTGCTCCCGCCGTTCAACGTCTGGCCGAACGCCAACGAGTTCCGAAGCGAAGACGACACATTCGCGTGCACGGCACGCTCGATCGACTGGAGTTGCTCGACCAGCTGCCACGCGTTCGACGTCTGGCTGAAGGCTTGCATCACGACGCTGCGTGCTTCCGATTCGACCGTGTCGATGTTGGTATTGAGCTTCGTGGCCTCGTCGAGCAGCGACGTGCTGGATTTAACGGTGCCGTAACGCGCGATTGCCCGGCGGAGGTCTTCAGCAGATCCGTGGATGTAGGCCTCGGCGTACTTGGCCGCGATCAGCGACTGGTAGGTGCTCAACAGTTGGTCGGCCAGAGACGAATTGTTCAGGCGCGTGCCGACCGCGATCATTTTGTAGACCGGCAGGTCGGTCATGCTCAGGAACCGAAACGTGTCTGCCGGGTTCGGGATCGCGGAGCGCGATGCGATCGCATCCGTGATCACCTGCAGCTTTTGCTGTACGAGCGTACGGAAGGGGGTGTACCCAATTTCCTGCACTGACGGATTCAGGCATTTCGACGTCTCGTCGCACACGTACACCTGGATCGTCGTGCCGCTGTTCGCAGCGGGATCGTTACCGACCAGCTCCTGCACCGTGAGGCTGCCGATTCGCGGGAGAAATACAGGGTTCACCTCCGTGCCGCCCGAATCCGACGGGTCGGGGAAGATGACCGTCCCCACCAGCGACATCAGGAATTCGCGATCCGACGTGCTCAGGTCCGGCAGCTGCTGCAGCGCCTGCCACGTCACATTGCCGTACGGCTGCTTGGCCGCTAGATTGGAATCCGACGCAGTGGCCGTGTTGATCGTCTGCGCCGCTTGTGCCGAGTTGTTTCCGGTATTTGTCCAGGCATCGGTCATATCCGAATACAGGTTCGTGAATGGCCCGAGCGTGTCGGCCAGGTTCGCCTGCTCCTTTTTCCATGCAACGGGCGTCACGGCGTTGACGATGCCCTCGGCGGCCTGGCACGAGTCGATGTTCATCCGGTTGACGTCGCGGGCGATGGTCTGCAGCGATTGCATGACGTTGTCGCAGGTCGGGCAGAGGTTCTGCAGGGCAAGCTTGAATGCGTAGCCCAAGGCGTTCGAGCCGATGTTGCGCAGCAGCGCAACAAACTGCTCTTTGTTGATGAAGCTGAACCCGCCGGCAAACAGGTCGATCCCGCCGCAACCCGCGCCCCATTCCGGGGCCGTGACACTCGCGAGCTGGTAAGTCTTGTGTGGCGTGCGCATGAACACGCTTCCGCCGCTGTACATATCCATCGTTTCGCCCTGCAACGCGCGTGGGCTCGATACGTTGCCCATGGCGTTGATAGAGTCGAAGACCTGCTGCATCGACATCGCCTGCGCATAGGCCGGGGCGATGGCAAACACTGCAGCCGTCATTGCGGCAATCCAGCGTGTCGGTTTCATCAGAAAAGCTCTCCAGGCTGCGAGGCAGTGAGAACGAAGATTCGGTCGATGATGTCCTGGAGGGACATCGTTCCCGAGCCGATCATCGCGTGGTCGCCGGTCTCTTTCGACGCGATGAAGAGGGCGGGCACCTGTTGGACGCCCCAGACCGACGCCTGCCCGTGGTCAGGCGTCGGGTTCGGAAACTCGCCAATGCCTCGCCCGTCCAGAGAGACCGGCAGCACGTCAATGCCATAGCGCTGCGCGAGCAGCACAATCGTCGGGGCCATCGCATGGCAGTACGGGCAGTCCGAGCGGAAGAAGAAAATCAGGCCGTGCTTCTGCGCGAGCGCACGCAGCTGCCCGTCCTGGTCGGAATCCCGGGTCCGGTCGTAGGTATGGACAGCGACGTTGTTGGTCGGACGCTTGAGCGAGTAATCGAGGCTCGGGTTCTGCCATACGACGCGGCGCCATTGATCGGCGAAGACAGCGCTCTTTTGCTGGACGTACTCCCAGAGCTTGATGTACTCCTTGATGTGCTCGGGCGTCGGGTCCATGTTCGCGACGTCGAGTCGGTGCTTCAGCGCCTCGCGCATCTCATCGGCCGACTTGATCTGGTCGAAGTCGTCGGAATCGGTTGGCTTGGCCGCGCTCGCACCTGCCGGCGCCGCAGGCTTGTCGTCGTCGCAGTACCAATTGAATTTCTCCTGCCCGTCGCAGCTCCAGGCGGACTTGTAGTCCAACCCATCGGCGTGCGCGATCGGCGACACCAGTAGCGCTGCAGGAAGCACGACCGCTACCGCGAGCCCGAATCCACGGATTGCGCTCATGGCCGGCTCCGCTGCGCGTCGACGTCATAGCCGGCGTCCATCAATTGGCCGAGTGCCTGCTCGAGTTGCACTTCCGCGAAACCAAGAGACTGCGCCGCCTTGACCTGTTCTGCCGCATCGGCTTGATGCCGCGGCCCTCCGAGAATCCAAAAGAATTGGCTTCGGGCCTTGGGCTTGTGCAACACCGCCGCCGCGCCCATAAACGCCCGACGTGCGTTCCGCCAGGCGAAAGCCGCGCCAACTACGTTCGAAATGCAATGTCGCTGATATGCAGCAAGCTCGATCAACTCGTCATCGCGCTGCGCGTGAGGCGGTTCGGCAGGAGGCTGGCTGTCGTGCTGCCAGCCGGCCTCTGTCGACGCCGACGAAGGTGCCGCCGGGATACTGACGACACCGCTCACTGGCCGAGCCGGTTTGTCCCACTTTGGGGTCGACCATGGCGCACCGGAGAAATGATGCTTTTGGAAGGCTGCGAGGAGCGCGGCATGGTCGCCGCCCAGGGAACCTGCGATCTCCCTCAGACAGTCGAGGTTGTCGCTTCCATTCCGATATACCCGGGAATCGTCTGAGTAACCGAAAAACCAGTCGTGCCGATCGAGCATGTCGTAAAACTGTTCGATCGCGGGACGGTGGATCGGCCCCGCCGAGCTCAGCGGCGTCCCGTCAGACAAGTCGACCGGATCCGCGACCGCGTCGTCATCGAGCTCGATCGTCGTACCGGGCGCCGGCGCCGATCCGTCGACAACAACGAAGCTGCCTTGCCCCGTGACCTGATCGTAGTTCGTCACGCAAACATCTGCGATCGCGTCCTCGAGCAATACGGAAATGGCTTCGCGCGACGGCGCGGCGCCGCGCGTTACCCGGAAGGTCGCGCGGTCACTGCCGGCGCCAGCAAAAAGATGGCTCGGCAAGTCGGGCGCCGGCGCGGCGCGCATGCTGGTGATCGTAATCTGCAGTCTCACTTCACCTCTCCTTCGCGGCTTGCGCGACTACGCTCGGCACGCTGCCGTCCGATCGAATCGAGGTGTGTGCGCAACGCGAGAGGCGAGGGCGGAGACCAGACGAGGTCCGCAGCAAGCGTAATGGCGGCAGCAACGAGCCACGCGACGAACAAGCCGTGACCAACCCGACGAGCGAGCGTAGCGACGGGAACGTCATCAGTCCGCCAGTGCATACAAATGGCCGACGGCGAATACTGAGCCGCGGTATCGGCACATGTCCGCAGTCGGATCGTGTCCGGATTCGTGCCGCTTCCAGCAGCCTGTTCGAGCACGGTCGTTGCCATACCCGTGAACGACCCGAGGTTGAGAACTGCGAGCCCGGCGACTGGGACGGCCGCCGGCACAACGACGAAAGCCACGAAGAGGCGCCGCACGTAGCAGGGAAGGCTGGCCCGCAGCGCCTGGGCCCAGTCGGAGCGGGAACGCGAAGGGGGAAACATGCTTTCGATGGACATTTCAACGCTCCTGCGTCGTGAGGGTTTTGAAATCTGCAACCAGTGGCCGGTGCTGCGTCACGGTGTATCTCCCGCGGGTTGCGACGGCGCCGCCGGCGTCAGGCCAATCGGCGGGACCTGATCGCGGCAATAGTTCATCTTCACGTCCAGGCGGCCGCTGGCTTCGCCCGCCTCGGTCTGGACGCCGCGGACGTCGAACAGCACGTCCAGACGCTTGCAGCCCGGCCGCGGCAAGTCGCCGATCGAGCGAGCCGTGACGTAGACCGGGCCGTTGGCGTGCAGCTTGGTGATAAGTGAACCCGCAACGGGTCCACGCAGCGCGCCAGACGCTGACCCGTGATCAATCGCGTCGATGAGAACTGCACTGAATTCGTCGTAGCTACCGCCGAAAGCCGCGGCCGGCAGCGCAAAAATCGCAGTAGCAAACGCAGCGGAGACAAGGCGCATCATTGGGATACCCCTTTTTCGCTTCCGATCGATTGCCGCACGCGCTGCAGAATCGCGTCCTCGTCGACGGCCTTGGACTGGATCGAATTGACGAACTCGGTAAAGTCGATATTCGAAAAATCAATACGCTGGAGTTGGTCGGCCGTGAAGCCACCGCAGCCGGCGAAGGGGATGCCGAGTTGCGCCTTGCCTTGCTGGTTGACAAGCTTCGCGATCAACGAGTTGAAACAGCAGTAGCTCTTCTTTTCCTCGACGCACACGCCGAGCACGCGCTTGGAGCAGCCCTGGTTGTACTGGACACAGAGGTTCTGGCCACGCTTCAGACTGAGCACCTGCTCGTCAGGGGAACATGCGAGCCACATCTGGATCAGCTGCGCAGCGATCTCGGCCGCGAATACGTACGGATTGAAATCTGCAAGCTGAACACCATTGGTGAGGGAGAACGAAAAACTAAAGCCGTAGGCACCAAAGGTTCCGGAGGTAGACAACGCCCTGTCCGCCCATGCGCCCATCTGCAAGAGACCAGAGTTCACGATCGAGCTATCGACCGTTTCGTACAGCTGGTCAAAGACATACCTCGACCCTAACGCGATGCCCTGCTTCGCCGCCGTTCCGCCAACCGACAGTCCAGCGCTGACCGCGGCGCTTCCGATCGCGTTGTTCGAGTAAGCGGCACCGCCGCCGTTGCTGGTGCAGCAGCTCTTGATCTCGAGGCCGCCCAGCACCTTGATCGAGCAGCTGCTGTCGTAGCCTTTGAAAATGTTCACGTTACCGCCACCGACACCGTAGGCGCCGGCTTCGCGCCCGGTTTCCAGCCCTGCTACGACCTTGCCGAGCGCGCCGTCCGCACCACTACTTGACGAGAAGCATCCGGCACCGGGTGCGCACATCGTGTTCGTGCATTGGGTGACGGTCGTCGTGTGCGCCGGAGTATCGAGACACTGGTACGTGTACTGCATCGTGTCGCAGCTTCCCTGCACCGCGTCGTTGTATGACACACACTGCTGGTTCACAAGGCCGCAGCCTTGCTGCTGCAATGGCGCGCAGTCGTTAACGGTGGAAGCGGCTTGGCATTCGTAGGTATCCTGGTAGTTCCAGCAATCCTGGTAGAGCGGAATCCCGTTGATGACACGTGTGCCGGCCGGCTCGATGCAGGCTGAACCAGTGCGTTGGCAGGTGGGCGCGGCATACGCTACCGGCGCGGCGAGCAGGGTGACCGTCATTACACTGCCGACGAGGGTGAACGCACGCGCGGCGAACATGAGAGCGCGGATATTCATTGTGCGGCCCGCTGTTCGAACGAGCTGCACTGGTCGATCCAGTTCGGCGTGCAAGTCGCGGTGCAGATCTGGTTCAGCGTGAGCTCAACTCGGGCCTGCCCGCCGCCCTGGAAACCGTACCCGCCTATCGCCGCTTGAATCTCGACGGTATTGACGCCCTCGTGCAAATACGAGCGGATGTCGGTGTTGGGCGCAATGGTCGACGGGTTCCCCTCGTACTCGCTACCGAAGGTGAAGAACGGTCGATACTCCGTGAGACCGCCATCTGCCGTAAAGGCAGTTTTATCCGAACACACGCTCCGAATGCCGTTGTAAATCAAATTGTGTGTGAAGGTCACACCAGGCGAGGACGCGGCAAGATAGCCGGTGGTCTGCCGTCCATCAATACCGCCGGACGACGCCGGCAGCGTCGCCACTCCGCATTGGAGAATGCGCCCGCCGTCCGGCGCATCGGTGTAGACCGTGACGCCGTTAATGTCGACGCTGCGCAGCGTATTGTTTGCCGTGATCTGGCTGATGACTGCGGTACCGATCTGACCAAGGTTCTGGACGCTGAAACTCATCGAGCCGGACACGGTCAGTCCGTTGTAGCCTGAGTTGTCGTGATAGCCCGTGTCAGCGCCGAAGTTCCAGAGCGCAGAGTTCGATGCCAGCCGCGCGGCAAACCCGCCGGTGAAGCTTCCCTCGACGACCCCGCCAGCGGCGCAGCCTTGATAGGGTTCGGTGCAGACGGGGTCATTGATGCGGTTGCAGGTATAGGTTTGCGTACCCACGGCCTGCTCGCAGGTTTCCTTCCGGTAGGTCGCCGGCACCGTCGACGTCACGTTGTGGCAGTCCTGCGAACTCGTCGTAGACCCGGGGTTATTGATCGTGCCCTTGCTCCCGGTCACGATCGGATCGCTCGCGGTGATCGGCATGCGATTGGGCGGCTTCTTCGCGAGGTAATTCACGGCATCGCATTCTTGACGCCAGTAGGCACTCGGGTTCGCTGGCTGCGTCGAGCAATCCGCTTCCTTCCCTGACCCGGCCGGCCCGAGACTGCCCTGCCCACCGCCATACAGCGGCGTCAGCTCGCCGTCCTGGTTCGTGTAGTTCGGCACGTTCGAGCTACCGCCACTGATGCTTCCGTGAGCCGCGTTCATTCCTGACTTACCGAACGACTGGCCTTCAGTAAACGCAGTCCCGGTAGATGGGGCGTCCGCAGCAGCGCACACGGCGACCGCAGCCAGAGCGGTCGCGATGGCCAGTGGTGCGCTTCGGCGCAGGGTTGCCCGCATTCCGTTCATTCGACATCCCCCAGTGCACGGAGATATCGCTCGGCGATCCCCCCGTAGGTAGGGCTGTGATCGACGATCTGGCGCAGGGCATACGCGGGCGTCACGTCTCCCGACAAGGAGACGTACGACGCCGGCAGCGCACATCCGCTGCTGTCAACCTGATTGTTGGCGTCTCCACCGCGTGTGACGACATAGGCGGGCACACGGGCGATGCGATACTGCGTGAACGCCTTCGGGTTGACGACGATGCCGCCGGACGCAATCCCCAGCCTCTGCATTTCCGCGGCCGTCGCCTTCAGTGAGTCGTTCTTGAAGCCCCGGAACACCACAGTTCCGCCGGCCTGATTCATGGTCTTCACCAGGCGTACCAGCGAGGCAGCGGGCATCGAGAAGCTCGCGAACGCGACGAAGGAATCGGTCACACGACGCTGCGTACGGCTTTCGTACCGTTTGGCGACGGCGAACGGGTCGGCACCGGCGGCGGCTGGCGCCGGCGTCGGCAGGTTCGGGAACGCGTTGCCATCGTGAGATGCCTTTGCTGCCGCCTGGGCCATCTGCCGATCGCGACTGCCCTGGATACGGCTCATCTCGGCATCAATCGCATCCGACGATGGCATCACGCCGCGGTAACGCGCGGTGCCGCTGGCTGCCTCATCGAAGGTCGCTCGGCGCGTGGTATTGATCTGTTGCTGCTCACGCGCGAGCGCATGATTCGACACGGTTTGTGCCGACACGTGAACGGCCGCGAGGGCGATCGTGCCGGCGGCTACGATGGAGAAAGTGAGCCGACTCATTGGGGCAGGTCTCCGAGGTTCGCACCCATGCAGCAGTTGCGCTTGCGGAAAATCTCGTACGCGAAGTCCTCCCCCGTGTACGGGATCATTTTTCCGGCGCCCCAGAGCGCCGACGTGCGGCCATACGGCTGACAGCACTGACCGTTGATCTGGTCGGTTTGCGCAACGGGGTAGAGCATCGTGTACTTGTATTGGGTCTTGTCCATCACCGGCTGCAGGTAGTAGCCGCACATGGCCCCGTCACCTGTCGTGCCCCACATCAAACCCTCGCGATGCAGCTTTGCGGTCATGCGCTCGACCAGCAGTGACGACGCCTGGATCGCGGACACATGGGCCTGAACGTGGCCGTTGAATGGATAAATCGAGCCGTTGCAGCCTGCGCACCAGAAGAGCAGGTTGCTGCCGAAACCTAGGCTCGAGAGTACGCAGTCACCTGCGCACGCGGCCTGGGCGATCGGACTGCCGAACAGGTAGGTCTCGGGCTCGAGGAGCAAGGTGAGATCGTCGTCGCTCCACGTCGGATCGACTTCGGTCATGTACGCGACATCGAAGCTGCCCGTCTCCATACAGGGGTCGTCTAGCAGGATCTCGGTGTAGTACATGACCGGATCGGTGTACCAGTGCACCTGATAGAAGCTCTGCTTGGTGTCGTCCTTCTGCTCGCGCACCTCCCCCTCCGGGGCGTGGATGCCCGGGTTCAGCGAGATCCCGCCGAGCGAAACGAAGCAGTAGGGCGAGCGCGTGACGTCGACGCGCCGGATCGGCTCCCAGAAGCTGAACTTGACGCCGAACGTGCCGTTACAGAAGCAGAGGAATCCTCCCGGGTTCGGGGTGTCGTCCTGGCCCATATTGAGGAACGTGACGCTACCGATGGCCATCGGGAAAGCGCATTCCCAGCAGATATCCGTGATCGGATTGGCGAATCGGCCGACACACTGACCCGCATCGGCCGGCGCCGAGAACGAGAAGCAGCTGGCAACCAGCGCGATCGCGAGAATCCAGCGGCGAAGGAGAGGGCGCATGCTCATGAAAGCAGCTCCCGCATCGCCGGATACACGTGGAAGACGAAGTCGATCAGGTTTGCGCCGACGTGATGGCCAAGGCGATAGACGATCGGCAGGAGGATCACTGCAACACCGCCGGTCGCCGCACCGGCAACGCCCCAAGCGGCGACCCAGACCACACGTGACGTTACCGTGGCCAGGATGCCGAGCAGCTTCGCTCCAATCGAACGACGTGCGGACTCAACAACGCCGGAGACGGGAAGAGGCTCATCCAACTGGACCGTATGGGTCGATTCGACGCCGATACCGAGGGCGCCCTTCACCCCCTTCTCGATACGACCGATCAGCTCAACGGCTTCGACCTCGCTCAGATGCTCGGCGAGGACCGCAGCAGGACGGTGGATATCATCTACAGCACCCGCCACAACGCGAAAGATTTCCCCGCTGCTGTCTCCTACGATCTGGCGGTCAGGTTGAACGGATAGACGAGCGACCCTGCTGTCGTACGGGCTCGCGCGCCAGTAGTAAGTCGCGAGCACACCGTTTCCTGAAACGACGACCTGATCATTGGTGACGTCTACGACATACCGCGTCGGCTCGCCTGTCGCATTGAAGTGCTGAAGAGCAGCAGCGCCGTCGTGGGGCGAGTTCTTCTCGACGACGTCGATAACGGCCGGGTCGGCAGTGAAGCCCAGACGGTCATAGTTGTTCATCGCGATTCCGATAAATTGGGAGGTGACAGGTGGTTTGGTCGCCGGGTCAACGCAGTTGCTCCGCAGGTTCTTCCTCAAGAAGCAGTTGGTTGCCGCGCTGGCTGATGACGGCCGGCACGCGGGTGATCCCGAAACGCTGGCTAAGTCGACCCTGCTGATCGAAATACACTTGCCGTTTCCACGACTTCGTCAGGTCAAACCACGAACCAGCAGTCAGGATCGGTTTGATGGAATCGCCGGAGCGGGCCGCGAGCGCCTGAACCGCCTTAGCCTGAGCCGGATCACGGCCGTCGAAGAACACCAGGCGCTCGTGCAACGTGACAATGTCGAGCGGATTGATCCGCGTGCCGGCGGCGACAATCACGGCGCCCGCGTCATTGGTGACGGGTTTTGCGTAGGTGACCGTCGGATCGATCAGGCGACTCGAGTACTCGCTGACCGTTGAAATGCCCGGCACCGGGGGCAGGGACGTTACGTCATGCAGCGCGCGCTGACGTGCGCGGCGCTCGACGGTCGCCAGCCCACCATTGGCTTGCAGTTCGAGCAGGCGACGCTTCAGCATCGCAATTGCGTCATGCTCTGCGATCGGATACGTCGGGCCAACGACGCCCAAGTCGTCCGCGACCGCGGAGATTGGGGATGCCGCGAGCGTCAATGCCGCGATCCACGTGACGGCCGGGCGTCGCTCAAGCCATCGGAATTGGAGCCGAGCAACGAGGGAGCAGGATGACGTTATCGCCGTTTCCAATACTTGAAGAACTGAGAAACGAGGGGTGCTACTGCCGTGCAGATATGCCAGGCACCCACGAGCATCACACCAAGTCAGACTACGGTCACGACGGCCAGCACGAAATGCATATTCCCGGTGATGAATCCGACGCAAATCAACACGAGAGAAATCAACAAGCAGACAAGTTCCAGCATTGGAATCTGAGCCTCCAGTCGAAGGGTCGGCCGGCGTGATGAGGGCACGGCAGCGGTCAAAAAATTTCATAGGCCTCCCCGACGATTGCGGTTTGAGGAACGGTGCCGGCGATCGAGTACCGCGAATCGAGGCTGTTCGGGTTCGGCGTGGCCACGAAGTAGTGTCCGGGCGGAATCACGCCGTCTTGGGTCGGAAACAGCGCCATCCCTGCAAGCGAGAGCGGCTTGGCGTAGCCGATATAGGTCTGATTGACCCAGACGTTGCGACCAACGACGTGCACGACGTCGCCAGGCAAACCAGCCACGTGTTTGATGAAGGTCAGTCCCGCGGGGTAGGTCGCCCCACCGTGCCACCGAAATGCGATGGTGTCGCCGAGGCGCGGCCGACAGTGGCCCTTGCGGATGAAGTAGAGCGTCCCCGGCAGACTGGTCGACATGTTGAACGTCAGCCCATACCAGGGCGTGAGGCCCCATGCGACGGCCGCCACGATCGTCAGGGCGACGACGGTGCGAACAAACCGTCGATAACGAGCCAGGCCGCTGGAGTAGGCGACGAGCGCGATCACTGTTCATCTCCGCGCAGGTCGGCCTTTGCAGCCATCGCGCACGCCGATCGGCAATAGACGACATGCGTCGTTACGTTTGCAAGGACCGCCGCACCAGTACTGGTCGAGGCGGCCAGATAATCGCCAACGTCGGTCGGCGCGAATCGCTCTCCCGCCGTTCCTATTCCACGCGTGCGCGCCGAAAGCCGGGGCAGCACCATCAACCGGAGGCGTGTCATTTGGCGATCCTCTTGGCGATCAGGTCCGTGAGATCGGGCGCGTCACCTGCAAGCACGGCAGCTTTGTTGATCACCACGCAGCCACACTGCGCGCCGAGCTGGTCCAGCGCGGCCGACAGGCGCTTTGCGTAATCGCCGGCGTGTTGGGTCGCCTTGTTCTTTGCGTCGTCCGTCATATGGACGGGATCGCCGTTATTGAAGGTCTTCAGCAACGTTTCTTGCTCATCGCTGATGAGCTTCTGCACGTCGACGACGACGACCGGCGCAACTTTTTCGCGTTGCGTCCAGAAGTAGACGAGCGGGGAGCCCAACAACAACGAAGCGCCGATCGAGATAAGGCCGGTGAGTACGAGGTCGTGTCGCATGTTCATTTCCGTTTGGCTTGGATCAGGGCGCGGATGGCGTCTTCGGTCGACGTGCCGCTGGTACGCAACCGCTCCATGAATTCGTAGTCCGGCCCCTTGGTGGTTGCCATGGCCAGAGTGAATTCGTCGGGGATATGGCGCAGCAGGTGAGTGCCCCCGTTCGGATCGACAAGGACGAACTCGCTATAGCGACCGGGTACCGGGCGCAGCGACTTCAACATGCGCTTCAACCCCGGTGACAGATCCATTACATCGCCCTTCTCAATCTTCTTGAGCGTGTCGTCGCTTTGCTTGAGGTGGAACTTCCATGCGGAGTTGTCAAAGGCGGCCTGCGTAGCCTTGTTCATCCCTGCATCGGTGATCCCCTGCGTCGCGAAAAAGAAGCTGCCTTCATATTTGCGCGCACGCCGATAGCCTTCTTCCATGAAGTCGGCCGATTCTTGATCGTCACCGACGATCTGCCAGCCCTCGTCCTGCAGGAACAGCTTCGGCCGCGACCGGTCAAAGCGGTACATTTCGTTGGTGACCTGATTGGTCAGGCCGAGCATGATCACCGTGCGCAGTTGGGGATCGCTGTTGAGGTGCTCGAGTTCAAGGCCCACCACTTCGTTGTCGAGGCTTACGTTGGTGCGCCCGTTGACGTAGTCGCCGTAAACACCGCCCTTGCAGAACGGTTCGAGACGCACGGCAAGTTCATACGCGATGCGTTCGGGTTGCCCGTTCTGGTCCTTTAGGCTCAACAAGGCGTCCCGCACCAACGTGGGACTACCTTCCTGACCGTAGTCCTTCCATACGATGCGCACTGCGACATCGAGCAACGCACCCTCGAATGGGGTGATGGGTGCGGTCGGCGATACCATTCGCGCGATAATCGGCCGGATGAATTTCACCTCGCTGTCGAGACCATTTTCGGTATCGATACCGGCCGTCGAAAACGCATTGATGATGATTCGCGACCCGGGCTTGAAGTCGATGTACTGGCCGTCGCCCATGTCGATCTGCTTTTCATACGAGTAGCCCACATCGCAGATCCGGACGATTCCGCCGACCGAGCGAAACGCTCCGATAATTTCGTTCAGAAGTACCGATTTACCAGCGCCGGAAGTACCATCCACAAAGCCGTTGTAGTTCGTTCCGCTCGAGTAGATGTCTACGAGCGCGGGCGTACCGCGGCGTCCAAAGAACAGCAGATTGGCTCGTCCACTGGTACCCGACCACTCGCCCAACACCGGCGCCATGTCGGTCGCATTCACGGTGGTCTTGGTAGTGATCAACCGGAACTTCTTGAGGTCGTCCCGCATGTCGCTTGTCAGCATCATGGGCAGGGCCGACAGGAACGTCGTGAGCTGCTGGGTCAGCATCGGGAACAGCTTGAAGCGCTCGGAGCGCCAGATTCCTTTCGCGGCCGCCACACACTGCTCCATCTTTTTGCGCGGAGCGAAGAGCGTCAGCGTGTGATAGAGCTCACACATCGAGCCGCCTTGCGTGAGCTGCATCGAGACGGCTTTCCAGTCCTGGTTCTGCAGGGCGAGTTCCGGCTGCAGCTTCGCGATCTTCGACTCGGCGTTCTGTGTCGCGCGAGCACCACGCAGAGCGGCCCGTGTCTCGACGGCGGTCTGATCGAGAATCAGGACGCCGAGCGTGATCAGGTACGGGCAGGGGTATTGATGGACATCGTTGAAGAGTGAACCTACGATGTTGTTCATCTCCCAGAGCTCTTTGCTCTTCGGATACTGGTGCACGCCAAAGCTGCGCACCGCGATGCGCGCGTCGGGCTCGTCCGCATCCTCGGGCGGCACTCCATAGAGCAAATGCTTCGCCTTCACACGCATGTGGTGACCGAAAGCCGTCAGTTGGTCACGAATGGGCTTGTCGTCGCTGTAGGTCTGATCGATCGTCTCAGCCCCATCGCCAAAGAACGCACTGGGGTTGAGGATCGGCCAGAGGAAGCGCAGCAGATCGTTGGGCTCCGCAGTACGGCTTGCCAGGCTTGCGGAACTCAGCGTCGCGCCGACGACGTCGCGAATATTCTGGATTTCTTCGATCAGCTTCAGATCGTCGAGCGAGCCCTTGCGCACGATCGACAGCAACAGCCGCTTGTCCGTGATCGAGTAGTTTTGGCCCAGAAACAGCGGCTGGCCGAGTTTGCCGCGGATGAACGCGGCGCGGCGCTCGGCCTGCTCCAGATAGAACGAGGGTGCACGGCCCGCCTCGGCGTACTCGCGCCGCAAGTCGACGTAGGCGTTTAACGACTCCTCGATGATGGGGTCGCCCAGCAGCATCCATTGAAGCCCATAGCCGGCAGGAACCGAGTCATATAGGCCGTGGAGACTGCGGGTCAACTCCGCGTCAGCGCCCGTCTGCGGTGCAACTGCAAGCACGAAGCCAACGGAATCCGTGTTGTAGTAGAGCTCCGTGGCGGGGTCGTACTGGTCATACGGCAGCAGGTTATGAAGTCCGACTGTCTCGACGCGCCGCTGGTCGGCAGCAACGGGTGCGGGTGGCCCGAGGTCGTCCTCGGTGCCGAGGATTGCTTCGCTGATCGCTGTTCGCGCGAGCGATTTCGCGTCGTCGATCCAGGCCTGCAGGGTGCTCATCGATGGCTCCTGGATCAGTGGTCTGTCGCTGCGGGCATCGCAGCCGCTGCACGGTCGACTGCACCGGCAGGCGTGAGAATTCCCTGCATGACCCGATCGGCACTCGAGATCGACCCCGACGCCGACTCGGTGTTGGAGCTAGCAGCGGATGCCTTGCTACCGCTACTGCCAGCATCCGGCGCAGCTGTCGGCGGCATCACCGGCCGGAACGCGGCCTGGATGCGCTGCTGGTTGTGCGCGATCGACCAGTGGCCGGGATCGACGATCAGATAGACGTATTCCTGATCGTGCAAGTCCGAGTCCGCGTCCTGCCACGGTGCGAACCAGATCCGCATCTCGCGCGACGCCGTGTGAACCGGAGCACCGCTGTCGAGCGCTTTGGGAAGAATCCCGGCGGCGCCGACGACGGGTCGAGCATTGCCGCCGACCGCAGCACCCGGTGCGCTCGATGCCTGGCTGAAATCTCCGGCATAGCTGCCGAGCGCGATATTCGTCGTCGCGCCGGCGCCTGTATGCACGCGCTGGTCGGGCAGGTTATGCGCCATCGCGTTGGCATAGATGCCAGACATGCTGCTGCAGAGCACCCCTTCAGGCGCCTTGCAGGCGAATTGCGAGCTCGCGTCATAGCCGCTGAAGCTGCAGCCGGTCAGGGTGAGAAGCGCGGAAAGCGTGGCCAGCATGATCTTGTTTTTCATGGTCACTTCGCTCCAAGCCATTGATCGATCGCTTCGGCGCTGGCGGCGCCCGGAAGCACCCGCCCGTCCTCGCTCACAAGCGCGGGCGTGCCAGAAATGCCCATGCTTGCGGCCAGCGCTTCGTTCGCTTCGATGGGGTTTGCGCACGACACGAGCTTCGGCTCGACGCGCGTCGGTGCAGGTGTCTTGGCAGCGCCGCCAGTCGGAGTCGATCCCTGATCGCGCATCCAGCGCGACAATGCGAGGGGCATCCACGCGTGCCACGTGGCAAGCCTGTCCTCGGCGCACCAGATCGCTATGGAGTGCGCGCGGGCCCGCGGATGAATCGACTCGAGCGGGTACATGAAACGGTAGATCGTGACGTCCTTGAGCTTGGAGAGGTCATCCTCCAAGGCCAGGCAGTATGGACAATCGGGATCGTCGAAGATCGCGAGCTTGCGACGGCCGCTACCATGAACCTCGACGAACGCGTCCTGAAGCCGATCGGCCGGGAACCGCACCTTCTGCAGTGCTTGCTCGAGCGGCACTGTCAGATCCTGTTGCGTCACCATGTCGAAGAGGTGGCCAAACAGGAAGTACCGGCCAGTGACGTCGGTGTAGGCAACTTTGTTGCCCATCACGACCTCATAGATGCCGGCCGACGGCGTGGCGGCGACTTCGTGAAACTGGGTTGCCGGGTAGCGTGCATGGAGCGCCGCCTTGAGCGCAGCTACGCCGGGATCAAGGTTCGGGTCGGCCGGGTTGACCTTCGACGTGGCAGCCGGACCGACAGACGCCGTAACACCGGCTTCAGAGCCCGGCCCGGCGACACGCGCCGGAACCGTGGATGGCACCACAGAAATACCTTGGGTGGTGCAGCCCCACGCGATGCACGTCGTCATCAGAAGAGCGAAAGTGAATTTGGCCTGTTTCATTGGATCGTTGAGCATGTTGAGGAAAAGGTGCCGTCGACGAACGTGGGTGCCGACGCGGGGGAGGGGTCAACCACGTGCGGTCGCACCACTCGATCTTGCTGATCTCGGTCATCGCCGCACCATCATGCAAAGGTCCGCCCGGCGCTTGATCTCAGCCGCGTATACGGTCAAGTCGCCGGTCAACACAACATGCGTGCGCGGTGCGGCTGGCACACCGACATACTCTTCAACAGGGGAGTCCGGGGTCCGCTTATCTCCGGCAATGCAGACGTTGTAGCCCCGCGAATTCGGAACATGCGCAATCGAGAGCGTGCCCTGCGCGACCATCGCTTCGAGCAGCGGGCGAATCCGCGCCGCGCTCAGGTGAAACTCGCTTGCCAACGCGTAGGCTGCATAGGCGACACGTGGGCGCATGGCAGCAAGTACATCGTTGGCAGTCGGCATATATTTCGCGCGAGGCATGGTCAGTCCTCCACGGGCTTGCGGCGTTGCACGAAGTCCCACAGCGCGGCCGGCAAGAACCGCGCCTCTGCACCTCGCTGGTCGAGCATCATCGCGACGTTGGCAACATCCACGGGATCGCCCATCGCGACGACCTCGATAAGCTCGCTCGCGAGCTTCATCGCCGAGACGGTCGCGGGGTCGCGCCATCCGCTACGGCCTTCTTGACGCTTCTTTGCGAGCTTGCGTTTCATCCGCGCAGCGAAGAGGTCGACGGCGACATCGTCCGGATGCACTGAGCCAGCGCGTCGGTTCCAGGCGGCTGCAGCGGCAGCGGCGTCGTTGAAGAGCAGCACCATCTGATAACCGGGGCACGCGAGATCGACGCAACTCGCACCGAACATCGCCTCGGAAACACGCATGACCGCGTCAACGTCGCAGTACGGACACGGGACAAGTTGATGATCGCGGGGAGAGTTCATTGAAGTTCTCCAGAGACGGCCGCGCGCGCAGCGACGCGCTCGAAATAGAAGACGACAGGCGCCCCGGTTTCCTCGATCAACCCGTAGCACTTCGCCAGGCGATAGATCGGGTGATACGCGTTGAGCGAGGAGACATGCTTCATGAGCGCTTGGCGCCACTGCTCAAGCGACATCTGCCCCTTGCTGATGTTGCAAGGCGGACAGGACGGCATGTAATTCGACTCGACGTCACGCTCCGGATGCCTCGACGGGCCGCTCACAAGCTTCCATTGGCCATCCGCGGTGCGCTTGGTCTCGACCGCGCGTACAACCGGGTCTAGATGGTCGCCGTGCCACCGATCGGGCAACGGCATTCCGCAATACGCGCAGTGTCCGTCGTACTTGCGCCGGAGCCGATCGCGCTGTGCTTTGGAGAGTCGGCTCACGCTTTATGCTCCGAGGCAACAGCGGCAGCATCGTGACAGACGGCTGCAGCGGGTCCCGCTGCATTTGCGGAGCGGATCACAATCTCCACCTGCTCCCAGAGCAAGGGCTTGCAGTCACGCGCAAGTTCGTTCGGAAAGCCGGTAACGCCGATGGCACCGGTGGGTGTCCTGATGTCGAGTTGGCCGCCCATAACCGGACTGCTGGAAATCTTCGTGAGCTCGCCGGCGGCAATGATCTCGTCGGGCGACGCGGGGGCAGACGCGATAGCCTCGCCCTTATACCAGTGCATCATGGCGAGCAGGCCGATATCGATGGGGTCGCCCTTGTCGACGTGCGAGCGCAACATCGTCGATAGGTCATCCCGTTGCGCGCTCCACCAGCCGGCACGCCCCTGGGCTCTACCCACTGCCATCTTTGCCTTCAACTCGCTGGTGAACCCGTCGAGTGCCGCATCGTCGAACGCTGCCGCGCTGGTGAGCGGATTCGCGTCGGTCACACTGGTAACAGCTGACGAGCCGAGCTCGTTGCTGGAGAGGTCCAGCAGATCCGCAGCTTGCTTAAGAAATTCCAGGAAGCCCGATTGAAACGCGGGATCACCGCGAAATCGATCGGCACCGATATCCGCGAATCCGCGCACGTGCTCGGCAATGAGCGAAGCCGCACCGAGCCAACCGGCAAGCGCCCTGCGCATTCCCGGTTGGCGGTAGTTGCCGTCTCCATCCTGCGTGAACGACGCTTCGTGGTCCGCTTCGTCCGCACACCGCTGCATTGCGGCCTCGAACGCGGCCATGGTCACGCTCTTCGTTTCATCAATCATCGGAGTAGCCCCCATCGTTAGCACGGCCATCGTTGGCCAAGCCATCGTTGATGTTGCTGATATCGGAGAGGGCGCCGTCGTATTCGGCTCCCTTTGTCACGGCGAACTCGACAATGCGGCCACCGTCCGTTTCGATCACGGGGAAAAGCTTCTCAGCCGTGCGGATGTAGTACTGCTTAAGAGCGTCGGCGCCTCCAGAGACGCCACTGCCGATAGCAGCACGGCCGACCTGGCTCGGATTGATAATGGAGGTGGACCCAAGGGCGGTATTACTGAGGGTGTTGGCGGACTGATTGAACGCTTGCCCAATCCCGGACGAGATACCGGCGAACACCGACATGGCCAATGCCGATCCCGCCTTCGAGACGAGCCGACCTCGCACACCCTCCTTGCCGTCCTCGCCCATCACGTTGCCCTTGATCGGCATTTCCACGGTTCGGCCGTTCTTCAAGATGCAGTCAAGCGTTTCGCCGCGCATGTGAGTGCGCTCGCTGGACACATCGCCATACGCCTGCGTCAGAATCCGGCACTCCGTGATGTCGAGCTTCCGGCTGTTCGGCAGATTGGCTGGGTCCAATACCTGGAGGAACACGGGAAGCGGGTCGTGCTGCGCCTCACCGCCCGTTGGGGCGTCGACACCGTTCATCATGAATACGCGAACAAATGAGGAGCCCGGGATGAAGCTGACTTTCTTCTTGCCGTTGGCCTTCAGGCAGTCCTGCTGTGCGCGTGTCGCCTGATCCAACGGCAACGACGAGTAGCGGGGGTCGACGCAGTCGGCCCCGTTGCCGGTCGGTGTATTGAATTGAATGATGGCGAGCTTTGGAGGGGCAGCAGCCATATCGACACCGGGCTTGCCGGATTTGCCGAATGGCGGATTCAGGATTGCGCCCGTCTTGGCCGGGGCCCCGTTGAGGGGAATTGGCTTGTCCAGGGCCGCGCGGTCTGCCGTTGCTCCGGACGCGGGCGCGGGCGCGCTTGCCGGCGTGCTCTTCATCGCGTCGATCCGCTTACTGAGCTCTTCCTGGGCTTTCGACAAGGCTTTCATCTGCGACACGGCATCGTCGGCGCGCGAATCTATACTCGACATCCTGCGCGTAAGCTCAGCAAGTTGCGCCTCGGAGTGAGCCCGCCAGGCATTGCGATCGTTCTGGTCGCCGAGGCTCGTAAACGGCACCTTCGTGGTGAACTGACGATTGGCCGGCCCGCTCTGCGTGAAGAACATACCAACGGCGAAGAGGCCAGCGAGGACGGCGAAACCGGCCACGGTCAGGATCCGCTGGCGG
Organism: Burkholderia sp. AU44665; assembly: GCF_030504405.1. Taxonomy (NCBI): domain Bacteria; kingdom Pseudomonadati; phylum Pseudomonadota; class Betaproteobacteria; order Burkholderiales; family Burkholderiaceae; genus Burkholderia; species Burkholderia sp. AU44665. Next base: position 19,514 of record NZ_JAUJRI010000035.1, on the reverse strand, counting down.
CGCTTGGTTGCTTGATTGACATCACTCATGGTCGCCCCGCTCACGAACGACATAGACGATCGTGCTGGCGCCGGCCGGCAGGTTTGCGTTTTCGATTGCGATGGCGAGCACGCCCGGCGCGTAGAGTTCGCGCTCGTCGAGAGCCATGTCAGTGTGCGAGGTATTCGAGAGCGTGTACGTCTCGCCAATGAAATCGCCGTCGCTGTACTGACGGACCAGCGTCAATACAGCCTCCTTCCAGAGCGGCACGACAGTGTCGAGCGACGTGTACGACAGCTGCGGTGCCCCCCGACCACCGGCCATCGCCAGCATCATGAGTTTCACCCGTCGTTGAAAGGCCGATGCGTGGAGCGCCTGGGTCGAGCGCGCTGCAGGCGGTTCGATACGGACATCTTCGGCCGGTCGCGGACCAGGTACGAGCAACAAACGGTAGGTGGTGCCAGCGTCATCGATCACGAACACCGTGATCGACTCATTCAGCGCGGTGGGATTCGCGGGCATGAGCCAGAGCTTCCCGCCGTCTTGCGTCCACGAGATCGAGCCTGGTACGGCTGGCACGATCTTCGAAAAGCTGCGCCCCCCGGACATTGACAGAACGTTGTATTCCGCCGCGGAAATCGAGACCTGCTGCACTTGCCGATCCGCTCCCTTGACGACCTGGATCGCATGCGCACTAGCGGTAATAAGGAGCATCACGGCGGTAGACATGAGGCGCGGCCTGAAGGCCGTGCACAATTTCTGCGACTGTCGACTGAAGGCAAATTTCATGATGCGGGAGTCTCCGTTGTGACCAGCGGCTCGACGCCTTGTTTGCCGCGCGTGGCTTCTCGGATGTCGAGGAGGACCAAGCGGCCGAAGACGGTGATTCCGAAATAGACCTCGTAGGTCTTTTGTTCCGAGCTCGTGCGTTTGCCGGAGATGTAGGTGGTCAAGGTGCCGGTGACCTTCACGGCCTTGTTGCGGAAGTCCACCTCACCTACCCCCATCGGCTCGAAGACGTTCGTCACGCCGTCGTGCTTGATCTGCAGCGCGTCGGCCTCCCATTCGGTCTTGAGCGCGGCGCGCCGATCGTCATCGACCATGGACAGGAGAATCCGTACGTTGTTGTCGACGGTGGTCGGCGTGACGCTTTTGGAAAGGGCGAGCACGTACGCGGCCTGATCGGCGAGGTACTGGTCGTTCGCATACCGGGCCCCGATGACGTAGGTGCCGCGAACGGCTGGCGGCATGATGATGACGCGCTGCGTGATGACCAGCCATGCGCAGGTGAGGGCTATGACCACACTGGTGGTGCCGTTCCCGAGCAGCACTTTCTTCAGAAAGCGGTTCTCGGCCTGCAGCTGTTCGCGTGATTGGGCGGCTTTACCGGGTGTCATCGAATCACCCGTTCAGTTCGCGAAGATCGGACGGCGGAAACTTCTTCGGCGCCGGCTGACCCAATACCCAGTACATGACGTGAGCCGACATACCGGGATGCTGTCCCGAGCTGAACTTCTGCCAAAGCGCCGCGACCGCAACGCCCGCGACCAGACCGAGCAGGGTGTGGTTAAGCAACACACCGCCGATCGTGCCAGTGAGCCCGATCGCAGCTACATCCTTGCGAAAGAACAGAAACTTCTCCGGGTCGTCGAGGCGACTGGGTACGTAGTGACTGAGATCATCCGACATCGCCGCCCCCGGTCAGATCGTCGCGGTGTAGCTGGCGTCGATGATGCTAACGATCACGCCGGTCAGGATGCCGATTCCCGACGGGACAACGAAAGCACCGTAATCCTTCACGAACATCGCACGCACGCTTCCGAACAGCAAACCAGCGATTGCGCAGGATTTACCGGGATTGCCTTTGGCCCATCCCTCAAGGGTAGTTGCCCCTTGCTGGAACTCCGCGCCGTCCGTTCCGAACGCGTAGCGTGCGACCATCATCAGCGTGACCGCGAGGATCACGGCAGCGACGAAGTTCAGCGTTTCACGCACTTCGGATTTCTCCAGAAGCGCCTTCGCGCGATCCTCGAAAGCAACGAGGGCGCTCGCGGCTCGATATTCGAGCATCTCGAGCTGGTTGAATTGAGCGGTATTCATCTAGTCCTCATGTGGTAGGTAGCCAGCAGCGCGGGCCGGGGGTTGTGCTCGCGCCGCTACATGCAGCGCGAGCACAATTCAGGGGGAAAGTAGTTAAACGAACAATCGAACTTGTATTACGGATTACTTACTATCGCGTTTCCTCCTTGGTCGAGTGGTGAATCGGTGAGCTGCGCGGACTAACGGCCCGCCAGGTGCTTAGACGCCGTCCCGACCGCGGTGCCCGCGGTGCAAAGCGTTCGATTCGCCACCTTCGCGACTCGGTGGACATGTCGGATTCGCGCGTGCAGGGATCGGTGGCGCTTGGCGATCGGCGTGGAAAACGCTTGAATGGGCCGGGTTTCTGCAGCCAATACAGGGAGCGATAGATTCTCTTGAACGACGGGCGCCGGCGCCGCGAGGTGCTTGATTGTCGGTTCAGGGCACGAGTCGCCGGAACAGAACACGTAGCGGCCGGAGCCGGGTTCGCCGATCTGCGTGACGTCGTAGTCCGGAAGACGGGAAGACGCAAAGCAGGCTTGAGCAAGGGTCCCGACAATCAGGCCAAGAAGAGGGACGAGGCGCATCATCGCGCGCCTCCTTCGGCGACCTTGCCGAGCGCCGACTGGGCGCGATAGCCCGCATATGCACGCTGCACCAGCCGGACATAGCGCGCCTGGGCGGCGATGTTCGTGGAACTGGGCCCTGTGTTGTAGCAACCGACGGCGGCCCAGGTCGCGCCCTTGGCCTGGATGCAGTTGGCGAGCACCCACGCGCTGAGCTTGAGGTTCACGCAGGGGTTCAGGAGGTCGCGTTGGGTGACGCCGTAGCTGACGAGCTCGGGAAGATGGATATCGTTGATTTGCGCTGCCCCCCATGCCCTGTGGCCGTCCGGCAAGCGCGGCCCAATGGCGCCGGGCACGCCACGGGATTCGACCCAGGTTATCGCCCGCAGGAGATCGGGATCGAGGTGATAGAGGGCTGCAGCCTCATTGAAGATATTGCCCTCGCAAACGTCCGCGGTTGCTGGCGGAGAAGCGAGCAGGGCGATCGTGGCAGCAACTGCCACGCAGAAGGTGCGCATCGCACGCGATGAGTGGCGACGCACGGAATAAAAAACGTAGCGTATCGGGTTGCCCCGAAACGCTACGAGACCGCCTGCAGTCGAGGCACTGAGAGAAGAAAGCGACAGGCGGGATACGAGCGAAAGCTGCTCGTACCGAAAGAGCAACATGGAGCAAAAAGGGGGTCTGTCCGAATAGATGCGTGACACCGAACCCGCAGGGCAAGACACGCCGCTGCGGAGGAGGTTTGACGCGGAACAGCGATCGAATGTCTTGCTCGCGCGTGATATTCCAGTGCGGTGGACAAGGCGTATCGCCGTCGCCTTAAAAAGGGACGCATCGAACGCGTCAACCCCGAAGGATTGACGTACAATATCTGTAGCCACGAGTGGTCTCTCTCAGCTTTCCCAGCTATTTGCTTGTGGTCAGGACATATGGGGTGTTGGCGCACCCTGTATGTCCGTCTTAATTAACTACAACTGCACAACACAGACATGAATGTTCGGAGACTTTCCGAATCTGCGACGTGACGATATTCGAAGCGCCGCACATGTTTTTTTGTTCACTTCAAAACCCACGGCGGTCAATTGACCAAGATCGCGTACAGAACAGCTAGTCACACGTGGGCAGCGCTCAGAACTCATTACGCTTTCGCGCGAGCGGCTCAGAGGCCGGGCCGACTTCGCATCGGTAAACCTGGCGACTGCCGCTACCTGGATCTACCAGGTTCGTACCGCTCATCCCTTTGGATTCCACTGCAGGGTGATCACGTTAACGTTCAGCTCGTGCTTCTCAAAGTACTTCATCATGCTATCCAGGCTTGCCCATGTCCTCGGTTCATTGCGGAACGTATACAACGTGTGCAAGCCCTCTTTCCAAGACAGTTCGACGACGAAGAGATAGCCCCTATCCGTACGCAAAACCGATGCATGCTTGATAGCGTTGTTCTTCGCGGCATCCCGAAATTCCGCCTCAGTAATCTTGCTCAACCCACCCTCCAATGTGCTCAACTGGAGGATAGTAAAGCGATAGCTACCGATTCGGATGGTTCGATTCAATTTCTACCAACATCACCTGTATTGCACTGCATTAGATCATGAGTTGCATTGCAAAACAACATATTTTGCAAGGCGCAGCGGGAGACTACGGTCTTGTCCTCCCACCCTGACCAGCGCCGATCGGTCGACCAGCAAACGACGTTACCAACTGTAACAGGATGTTGAAAATTTTCAACTCCTTCGTTGAACAAAAATTAGGGTCGGGCATAGCGCGTGAAGAAAAAGGAAGAACTTGCAAGCCTAGCGGCCACGTTTGTGGCAACGGTCAAACATTTGCAGCAGGAGGCCGGCGTCAATGACTCGGAACTGTCGCGCGCGATCGATCTTGACCGGGGCACGCTCAGCCGCCTGTTATCGGGTGAAACTATCGATCCGAGACTGAGCACGATTTCGGCAATCGCCCGGTTTTTCGCCGTTCCGATGTCGTCCCTCTTCGGCGAAGAGAGCAGGGGGTTCGTGCCTGTCTATGAGCAGCGGAGTCTGCGCGACGCGCGAAAAGTATCCGCGGCGCCGCGCCACGGTCAGCTGTGGATCAGGGTATCGAACGCAAATTCGAGTCGATTTGCGATTGCACTCGCCCCCAAGAGCCGCACTGAACCGCTTCCGCACAATGCCATCCTTGTCATCGGAGATTATGCTTCTCTTGATTCAGGCGATTTTGCATTTGTCGAAGTAGGTGAACAAACTTACACCTTCGTCAAGTTGACGGATGGCGAAAAACTCATCGGTTACGACATAGAATCAACCTCAAAGCGCCGGCCCATATTGATAAATGAGCAAGCGATCATCGGAAAAGTTGTCGAAATTATAATGGGCGCTAGCTCCGAATGAAATTCACCTTATAGTCGTAATGATCGACACCATCACGCGACTTTATCCAGAGAACGATTCTGGAAAACAAGACAGAGAACGCCATTTCGTACAACATCTTTATCGTAATTTGTGCAAGCACGATCTTGAGAAGCACAGTCATCGGCACAACGCCGTAGAACAATAGTGTCCCAAATAGAACGCTATCGACGACTGCTCCGACTGCATTGGCCGCAAGAAAACGAAGAATCAGGGCGCGGCCTCTTAGTGCGATCTTCAGCCTAGATACGACCAGCGAATTAGATAACTCGCCTGCGAAGTAGCCGACAGCCGACGCGCCCAGCGCCCTCATCATTTGATGGGACACTCCGAGAACGCTACCGCCCAGCCATCCCGCCTTCTCGAGCGACAGAATAATCAGAATAACCGGGATGTTCACTAAAAACGCACCCCATATCACATGGCGACTTACAACAAATCCATACGTCTCCGTTATGCAAGCCCCAAAGCAATACGTCAACGGAAAAACGACCAGCGCGGTTGGAAAGAGGACGCTGTACCCCTGCAGGAACGGCAGGTTGATGGTGGTGATACTATCTCCAATTAAATTGGTAGTGACCAACATCACGCTGAAAAGTGCCGTAAGATAAATAATCCCGTAAGGGAAGTGCGGCACTCGCTCGGTGATGTTCTGGATATTGACGTCGTTGGCATTTACCGTAGCGAGCAATGCGACATCATTGGCAGAGAATTTGCCGATCCAATCCGCCTCTAACAGTTCACCAACGGGTAGCTTCATCGAAATACCCGTATCATTCACGCGCACTCTCGCGACCGAAAATCGCTTTTCACCATCCTTCGGAAGAATCGCCTCTACCTGGCATCTCGGGATACTATTTGCCGTCACCATAATTGCGCCTGTTCAAAATCTATCCGCCAAACAACCAAAAGCACCACCGGCCTACCTTGGAAAACCGAACACTTACGTCACTTTGGCAGATTCTGATACGCCATCTTCATTATGATATCTCGATATTGTGGATACTTTCCCAGCAACTCGGACTGAGTAAGAATTCTATAATCAGCATCGTCAAATCCCGGCACAACAGCGCAACTGACCAAAGTGTAATCACCTGAATCGACCGACGCCCCGAAAATCCACCCTCCGCGCATAACTACAGAAAGTACCTCCCCATGTTCCACGTTCGGGCCGAGACGGACCGTCCGATATGCTCCCGCTTCATCGATGACGTGCATGGTGAGTGGGTCGCCAGAGTGGTAGTACCATATTTCATCGGATATCATCTGATGGAGGTGCGACGGGCTATCATGGGTCACCATGAAATAGATTCCACTATAATTTTTCCTTTCAGCGCCGCTCGCCGTTTTTCGATAAATGTCAGAACCAAACGCGTATCTAAAATAGCCTCCTTCCGGATGAGGCTCCAGACCGAGTTTCTCCATCCAGAATTCCCTGGATTCGTGAGGTCTGCTGCGATTTGAACTTGACATAACTTTTCCCGCAGATATCATGAAAATTATTACAAAAATCGAAACGAAGGTGACTCGTGGAATCACCGCCTTCGGCCCTCTACACATAAATTTATTGTTTTTCACAAACATACGATGTGGTTCTAGTTGAAATTTCTACTACATCGCGAGACCGCAGGTGCACGGGGAAATAGTACCGCTGCTGATCCTACACGATGATATCGACATCGATTTGGAATTCTTTACTGCTTTGCAATACGGAGGTTCCCGCGGCGAACAGATGTCAACAAATAGAAAGGTATATTCGAGACTCCAACAGAATTCTTTCGATCTGATTTAATCTGAACGCGCAACGCGCCGGCGACCGAGCAACGTCCCTATAACCGTAGCGGCGAGGCGATGGAACAGCGTGCGTCGCCGGCGCGCGCCGCAACCTTAGTCCGGCTCGATCTGCATCTGTTGCGCAGCTTGTTGACGTCGCTGGCGCTGCGGCTGGGTATTCGCCTGCTCGCCCAACTCATGCTCACGCAGCGTCTCGATGGCGCTTGACTTGTCCTGGTGGCGTGAGACGGCCGCTCGAGCGAGAATTGCGTCGGTCGTGAAAATCTGGAGATCCTCGACCGCCCGGGTGAGCCCGACATAGAAGCTCCGGTCGCCGAAGATCCTACGCACCGTCATCGCGACGTCTGACTGGCGCCGAGCATCTTCCGGACCACGCTCCATTTTGTGTGACGGGATATGCAGCATGGCTTGCTCGCGGGTCGCGCCTTGGCCTGCGTGAACCGTCACCGCATACGCGTGATCCCAATGACGCTGCTCGTCGAGATCCCAAGGAATTTCCTTGCCATCCGCGAGCCGCAGGACCGCCTGGTTCTCGTTGACAGAGACGACGGTCGCCTCGTGACCATTCTTGACGAGCTCGTCGCCGCGGGTGAAGCGAATGACGTCACGCGCGGCGAGATTCCTCGTTTCCGAGAGATACACCTCCACCCGGTTGTACTTCTTCGGTTCCCATTCCATTAGAGACCCGTCGGACTTCCGCAGAACGACGATACCCTCGTCGGGTCGAGTGCCCACAACGCGCATGTATTCGCCGCGGGAGGCGAGTATTTTCTGATAGTCTCGACCGAACCGGACTGTCATATCCTTGGTGTAGTACTGCGCCTCCTTCTGCTTGGCCCGGGTCATATCTCCGTCGGACCGGAAGATGGTGTGTGCCGAGTCGTTGACATCGAGCTCGCCACGCTCCTGCAGCTCCGCCCGAACCGCATTGTTGATTTCGACGCGGTCCTCGTTAAACGGGGTGATGATGATCGTCTGATTTCTTCGTGGTCCCCGGTCGACGTACTGGCGCGCCAACAGGTCGATCAGGTCTCCCGGATCCTCGTGTTCCGTCACGCGCCCAGCTTGCTCGAGAAAGTCGAAGGCGCGAGCGTTACGTAGGAGGTTCAGGTCGGTGAGGGGCTCATCCGTTGCAAGGTCGGCGGTGCCCACGGTGATCGCGACTGCCTGCTGCAGCTCGGGATTCTTCTGGCGCTGGATCTGGGTCATCTGAGCGGTGGCCACGCCCTCGTCCTGCAGGATCTCAAACGGTTTGCCCGCCTCGATGGCCTGCAGCTGGAGGCGGTCGCCAAGGAGGATGACCTTCGCATCCGCTCGATCCGCCATCTTAAATAGGCGAGCCATTTGCCGTTGGGCGAGGAATGATGACTCGTCGACGAGCCAGAGCTCGCGCTCTCGTGATAGGTCCGGCACATACTCGCGCAGGACCTTCAAATCATCCTGGCGCCGCTGCTCATGAATCTCGAACATCGTAACCGTATCGGCCTGGATACCGGAGTCGTTCTCGAGCTGCTTGGCAGCCTGGCCGGTTGCGGCCATCCCTCGTACAAGCCAACCCTGCTCGTGCGCGACCTGGACTGTTCCCTTGACCATCGTGGTTTTGCCCACGCCGGCGAGCCCCTGCACCGCGACGATCCGGTCTCTGCTCGTCAGCGCATGCTCGATCGCGCCTCGCTGGCCGGGGGTGTAGTCGAAGGTGGGATCGTTCCGCTCCGCACGCGCGGTGGCGATGGCCTGTTCGATTTTGGACCGGACTAATTCGGCAGGCGCGATCGGCGGCGTCGCATCTCGCTGCGCGAGCGCGTTCTCGACCGTCCAGCGCTCCGTGTTGAGCATCTTCTCGGTGGTAATGTTGCCGTCCGGAAGGTCGACGATCTTGCCTTGATGGACCAGCTTTTTGTAGGCATCGAGAATTTGATTCGGAGACGTTCGGCCGACCGCATGTTCGAGCGCGGTCTGGACGAGGTCATATTGGTTCAGCACGATTTCGCGCTCACCGAGGTGAGACGCAGCGAACCGTAGGGCTTCAATACCGGACAACTTGACGACCCGTGCATCCGTTCCCGCTTCCCGCGCCTCCCGTGCCTTCTGCTGGATGACGCTGTAGTCGAGGCCGACTGCTTGTGCGCGCTCACGCCATTGAACCGACAAGGCCTCATGGTCGACGCCGACCTTGCGTTCGCGGGTCGCGAGCACTGCACGCTCCTTCTCGGCGGCCGTGGCGTTTGCAGGATCGATTCCGTTGGCCCGCAGCCATCGATCGCGCGCTGCCGAGCGCTGGCTGAAGTGTTCGATCTGCTCTCGAGTGACGCCGACCAGTTCGAAATTCCCGTTCTCGTCGGGTGCCGTGATGGCATAGCCGCGCTTCTGCAACCCGCGCGCTAGCGAGGACGTGTAGATTGCCCCGATCACCTTCTGCTGCACGTACAACTCGTCATTGGTCAGCGATCGCCATTCGCCATCCGCGCGTTGGGTCGCGTTCATGACGAGGGCGTGGGTATGCGTATCGGGGTCGAGATCTCGGCTCGTGTTGTGTCGAAAGAGGGCGGCTACTACATTGCCGGTCGGCTCCACCAGCGTCTGGCCATCGACCGTTTTGCGCGCCTGGGCCACATACGCCTCGACGTACTCGAGCGCCTCCTTGACAGCCTCTTCATGCGCGAGGCGGACCTCGCGATCATCGAAAACTTCTGCGGCAATACTGACGCTCTTCGGCGCCGAAAAGGTCAAGTCGATGCCGGGTCGATGCACAACCTCGGGCTCGCCATTCTCGTCCAGGACGACGCGACCGAGTTGCTGATCGCCGACCTGCCCAGACAGCAGCTTGAAAAAAACGTTGCGATCGACTTGCCCGTTCAGACCTAGGGTGGCCGCCCCCTTGCCGAACCAGGCTGAATGCTCGAGTCCCTGATCGGTGGTGTAGTAGTTATCTTTCGAAAAATAGTGGAGCGCCTGGCCGGCGCTGCCGACATTATGCATGCTCATCATCGCGCGTCACCCCAACAAGTCGCCGAGACCGGCGCGGCCGGTGGGCCGTTCGCCGGTGACTGGCTCGCGGGGAGCCGACGTACTGTGAACTTCGCCGGTGTCACCGTCGACGATTTCGCCAGTCGACAGCGAAATCACATTGGACGGTCGTGCTACGCAGCCAGAAGTGTTCGGCGCGGGGGCACCGACAGCCGGACCGGCCGAAGCGGCGTTGGTCGCCGAATCCTCGGCGGCCGTGGTCGGTGCGCCGGAAGGATTGGGTGACGGGGAGTGGGACGGGGACGGGTCGCTGCCGGACCTCGCCGTCGGGCTGGGCGGGGAAGGTAGCGCAGTCGATTGTCTCTCCGGCGCAGCCGGACGGTCAGCTGCAGCGCCTGCCGGAAGCCAGAGATCGTACGTTTGGCGCGGGATGAAGGGCGTCACCGTTTGGGGATGGGGGACGTACTCGTACTTGACCCGGGCAACCGGATAGTCGCTCGGCGTGACCAGATAGCCCTGCATGTCGGGCAGGTGCAGGATTTCTGATGAGAGGACGAGATCGCGGAGATTGCGTCGCGCAAAAACGCTCATGCCGTCGCGCCGCTCGTCGATGCCGAGATTCAGGCTTTCCTCCTTTTCGTCGAGGTCGGCCTGACCGATCGCGTTGGCCAACGCCTTGGCCGCGTCACCATCGGTCACGCGCAACAGGAGCTTGGTCTGGCATCCGGAGATGATCGTGCGCGCCAAGTGCTCGCCGTAGATCTGGAAGAGTTGGGAAAAGTCCTGGATGCCGAGTACGAAGCAACCGCCGTACTTCCGAATGTTGGTAACGGCGAGCTTCATGATCTCGAGCTTTTGCAGAGTGGGGAGCTCGTCGTAGAAGTACCAGAGACGTTCGCGATGAATCGGCTTGAGCGTCAGCAGCGAGCGGATGGCGATATCACACCAGAGGCTGATGAGCGGAAGCAGGGCGGTTTTCTGCTCCTCGTTGACGGTAATGAACAGCCAGGAATCGTCGTCTTCATCCTCATTCTGGATCCATTCTCGGATCGAAAATGGCTCGCCTTCGTCGTGCAGGTAACGAAAGCAATCGAGCTGGTTCTGCACGGTCATCTTGAGGCTCATGCCCGTACGCTCAGTGACTGGATCGACGTAGGTCGCCGCAGACTCGCTCGCTAGGATCGCGTGCAATTCCTCGAGATTGCTATGGGCGATGGCCTTGTACAGCGCTGCGTTGGTTCGTTTGTTGTCGCCGCCAAGCGCACGAATCGCTCCCTTGAAAACCATGCGCCCCGCAATCGCGAAGAATGGGTCGGCGACATTCGGCGGAATCGGGATGAGCCCCTCAGCCAGCCCGTCGTAATGGATCTCGCTTTGGATTTCGCGCCAGGCATTCCAGTTCGGGCTACGCGCGTCGAGCGGATTCAGGATGACGTCCTTCCCTTCGCGGTAATACGCAGCGGTGAATTCACCTGATGGGTCATAGACGATCGCCCGTTTTTTGCGGGCGCGCACCTGATCCATCAGCGCAAAAAACTGCTGGGACTTGCCACTGCCTTGGGCACCAGAAAAGAGGGTGCCGAGCACTTCTGCCTTCTTCCGCATCGGCACACCGGCGATGCGATAGGGGCTGGCGTCGTCTCGAGCCTCCAGTTCCTTGATGAGCTCCTTTGCTTTGACGAGCTTGGCACCGCGCACCTGCTTGTCGGTAAGTTTTCCGCGGCCGTACTCCATCCAAAACAGGACGGAAAGGAACGTGACGGCAATAGCGGTTAAAACAGCGTACAGGGCAGCATTGCGCGCATAGACGAAGAACTCGTCGGCAGCATCCTCGGTAAACGACAGCGCCGCAGCGGGCGGCAGTGCCGTGTCGTCGCTGTCGAGATGGAACGAGACGTTCGGATTGGCCATCGGAACGACGGTGAGGATTTCCGCCTCAACGTGCTTGATAGTCAAATAGCGAGTTTCGGCCGACGTGACGAAGTACAGGTATGCACCGCCGGCCAGCGCACCGACGAGAATTGCCGCGATGACAACCGCCACAATCGCACTGGTGAGAAGCTTTGCCTGTTGCCACCAGAGGGCAGTTCCTCGTGAAAAGGTGGCGAGTCCGCTGGGGGAGCGTTGATCAGCCATTGCTCTCTCCCAGCAGTTTCTTGGTAGCGGCTTCGGCGCGATCCTGAGCCTGGTGGAAGAACTGGATGTTTCTGTCGCTGATGATGCTGGTCAGGACTTCGCGGCTGAAGAACACCGCTTGAACCAGTTCGGACGGTAGCGTCTGGACGGACTTGCCGGGGCCGCCATCGGACGGCATGTGCCCACTCAGTTGCTGAATGAGCGCCTTGAGACGCTGGTCGATGAGCGAGACATTTTCGGTGACGACGCCGAGCGCAAGCTGCTTGCGAATGTAGTCGGACAGCGAAACACCGTTCTCTTGAGCCTTGCGTCGATAGAAGCGCTCCGACTCGGGATCGAGTTTGAAGGAGATGGGTTTGGACGCACCTTTTCCCGGCGTTTTGAGACGCGGCATGAAGACCTCGTAGCGAGAGATCCTTACCTTTTTGTGGCCGTGGTTATGTGCGGATTGAGCTGCAGATACGCGCTTCCGTCGTGTGAAGATGTTAGCACATGGTTACGCTTTTTCGTCATACGGCTAGGAGTTTTTCCGATACTAGCGACGATCTCTGCTGCTCGCGTTGTTTTCTCCATCAGCAGCTGCCTCGCGTCTTTAAATAACTGATTTAATTGTTGTTTTCTGGACAGACTGATATTCATTGAATTTAGGTGTACTACCGTGACACCAATGGCGTATTACGCCTATATACGTTGTCAGGCTGGCTTCCGATCGACGTTCGAACGGTAACAAAAGGGTTTTACGGGCGTCATACCGGCATACGCTTTTTCAGGCTTCGAGTTTTGGCTCTAGCTTAGCGATAGCTCTAATTTAGGCGTCCTACCGCTTAAAGGCTTGCGCAGCAAGGCTTTAAGCACCCGCAACGGAGTTGCGTGGTGTGTGACCGTCTGGTCGGGGGGTGGGGCTTGCCCCACGGGTCGCCCCCCGGACGAACGGCATCTGGATGGTGATGCCCGGACGGGTCCGGGTATCACCGGTTTTTCAGCAGGCGTCGCGATCGGCATCGCAGCCAGCAAGAGCGAGGATTTCGTTCCATTGAGGCGTTCGCCTGGTTGAGGCACAGACGCGATTTGCAGGATTTCCTTGGCACGAGGGACGGACGAGAAAAGCAGAAACGGTAGGCGAGCGTCGATCCGTTCAGCACAGGGAAAAAACGGAATAGGAAGGATGATCGGAGGCAGGGAGCGGACTGGGAGAAATTCGGAGCGACGAGGGTGGTTATGCCACGCAGGTTTTCCACATATCCACGGGTCCGGACCGACGTCGCGATGCATCAACATCGCAAGAGCGTCGGCCGCGCGCCGTTTTCCACAACGGTGTTGGTTGTGGGAAACGGCGCGCGGGGACCGGTGGGTATGTGGGAAACCTGCCGGCGTGCGCAGATTTCGGTCGTGGATAGATGGGCGCCGTGCAATAGCCAGAGAGAAAACGCTGTGAGCACGGTTGGTTTGCCGGTTTTCGGCGGGCGCGACTTTGCGGCCGCCGAACTGGGACTGCGCAATGCATGCATTGGGCACTGGAGGGGTGGTCCGCGCGGGGCGGCGCCCGCGGAGATGGGCGGGTGCCGTCCCGCGCGGCGACACCTGCACAAGCACGGCGGCGTCGACTAAATGCGCGAGGAGGTTGAGGCGGCGGCCGCGACGTTGGCGGCCGCCGCGCTCGAGCTGCGCAACGCGTGCATTGCGTCTGGGTGGATGGTCCGCGCCGGGCGGCGGCCGCGGAATGGCGCGGGCGACGCCCGGCGCGGCGACAGCATGAAAGTTGCGATGCCGGGGCTCGGCGAGCTGGTTGGTCGGGCCGGCGGCCGCGACGGTGGCGGCCGCCGTGCTCGAGCTGCGCAATGCGAGCATTGCGCTCTGGCTAGGTGGTCCGCGCGGGGCGGCGGCCGCGCGAAACCGCGGGTGACGCCCCGCGCGGCGACAGCAGGAAAAATGCGGGGGCGCCGGATCAGCGCTCGGAACGGTTGCGTTGGCGGCAACGACGGTGCCGGCGGCTGCGCGCGAGTCGCGCAGCGGGCAATTGCGCCGCGACGAATGAGGCGCGGGGCAGCGGTGCGACAGCGGGGTATCAGGCCCCAGTCCTTTACGTTGCGCGGCCGAATTCCGTTACACTTCGCGGCAAGGGGGAGGGGCAAGATGGAGTGATAGAGGCCATGACAGCAGATGCAGGGAAGACAGCGCGCAAGCCGCGACCGATCGAAGACGAGATCGCGAGGACGGCGGCGAAGCTGAAAAAGCTGCAGGACCAACAGCGCGAGATGATCCGCAGGGAACGCGAACGGAATCAGAAGGCGGTGCTCGAGCTGTTGCGCGCGGAAGGGCTCGACGAGATCCCGGCGGAACAGTGGAAAGAGCGGCTCGAGGTGGTAAAAGTCGCACTCGCGAAACCGGGTGAGACCCCGGTGCCGGCGAAACCCGCCCAGGGCGTGCCGCCAGCCGCTGTCGCCGACGGCGCGTCGGTGTGATAGTTGGGGCAATCCGGCGACGCGCGAAGTATGCGCGGAGCGGGATTGCCCCGATTCATTTGCGCAGCGCGCAAACTGGCTAACGCATTGGTCGCGGGCTGGCGGGTGGTCGCGGCGTAGCGGCGAGCGCCCGCCAGCCCGCGACGCCGCGCAAAAATCCCGGCTCAGGCGTGCTCGTGTACAGGCGTCGTTACGGTCAAAGTGAGGCCGAGCGCGCGCACCACACGCAGGATCGTCGCGAATTCCGGGTTGCCGTGCTCGTCCAGCGCTTTGTAGAGGCTTTCGCGGCCAACGCCCGCATCGCGCGCAATCTGCGTCATGCCGCGCGCACGCGCCACAGTGCCGATGGCTTCCTGAATGTCGGCAGAATCGCCAGTCTCGAACGAAACCCGCAGATATTCGGCCTGCGCCTCGGGTGTGTCGAGGTATTCGGCCGCGTCGAACGGCGTTGTCTTGATACCCATGTCAATCTCCCAATTGCGCCGAAAGCGCGATAGCGCGCTCAATGTCGCGCTGCTGCGTTGACTTGTCGCCACCGCATAGCAGGACGACGAGCGTTGAGCCTCGTTGAACAAAGTAGACGCGGTAGCCGGGGCCGACGTGCACGCGCATTTCGCTCACCCCGGCACCCACCGATTTCACGTCCCCGTACTGGCCGCGCGCGAGCCGTTGGATCCGCTTGGCAATCTGCGCGCGCGCGATGTGGTCGCGTAGGCCGCGCAACCAATTCGCGAAATCGTCTGTCTGCTCGATTCTCATATTCTATACAGTATCCCATGGGATACACAAATTCAAGGTGCGTTCCAGCTACCGGCTGGACGGCCCGGCGACGCGATCCGCGCTCGTCGATGCGGGCACGGTTCTCACGCGACGCGCTCGACCTCTACAAACTGCGAGCCAAAGAGCGATTCCGCACGAGTCCAAGCCTCTTCGTAACTACCTGCGTCGATGATCTCGACGTCGAATCCAGTCTCGGTCTTGTAGGTGATCGCCCACTGTGCGCGCATGTCAAATCTCCCTTGTGAAGTCCCGCTATAACGGACGCGGGTGGCGTCGATGATGCGTTATAGCGAAAACGCGCCGTCGAACACGGCGCGTTGCGCGTCGGACAGGTGCGTCACGTCGATCTGCGTAGCGCCGTTCACGATCATCAGCGCGTAGGGTTCGGCAAGAATCCGCGCTTCGCGGCACAGGATTGGATCACCATCTCCGCTCGGTTTGCGGGCGCGCCAAATGTTGATCGCGCGCTCGATCTGCTCGATATGCAAAACTGTTGTGTTGTTCATCGCTTTCGCTCCGATCGGCGCGCCAGCTTCGGCGCGCCCGCAAATGGGTCAATGGAAGATGCCGAGTGCTTCACGGATGACGCGTTGAGCGCTCGCAGCGCCGTAGCGCTCGCCCCGTGCGTACGCCTTTTCGTAGATCTTGATCGCGACATTGATTTGCCACGCGGTCCAGTCAATCGTGGGCAGCGTAAATGCCAGTTCGCCGTCGTCGCCATGATGTACCGCGATGGAAGGCGCGGCATTTTCGGAACACGCAATCGCGAAAAAACCTTCCGTGATACTTTCGATCATCAGTTCGTCAGTCGGGTAGCTCATCGTAAGTCTCCGGGTTATTGCCAAACCGGCGACCACGCACCGGTTGCTTGGCGAAAAAGGGTGATGCGCTTTGCGGTGCCGTCGATCACGGTTTCGAGCCGCACCGCGCGCGCGTCGTCATCAGGGCGGGTCCAGCGATGCAAGACGCAAATTGGGGCGTCCATAGCGCACCCGAGCCAGTGCGCGGCCGTCGCACGCAGCCGATTTTTCGGGTGTCGAATGCCTGCCTGGCGGTGAGCCTCGGGGGGTGCGGGGGGAACGCCCGCGCGTGTGTGCGTGATTCGGTCGGGGGTGGTTGCGCTCACGGTTTCGTCCTTTTGTGTCGGGTTGTGGATCTGCCATTGGGAGCCGCCTCGACGCGGGTTTAGCGCGGGCAGGCACGGGTGCAAGGGCGCGCCCGGAGGCCGCATGCGGAGCGCAGGCGTAGCCGAGCACCGAACGGGTGAGGACGTGGGCGGAGCGAAGCGCAGCCTTTACCCTTGCGCCCGTGCCTGCCCGCGCTATGCGTCGAAAAAGGGGCGGCTCCCAATGGCAGATCCACGCGCTTAACCCGGCGCAAAAGGATGGAGCGCAACCACACGGTTTCCCCGACCGGATCACGCACACGGCGCGGGGCACGCCTGCCCCGCGCCCCCTCGGCCGGCGTAGCCGGCCGCTAGACCTGCTGTCCGCCCGCGCGCAGCGGGCGCGTACTTCACGAGCAAGCGAAGCGCGCAGCGCCGGAACGGCGCGCAGACGTCAGGGATTGAAGCCCGTAGGGGCGAGACTCGCGCAGCGGGGCTCGACGCGCAGCGCGAAAGCCCGGCCCGCAGCGAAGCGGAGGGAGACGCCCGAGCAGCGAGTCGAGAGAGTGCCGCCAATGCATACGCCACAGCGACGAGCGCGCATGCGCGGCATCGGAAAGGTGATCCTTTACGGGAGCGGCAGAGAATCGGAAAGTGAGAACTTCCGGGAGTGGATCATCACTGCGGCCGGCCCCGCCGACGGAGGCCGACCGGTACGCTACGCCAGCGGGCACGGCGCACCCGCTGGCGTCGATCAGGTCAATCACGCGGCGGCATGCCTTCGCCTTCCGCTACGGCCGCGTCGTCGCGCATGTCATCGGTCGACACAACCGACTCAGGACCGTCCGCCTCCGCTTCCTCGGCGTCCGACGCCTTCGCCGGAACGTCCCACAGCTTCATCCGCACGACTTCAGCCTTCGCGAAATGCTCGGGCAACCAACCGCGCCCCGCGATCAGCCGTTCGGCCTCCGTCGCCGCGTCCGCCTTCTTGAGCTTCGCCACGCGCATCGCATCGGAAGGCGACACGGCCGCGCTCACGACGTCCACAATCCGATCCTTCGAAACGTGATCGAAGTAGCCCGCCTTCGTCGGTTGCCACGCATCCGCGAGATTCAGCCCGAGCGCCGGGATCAGCGCGTTGATCGCGTGCGGCCGCTCATCCGGGCGCAAGCTGTCCACGGACGCCGCGACGTACTGCGCGAGGATCAGCAGCAGGCGCTCGTCGGTCTGCTCGATCAGCCAGCGCAGCAGTGCGTCGCTGTCATTCGGGATGACGCCTCCCCAAACCCGGCGTTGCTCTCGGCGCATCGTGAACGCAAGGTCGTCGTCCAGTTCCGGCGCATGCTTCGTCAGGTTGTGGGAGTGGTCGCGGAACGTCACGTCCAGCGCGCTCCCTTCGGTACTGTGACCGTACTCGCCCGCCAGCAGCCGGTGCACCAGCGCGGCGAGCGCGACGTGCGGCTGCTGCGCAAGGGCGGCGGCAACGGCCGCCGTGCGATGCGCGTTCAGGCGCAGCGTCAGCCTTTCGGAGTGCGGCCCCTTCGCGGCCTTCGCGGCCGGCGCGGCGACGCGCGCGGGCTGACCATCTGACGAGTGGTCGTCATCGTCGTCACCATTCTCGTCACTTTCGGTCGCCGCATCTCCGGCCGGCTCGCGCGCAACGAGTCCGCGCTCGATCACGGGCTCGCCGTTCGCATCAAGCGAGAGAAGCGCGCCAGCTTGCACCATGTCGTCGGGGTGGTAGACGAGCAACGAACCCTCAATTTCGTCCTGACGCATGGTCAACGCGCCTTCTTCGGATTCCAGCCGTTCGGCGGTTTCGTCGTCCATTTCGTCGGCTTCATACAGTGCTGCGATCTCGGCCAGCCGCTGATCGATCGCCGCCAGTTCTTTCGCCACCTCATCGGCGGGTTCCGTTCGACGCGGCAGCACCGGGCGGAACTGCGACCGGGTGGCATGGTCGCGTTCCGGCATGGCTTTCACCCACGCCCAGCCTTCGGCAAGCACGGACGCGCCGAGGGCTTCCAGTTGCTCGGTCGCGAGGCGCAGCATCAGCGCATGATCGCGATACCAAGCGTCCTCGGCTGCGGAGAAAAGGTCGCGGCGCACGGCACCGCCCGCCGCTTCGAACGCCTCGACGCCGACGAACTTCGCGACGCGATTGCTGACGAACGACTGTTCGTCGCGCACGAAGCGGCGACGGATCGCGTGCGCGTCGCGGTTGTACGGCTCGGCTTCGAACCATGCGGCCTCTTGCTCGGCGTGGCTGTCAGACAGCGCAAGCGCCTGCATCTGGTCGAGCTTTAGCTCGCCGGCGCGGAACAGGTCGATCAGCTTCGGCGACACGTGCGCGAGCTTGAGACGGCGCTGCACCGTTTTCGGGTGCACGCCGTACAGGTCCGCGATTTCCTCGATCGACCGGCCGGCTTCAACCTGAATCCGGTATGCCTCGCACGCGTCGGCGGGGTGCATCGGCTCACGCATTTCGTTCTCGGTCGCGGACAGCAGCACGGCATCCTCGACCGGCACGACTTTGCAGCGCACCGGGTAGTCGGCGGGGATGTAGTCGTGTTCGAGCAGGTAGACGAGCGCGAGGCGACGGCGGCCGCCTGCCGCGACGCCGAACGTCTGCGCCTTCCTCGCCCCGACCTTCATCGGGTGCACGATCAGGTTTTGGAGCAGGCCGACCTTCCAGATATTGAGCGCGAGTTCCTTGATGCCCGTCGGAGGCACGCGCCGCACGTTGTAGGGGGACGCGACGAGCCGTTTAAGCGGAATGTCGCGCACGTCGTCTGCCTGGCGGTGAGCCTCGGGGGGTGCGGGGGGAACGCCCGCGTCGTGGGCGAGGGCCGGGATTTCGGTGGTCACTGCGTTCATATAGCCTCCATTGCGTCGGGGTGAAAAATTGCTGCCATTGGGAGCCGCCTCGACGCATGGGAAGCGCTCGCGGGGAGGCGTTGCAGGGGCGCGGGCAAGGCCGCAGCGGTGCGAACCCGCAGGGGGCGCACCGACCGGGCGCAGCACGCGGCGTAGCGCACCCTTGCAACGCCGGGACGCAGCGCTATGCGTCGGGATGAGGCGGCCCCGATGGCAGTCGATTCGCCGACAGTTGGAGGTGGAACGCAGGGACGGTTACCGAAAGCCGGACGTCGCCGGCGCGAGGCCGCTCGCGCGGCCCGAGCGCGAACTCCGCGCACGCGTGCGTGCGCGGCTGGCGGGGCGGCCAGCGCCGGGGCCGGAC
>NZ_JAUJRI010000034.1:0-50790 GCF_030504405.1 Burkholderia sp. AU44665 | reverse complement strand
GGTTTTCCTGGCTGAGCGGGCGTGGCGGGCCGGCGCGCCCGGGGCCGGCCGGCATCGGCCCGCGCGCGGCCGCGTTGCCGGGCCTCGGCTGGGGCGTCGCGCTGTTGATGGCGCTCGCGGCGGCGGGCGGAATGGCGTGGTCGGCCCGCCACGCCGACACCGAGCGAACGGTCGACGAACTCGTCGCGAGCCATGTACGGGCCGACCTGTCGGCGCGCGCCATCGACGTGATCTCGACCGACCAGCACACGGTCAAGCCGTGGTTCAACGGCCGGCTCGACTACGCGCCGCCGGTCGAGGATCTCGCCAAGAACGGCTTCGCGCTGGTCGGCGGCCGGCTCGACTACGTCGGGCGTCGCCGCGTCGCGGTGCTCGTCTATCGCCACCAGCAGCACGTGGTCGACGTCTACGTGCAGCCGGCCGGCGAACGGCCGGCGGCCCCGTACACGACCGTGTCGCAGGGCTATGCGCTCGACCGCTGGAACGCGGCCGGGATGACGTGGTGGGCCGTGACCGACGCCGAGCCGTCGGCGCTCGCGGCGTTCCGGACGGCCCTCGGCGCGCGGCTTGCCGGCGCGCGCAGCGAATGACGGCGCGGCCGAGGGGCGGCGCACGCGTGTTCCGGCCCCGGCCGTGGAAGGGCCGGATGTCGGCCGCGGCCGCCCGCATGCCTGTTCAAGTCTTTGAAAACACGGCCGAATCCGTCTGCCGATCGTCGATTGGCCTTGCATGCGCCCCGTAACCGGGTTAGAATCTTCGGCTTCTCACTTGCCACACCGGTTCAGACGCCCGGGTGGCTTTAATCCACAAGGAGTGTGTAATGCGTCATTACGAAATCGTATTCATCGTGCACCCGGATCAAAGCGAGCAAGTGCCCGCGATGATCGAGCGCTACAAGTCCACGATCACGTCGCACGGCGGCCAGATCCACCGTGTCGAAGACTGGGGCCGTCGCCAGCTGGCCTACATGATCGAGAAACTCGCGAAGGCTCACTACGTCTGCATGAACATCGAGTGCGACCAGACGACGCTCGACGAACTCGAACACGCGTTCAAGTTCAACGACGCCGTGCTGCGTCACCTCATCGTCAAGATGAAGAAGGCCGAAACCGGCCCGTCGCCGATGATGAAGGAAGTTCAGCGCGAAGAAGCCAAGAAGGCGGCTGCAGCTCAGCCGGCCGAAGCGCAGGCTTAAGTTCGTCACTTATTAAGCCATCAAGGAGCGCGCCACTCACGTGAACAGGTTGCAATTGACGGCGAGCGTCGTCGAACGCGCACCGGTGCGATATACGCCGGCCGGTGTTCCGATCGCAAGCGCCACGTTGCATCACTGCACGGAAGTCGTCGAAGCAGGCATTCCCCGTCAGGTCGAAATGACGATCGAGGCGGTGGCGGCCGGTGAGGCGAGCGGCAAGCTGGAAAGTCGTGAAATGGGCGTCGAAACGCTGTTCACGGGCTTTCTGGCCAAGAAAAGCCGCAACGCGAGAACCTTGGTGTTTCACATCACTGCATTGCAGGACACAGGAAAGGACTGAAATCATGGCCCGCCCGACTGGTAAGAAATTCGACAAGCGTCGTCAGCAACAAAACCCGCTCTTCAAGCGCAAGAAGTTCTGCCGTTTCACGGCTGCAGGCGTCGAGCAGATCGACTACAAGGACACGGAAACGCTGAAGGACTTCATCGGCGAAAACGGCAAGATCACGCCGGCTCGTCTGACGGGTACGAAGGCGCACTATCAGCGTCAGCTGGATACGGCCATCAAGCGTGCGCGTTTCCTCGCGCTGCTGCCGTACACCGATCAGCACAAGGCGTAATCAGGCGACGCAATAAGGAGAATTCGAATGCAAATCATTCTGTTGGAAAAAGTCGCCAATCTGGGCAACCTCGGCGATATCGTCAAGGTCAAGGACGGTTACGCTCGCAACTTCCTGATCCCGAACCGCAAGGCTCGCCGTGCAACGAAGGAAGCGATCGCCGAATTCGAAGTGCGCCGCGCTGAACTCGAAAAGATCGCCGCTGAAAAGCTGGCAGCATCGCAGGCAGTCGGCGAGAAGCTGAACGGCCAGTCGTTCGAAATCACGCAGAAGTCGGGCGTCGACGGCCGTCTGTTCGGCTCGGTCACGAACGGCGACGTCGCGGAACTGCTGAAGAAGGCAGGCTACGAAGTCGAGAAGCTGCAAGTGCGCATGCCGGAAGGCCCGCTGAAGATGATCGGCGAGCACAACGTCCAGGTCGCGCTGCACACGGACGTCGTCGTCGACGTCACGATCAACGTGATCGGCGACCACGCGTAAGCGTATGCAAGCTTGCCGGGCGGCTTCCGTCGTCCGGACAAGGGCAGGCGCCCGGGCAACCGGGGCCTGCCTTTTTTATTGCCCGATCGCCGGCAAGCGGTGGTAGCGCTGCCGCCATCTATTCGCGATAATCCCAACCCATGAACGCGCCGCAAGATCCCCAAATCGAATCGCTGAAAGTCCCGCCGCATTCGGTCGAAGCCGAGCAGTCGGTGCTCGGCGGCCTGTTGCTCGACAACGCGGCATGGGACCGGATTGCCGATTTCCTGTCGCAGGGCGACTTCTACCGCTACGACCACCGGATCATCTACGAGCACATCGGCCGCCTGATCGCGTCGACGCGCCCGGCCGACGTCGTGACCGTGTACGAAGCGCTGACCACGTCCGGCAAGGCCGACGACGTCGGCGGGCTCGCGTACCTGAACGCCCTCGCGCAGAACACGCCGAGCGCGGCGAACATCCGCCGCTACGCGGAAATCGTGCGTGATCGCGCGGTGCTGCGCCGGCTGGTGTCGGTCGCCGACGAGATCTCGGCCGACGCCTTCAATCCGCAGGGCAAGGAAGTCCGCCAACTGCTCGACGAAGCCGAATCGAAGGTCTTCTCGATCGCCGAGGAGGGCGCGCGCGGCAACCAGGGTTTCCTCGAGATCGGCCCGCTGCTTACCCAGGTGGTCGAGCGCATCGACACGCTGTACCACACCGCTAACCCGAGCGACGTCACCGGCACGCCGACCGGCTTCGTCGACCTCGACCGGATGACGTCCGGGATGCACGGCGGCGAGCTGATCATCGTGGCAGGGCGCCCGTCGATGGGTAAGGCCCAGCCGCTCGACGCGCGCGTCAGGACGCTGACGGGCTGGAAGCCGATGGGCGAGCTGGCGGTCGGTGATGCACTTGCTTCGGTCGACGGCGCATCGTCGATCGTGACCGGGATCTACCCGCAGGGCGAGCGCCAGGTGTATCGGGTCCGCTTTTCGGACGGGCGTTCGGCCGAATGCTGCGACGAGCACCTGTGGTGCGTCCATTTCCGTGAGTGGGAAAAGCCGCGCGTACTGTCGACCGCGGAGATTCGCACGTTGCTGACGCGCGAACGCTACCGGAACCGGCTGTGGATCGACATGCCGAGCGGCGAGTTCGGTCATCGCGAGGCGCTGCCGATCGATCCGTGGGTGCTCGGCGCGCTGCTGGGCGACGGTGCGCTCGGCGGGACTGCCGTGCGTTTCAGCGTGAAGGCCGAGGAAACGTTGAACCGGATGCGCGCGCGTGTCGACGCGTCGCTCGAGCTCGAATACGCGGGCCAGTACGACTGGCGGATCAAGCGCCGGCCGTCGACGGCCGTGGAAGCCCGGTCGTCCGCCAACCCGCTCATGGCTGCTCTCGAGCAGCTCGGTGTGTGGGGGAGAACGAGCTACGACAAGTTCATCCCGCGCCTCTACCTCGATGCGGACAAGGACGCGCGGCTGGATTTGTTGCGCGGGCTGCTCGACACGGACGGCTGGGTCGAATCGTGGGGGGCGGTGCGTTATTCGACCGCCAGTGCGCAGTTGGCGAGCGATGTGCGCGAACTGGCGCGTTCGCTCGGTGCATGGTGCCAGATTGCCGAAAAGGCGACGAGCTTCACGGTCGACGGCGAACGCAAGGCCGGTGCGACGGCTTACGTTTGCACGATCAGTCATCCGGATCCGCAGAGCCTGTTCCTGTTCCAGGGCAAGCGCGACCGGCTGACGGGCGGGCGTGTGCGCCGCAAGATGCCGGTTATCGTCGGCATCGAGCCGACGCGCCGGACGGCCACGCAATGCATTTCGGTCTCGCATCCGTCGCGGCTGTACGTGACCGACGATTACGTCGTGACCCACAATACGGCCTTCTCCATGAACATCGGCGAATACGTCGCGGTCGAGTACGGGTTGCCGGTCGCGGTGTTCTCGATGGAAATGCCGGGCACCCAGCTCGTGATGCGTATGCTCGGCTCGATCGGCCGGCTCGACCAGCACCGGATGCGTACCGGCCGCCTGACGGACGAGGATTGGCCGAAGCTGACGCACGCGGTGCAGAAGATGAGCGAGGCGCAGCTCTTCATCGACGAGACGGGCGGCCTGAATCCGATGGAATTGCGCTCGCGCGCGCGGCGCCTCGCGCGACAATGCGGCAAGCTCGGCCTGATCATCGTCGACTACCTGCAGCTGATGTCGGGTTCGTCGCAGGGCGAGAACCGCGCGACCGAAATTTCGGAAATCTCGCGATCGCTGAAGAGCCTCGCGAAGGAGCTCGACGTGCCGGTGATCGCGCTGTCGCAGCTGAACCGCGGCCTCGAGCAGCGCCCGAACAAGCGGCCGGTGATGTCGGATTTGCGCGAATCGGGCGCAATCGAACAGGATGCGGACGTGATCCTGTTCATTTATCGAGATGAGGTCTACAATCCCGACAGCCCTGACAAGGGGACGGCCGAAATCATCATCGGCAAGCAGCGTAACGGTCCGATCGGGCCCGTTCGGCTCACGTTCCTGGGGCAATACACGAAGTTCGACAATTTTGCCGGGGCGCAGACTTTCTACGGCGAGTAAAGCCGGTTGTAAACACCTATTTCGCCAAATGTTGTATCCAATCCCGGCGTGCGCATATGCGCACGTCGCGTCGCGACCGGAACCGGTACAATGTCGCCCGTTTTCGTGACAGTAGTTTGACAATCTCTCAGGAATCCCATGTTCGGTCGATTCATGCCCACCGAGGGCAAGTTCTTTGAACTCTTCAACTCGCACGCGAAGCACATCGTTTCCGGTGGCCGCGAGCTCGAACTGCTGATCGACAATCTCGTCGACGCCGAGATTCACAAGCAAAACGTGCAAATCGCCGAGAAGGCCGCCGACAAGCTGACGCACGAGGCGATCGATCTGCTGCACAAGACCTTCATCACGCCGCTCGATCGTGACGAGATCCACAAGCTGATTACGACGATGGACGACATCCTCGACCTGATGGAGGACGTCGCGACGGCCGTGTCGCTGTACGACGTGCAGTCCGTCACGTCCGAGGCGAGCCAGCTCGCGCATATCGTCACGCAGTCGGCGCAACACGTGCAGCAGGCCGTCGGCCTGCTGTCCGACATGAAGCAGTCGGCGCAGATCCTCAAGCAGTGCGAGGAAATCGATCGCTGGGAGTCGGAAGCCGACCGCGTGCTGCGCGCGGCGATGTCGAAGCTGTTCCGCGAGGAAGACGACGTGAAGACGCTCATCAAGCTGAAGGCGATCTACGAGCTGCTGGAAGAGATCACCGACAAGTGCGAGGACGTCGCGAACATCATCGAAGGCATCGTGCTGGAAAACGCCTGAGCGGACCACATGCATTCGATACAACTCGCCCTATGGATGGTCGCGACGCTCGTGCTCGTCGCGCTCGTATTCGACTTCATGAACGGCTTTCACGACGCGGCGAACTCGATCGCCACGGTCGTGTCGACCGGGGTGCTGAAGCCCCAGCAGGCCGTGGTGTTCGCGGCCGCGTTCAACGTGATCGCGTATTTCATCTTCCACCTGAAAGTCGCGCAGACCGTCGGTAAAGGCACGATCGATCCCGAGATCGTCGACCACTACGTCGTGTTCGGCGCGCTGGTCGGCGCGATCGGCTGGAACGTGATCACGTGGTACTACGGGATTCCGTCGAGCTCGTCGCACGCGCTGATCGGCGGCCTCGTCGGCGCGGCGCTCGCGAAGTCGGGCTGGAGCTCGCTGAACATCGACGGGCTGCTGAAGACGATCGCGTTCATCTTCATTTCGCCGCTGCTCGGTTTCATCCTCGGTTCGCTGTTCATGCTCGGCGTGTCGTGGCTGTATTTCCGTACTGCGCCCAGCAAGGTCGACCGGCGTTTCCGCCGGCTGCAGCTGCTGTCGGCGGGGCTGTACAGCCTGGGCCACGGCGGCAACGACGCACAGAAGACGATCGGTATCATCTGGATGCTGCTGATCGCGAGCGGCTACGCGTCGGCCACCGCCGATGCGCCGCCGGCGTGGGTGATCGGCGCGTGCTACCTGTCGATGGGCCTCGGCACGCTGTTCGGCGGCTGGCGCATCGTGCGCACGATGGGCCAGAAGATCACGAAGCTCAAGCCGGTCGGCGGCTTCTGCGCGGAAAGCGGTGGGGCAATCACGCTGTTCGTCGCATCGTTTCTCGGCATTCCCGTGTCGACCACGCACACGATTACCGGTGCGATCGTCGGTGTCGGCGCGACGCAGAAGCTGTCGGCCGTGCGCTGGGGCGTCGCCGGCAACATCGTGTGGGCGTGGGTGCTGACGTTGCCGGCGGCCGCGCTGTTCGCGGCTGGCGGCTGGTGGCTCGGGCATCAGATCTTCTGATCGCCGACACTTCCTGATCGACGCGAAATGCGCCGCAAGCCGAAAGGCCGCGGCGCATTTTCTTTTGGAGGCCAGCGGAGCATGTTGTCGACGTCGTCGACGGTCGCGGTTCGAGCAACGGCTCAGTAGCTGCCGTTCGCGAACCGTGCGATCGGATCGTCTGCCGTACTGGTGCGCGGGCTGATGGGCGCGGATTGCGTCGACGCACGCAACACCTGCACGGGCTCGATGGTGCGCGGCGGCGTGCCGGGGGCGGGCGGCGGCTCGGCATCGAAGGCGGCGGCCTCGGCGGCCGTCAGGGCGGTCGTCGGAATCTGCGTGCCGACTTCCGCCGGGGCGGTCGGTGCTGCGTTGGCGGTCATCGCAGTCGCGCCGTCGTTCACCGACGTGGCTTGCTGCTGGGCCGCCTGCATCCGCGGTGGCGGCGGTTCATACGGATCGGCGGCCGGTGCTGCCGGTGCGGTTGCGGTGGCCGTCACGACCGGCGCGGTCGGGATGGCCGAAGCTGGAGCCGGCGCCTGCGTCGCTCTTGCTCGTGAAGACGCATACGCCGCCGGCTGTCGCGGCGCGGCGGCAGCCGTCACGACCGCCGGAGCAGCCGCGAGCGCCGGCGGATTGCGCGGCTCGTCGCGCTTGGCCTCGTAGGTCGGCGCATCGAACGGCGTCGGTGCGGAGCGCGGCGGCGCGACGCGGCGAATGCCGTCGAAGCGCTTCGCCCAGTACGGGTTCGTCAGGTAATCGAGCCGCACGGTGCCGCCCGTCGACGGTGCGTTGACGAAGCGCAGCTTGCCGACATAGATGCCGACGTGCGAATGCGGCCGCCCGGTCGTATTGAAGAAGATCAGGTCGCCCGGCGCGATCTCGTCGGGCTCGATCGACACGCCGCGGCTGCTCATGTCGGCGGTCGTGCGCGGCAGGTTCACGTCGGCCGCGCGGCCGATCACGTAGCGCACGAGCCCGCTGCAGTCGAAGCCGCTCGCCGGCGTGTTGCCGCCCCAGCGATACGGGACGCCGACGAGGCTCATCGCCTGGATCGAGATTTCTTCCTGGCCGACGCTGTGGTCGACGAATTTCGGGAAATTGGCCGGCGCCGGGAACGCACGCGGCGTCGTGATCTTCATGCCCGACGCGGAACGCGATGCCGATTGCGGCGGCACGCTGGAGCAGGCCGCAAGCAGGGAGACGACGGCGACGGGAACCCAGATTCGAAGCATGGCAAGGCGGGCGAGCGGTGCACTCGCGAATCGTATGACAACAGACAGACCCGATGGTAGACGCACCGGCGGGGCTTAAGCAACCATTCTTGAGAATTTACTTGAAGTTTCGCGCGTAAACTGCATGGTTGCGTGACGACGCGTTACTTTTGTCTTCGACCCCAAATAAAAACGGCGCTCCGGAAACGGAGCGCCGCGTGGCGTCGACAGCCGGCCGATCGGCCGGCCAGCGCGTTACAGAATGTCCGACGCGTAGTCGGCGAGCCGCGAGCGTTCGCCGCGCGCGAGCGTCACGTGGCCGCTGTGGCCCCAGCCCTTGAAGCGGTCGACGACGTAGGTCAGGCCCGAGCTGCCCTCGGTCAGATAGGGCGTGTCGATCTGCGCGATGTTGCCGAGGCACACGATCTTCGTGCCGGGGCCCGCGCGCGTGACGAGCGTCTTCATCTGCTTCGGCGTCAGGTTCTGCGCCTCGTCGATGATCAGGTACTTGTCGACGAACGTGCGGCCGCGCATGAAGTTCATGCTCTTCACCTTCAGGCGCGAACGGATCAGCTCCTGCGTCGCCGCACGGCCCCATTCGCCGGCCGCGTCGTCGGTCTTCTGCAGCACTTCGAGGTTGTCGTCGAATGCGCCCATCCACGGCTGCATCTTTTCTTCCTCGGTGCCGGGCAGGAAACCGATGTCCTCGCCGACGGGCACGGTCGCGCGCGTCACGATGATCTCGTTGTAGCGCTTGTCGTCGAGCACCTGCGCGAGGCCGGCCGCGAGCGCGACGAGCGTCTTGCCGGTGCCGGCCTGGCCGAGCAGCGTGACGAAGTCGATCTCGGGGTTCATCAGCAGGTTCAGCGCGAAGTTCTGCTCGCGATTGCGCGCGGTGATGCCCCACACGTTGTTCTTGTGGTGGCTGTAGTCGCGCAGCGTCTGCAGCAGCGCCGTCTTGCCGTTCAGCTCGCGGACGATCGCGTGGAACGTCGGCTCGCCGTTCTGCGGCTCGAGATAGACGAACTCGTTGACGAGCATCGACGCGACGAGCGGGCCGGTCACGCGGTAGTACGTGGTGCCCGTCTTCGTGTCCTGCCAGCTCTCCATGCCCTTCGCATGCTTGGTCCAGAAGTCCTGCGGCAGTTCGCGCACGCCGTTGTACAGGAGATCCGAATCCTCGAGCACCTGGTCGTTGAAGTAGTCTTCCGCGGGCAGGCCGAGCGCGTGCGCCTTGATCCGCATGTTGATGTCTTTCGACACCAGCACGACCTGGCGGTCGGGCCGGTCGCGCTGCAGCGCGCGCACGACGCCGAGGATCTGATTGTCGGCCTTGCCTTCGGGCAAACCTTCCACCGGCGCGATATCGGCCAGCTTCGTCTGGAAGTACAGGCGGCCGAGCGCGTCGCGGCTGCCGAGGCGCGACAGCGGGATGCCGGCCGAGATCGGGCCGCCGTCGGCGACGAGCGCGTCGAGCGTGCGGCTGACCTGGCGCGCGTTGCGTGCGACTTCGGACATCCCCTTCTTGTGGTTGTCGAGTTCCTCGAGCGTCATCATCGGCAGATAGACGTCGTGTTCCTCGAAGCGGAAGAGGCTGCTCGGGTCGTGCATCAGCACGTTGGTGTCGAGCACGAACAGTTTCTGCAGTTCGGCGTCGGCGGGCTTGCGGCTGCGCGACTTCGTCGCGGCGCCGGCATCGCGCGCGGGTGCCGCGGCCGCTCCGCCAGACTTGTCGGCGGCCGGCTTGTCGTTGCGTGCCACGACGGGCGCCGCGGGTTCGGCGGGCGCCGGCATCGGCTGCAGCAGCGCGGCCGTCTGCCTGGTCTTGCGGCCGCGCGCGGGCGCGCTCGGGGCATCGGGCGCCGAAGACGCGACGGCGCGCAGCGGCGCGGCCGTGTTCGCGGCTTCGATCATCGGTTGGGCCACGCTGGCCGGACCATAGTCACCGGCTGTGGATGCGTCCCCTTCGGCGGATTTCTTCGCGGCTTTCGCGGGCCGCGCTTTCGCCTTGTATTCGTCGGGCGGCAGCAGGCTGCCGAGCTTGCTGGGGGGAGTAGGCAAAGGCATGGTGTCCCTCGGGAGGAATCGTGTCGCATGGCGTGCGCCGCTGATCGCATCCTG
Organism: Burkholderia sp. AU44665; assembly: GCF_030504405.1. Lineage (NCBI taxonomy): Bacteria > Pseudomonadati > Pseudomonadota > Betaproteobacteria > Burkholderiales > Burkholderiaceae > Burkholderia > Burkholderia sp. AU44665. Next base: position 40,832 of record NZ_JAUJRI010000034.1, on the reverse strand, counting down.
CGTGACGTAGACGCATGCAGTTTGCGCGCGGTGGCGCACAGGAATTTCGTCTAGCCGGTTCGCCTAAGTGTCGATCAGCTCCTCGATGCGGTAAGGGCCGGACCGGGGAGGGCCGGCGCGCGTTCCATAAAAAAAGCCGCTGCCCCGTCGACAGGGACATGCGGCTCGGCTGATGCCGTCGTGATGCGCGTCAGGTGCCGGCAAGCATCGCAACGGGCACCGGCGCAGCTACGAGAAATATGGGGCGAACTGGCATTCATTGCGGCCCAATATAACGCGCCTCAAAGCGCTTGTACAGCCTTTAGCACGTCGTCCACGTGACCCGGTACCTTGATGCCGCGCCATGCGTGGCGAAGCACGCCGTCCGCGTCGATCAGGAACGTCGAGCGCTCGATTCCGCGCACTTCCTTGCCATACATTTTCTTCATCTTGATGACATCGAACAACGCGCACAGCGCTTCGTCGGCATCGGAGATCAGCGGGAACGGCAGTTCGAGCTTGGCCTTGAAGTTGTCGTGCGAGCGCAGGCTGTCGCGCGACACGCCGATGACTTCCGCACCGGCTTTCTTGAACTTCGGATAGAGATCGCGGAACTGCAGCCCTTCGGTCGTGCAGCCCGGCGTGTTGTCCTTCGGATAGAAGTACAGCACGAGCTTCTTGCCCTTCAGGTCGGACAGCGAAATGTCGCCGCCCGTGGCCGGTGCGGTGAAATCGGGAACTTGACGGTCAACTTCGACAGACACGTGTTTCTCCTGTTGTTATGGAAGGGCGCCGCTGCGGCGGCGCGGTTCGGCGGGGCGTCGCGGCAACGCGCCGCGAGGGCGGGAGCGGCGACGCCGGCTCGCGCGCGAACTCAGTCGGGCTGGACGATCAGTTCGCCGGAGCGGCCGGGGATTTCGCCCCACGCGACAGGGTACGATGGCAGCGAGTCGCGGTCCAGCGTCGCGTGGTAGTCGCCCATCGTCGCAAACGTGTGGCCTTGCGCACGCCAGCCGGCGAGCAGTTGCTCGAACACGGGCGCGAGCTTCTGGCCTTCCAGTTCCGCATGCAGCGTGAACACCTGGTCGTGCGGATTGGCTTCGGTGAACTTGAGGATGTGCGCGGCGACGTTGTGCGTGTCGATGCCGTCGACGCCGAGCACTTCGTCGAGCGTCGGCAGCGTGGTCGGCATCTGCACGTGCGACAGCGTGCGGCCGCCGACGACGGGCAGGTACGGCGAGTGGCCGCGACCGTCGGATGCGTAGCGCATCCCCCACGCGTCGATCTGCTCGAACGCGGAATCGTTCATCTGCCAGCCGGCCGCGCCGTGCGTGACGGGCGGCGCGCCGAAGATCTCGATGAAGCGCGCGTGGCTCTTCTGCATTTCACGCGCGGTCCAGTCACGATCGCGCACGCGCACGTTGTCCTGCCAGACCACGTGATCCCACGTGTGGATCCCGCATTCGAAGCCGGCCTCGTGAATCGCGCGCATGTCGGCGATCGCGCGGCGGCCGATGTCGGGGCCGGGCAGCAGCACGCCGTACATCAGCTGCTTCACGCCGTAGTGTTCGACGACCGACGTGCGCGACACCTTCTTCAGGAAGCCCGGGCGGAACACGCGCCGCAGCGCCCAGCCCGTGTGATCGGGCCCGAGGCTGAAGAGGAAGGTCGCGCGCGCATTGAAGCGATCGAAGATGCGCGCGAGGTTCGGCACGCCTTCGCGCGTGCCGCGCAGCGTGTCGACGTCGATCTTGAGGACGATGCGAGCCAAGCGAACGTCCCGCTCAGCCTTGCTGTTCGACGAGCGCGCGCGCGTCGGCGACGTGGCCGCGATACGCTTCGAAGATGTTGCGCAGCGCGTCGTCGAACGTCGCTTGCGGCGCCCAGCCGAGCTCCTGCATCGTGTTGTCGATCTTCGGCACGCGGTTCTGCACGTCCTGGTAGCCGTTGCCGTAGTAGGCGCCGGACGTCGTTTCGACGAGCTTCACCTGCTTGGCCGAATCGGCGTACTCGGGGAATTCCGCGGCCAGTTCGAGCATCTTGTGCGCGAGCTCGCGAACCGAGAAGTTGTTCTTCGGATTGCCGATGTTGTAGATCTTGCCCGACGCGACGCCGCCCTTGTTCTCGATGATCTTCATCAGCGCGCTGATGCCGTCGCCGATGTCGGTGAACGCGCGCTTCTGCGAGCCGCCGTCGACGAGGCTGATGTTCTCGCCGCGCACGATGTGGCCGAGGAACTGCGTGACCACGCGCGAGCTGCCTTCCTTCGGCGTGTAGATCGAGTCGAGGCCCGGGCCGATCCAGTTGAACGGGCGGAACAGCGTGAAGTTCAGGCCTTCCATCCCGTAGCCCCAGATCACGCGGTCCATCAGCTGCTTCGAGCACGCGTAGATCCAGCGCGGCTTGTTGATCGGGCCGTAGGTGAGCGCGGAGGCATCCGGGTCGAACTGCTCGTCCGAGCACATGCCGTAGACCTCGGAGGTCGACGGGAACACGAGGTGCTTGCCGTACTTGACGGCCGAGCGCACGATCGGCAGGTTCGCCTCGAAGTCGAGCTCGAACACGCGCAGCGGCTGCTGGACGTAGGTGGCCGGCGTCGCGATCGCGACGAGCGGCAGGATCACGTCGCACTTCTTCACGTGATACTCGACCCACTCCTTGTTGATCGTGATGTCGCCTTCGAAGAAATGCATCCGCTCGTGGTTGACGAGGTCGCCCAGCCGGTCGGTCTGCATGTCCATGCCGAACACTTCCCAATCGGTGGTCTCAAGAATGCGCTTCGACAGGTGATGGCCGATGAAGCCGTTCACACCCAGGATCAGGACTTTTTTTGCTTTCATGAATGACGGGAAGAATGAATGAACTGCGCGAATTCCGCGGGCGTCACGACGGTTTCGCCGCCGTCGCGCTGTTGCCGGAGCTCGAGAATGGATAGGGCGCGGCTGTCGCCGCAGACACCGAATAGCGCATTATCGCTTACGTGCAGGCCGGGCGGCAAATCCGCGGCGGCCGCCGCCATCGCGCTGCCGGGCGCCGCGAGGCGCGCGCGTGCGATCACGAAGCGCGCGCCGTGGACGTCCGTGAATGCACCCGGATACGGGGGCGCGACCGCGCGCACCAGGTTGTAGACCTGCGCGGCCGGCTTCGACCAGTCGACGCGGCCGTCCTCGGGCTTGCGCCCGCCGTAGTAGCTGCCGGTCGCGAGATCGTTCGGCAGGTGCGGCGCCTCGCCCGCGAGCAGCGCGGGCAGCACGCGCCACAGCGTCTGCTCGGCGGCCACGGTGACCTTGTCGAATACCTGCGCGGCCGTGTCGTCCGGCAGGATCGGCACCGCGGTCTGGCCGACGATCGCACCCGCGTCGGGCTTGGCGGCCATCTCGTGCAGCGTCGCGCCGGTCTCGGTCTCGCCGTTCAGCACGGCCCAGTTGGTCGGAACCCGACCCCGGTATTTCGGCAGCAGCGAACCGTGCATGTTGTACGCGCCGCGCGGCGCGATCGCGAGCAGGTCCACCGGCAGCATGTGGCGGTAGTAGAACGAGAAGATGAAATCGGGCCGCGCGTCGGACACCGCGCGGCGCAGCGCCGGATCGGCGGGATCGGCCGGCGTGAGCACCGGAATGCCGTGCTCGGCCGCGACGGACGCGACGCTGCCGAACCAGATGTTCTCGTTCGGATTGTCCTCGTGCGTGACGACCAGCGCGACGTCGACGCCGCGCGCGAGCAGCACCTGCAGGCACCGCACGCCGACGTTGTGATACGCGAAGACGACCGCGCGCGGCTTCATTGCACGGCTCCCGGATGGTTCGCGCCGGCCGGCACCGGCGGCACGCCATCGTGCTGCTCGAGCACGGCCTGGATCAGGTAGCGCGGCCGCGCGCGCACCTGCTGGTAGATGCGGCCGACGTATTCGCCGAGCAGGCCGAGCGCGAAGATGATCACGCCGAGCAGGAAGAACGTGATCGCGAACAGCGTGAACACGCCTTGCACTTCCGCGCCGACGATGAAGCGGCGCACGAGCAGCAGCACGAACAGCGCGGCGGAGCCGAGCGACAGGATCACGCCGATGAACGACAGCCACTGCAGCGGCACGACCGAGAAGCCCGTCACGAGGTCGAAGTTCAGCCGGATCAGGCTGTACAGCGAATACTTCGACTGGCCCGCGAAGCGTTCCTCGTGCGCGACCTCGATTTCGGTCGGGTTCTGCGCGAACGTGTACGCGAGCGCGGGGATGAACGTGTTGACTTCGCCGCATACGTTGATCGTGTCGATGATGCGGCGGCTGTACGCGCGCAGCATGCAGCCCTGGTCGGTCATCTTGATGCGCGTGATGCGCTCGCGCAGCCGGTTCATCATCTGCGACGCCTTGCGCCGCCACAGGCTGTCCTGGCGCTGCTTGCGGATCGAGCCGACGTAGTCGTAGCCCTCGCGCATCTTCGCGATCAGCTTGCCGATTTCCTCGGGCGGATTCTGCAGGTCGGCGTCGAGCGTGATGACGATCTCGCCGCGCGACTGCGCGAAGCCCGCGAGGATCGCCATGTGCTGGCCGTAGTTGCCGTTGAGCAGCACGACGCGTGTCGTGTCCGGCCGTACGTGGAACTGATCGGCGAGCATCGCGGCCGAGCGGTCGCGGCTGCCGTCGTTGATCAGGATCACTTCGTACGGCGTGTCGAGTGCGTCGAGCGCCGGATACAGTCGCGCGAACAGCGCGGCGAGGCCGTCTTCCTCGTTGTACACGGGGATGATGACCGAGACTTCGGGCCGGCCGGCGTCCGGATGCGCGGCGCCCGGGTGCCCGGCGCCCGGATGCCCGGCGCGTGCTTCAAGGTGACTCATGTACGCTTATTTTCCGTATTGTTCGCAAATCTGATTGACGGCGTCGACCACGCGACGCACGTCGCCTTCCGTCATCTGCGTAAACAGCGGCAGCGTGACGGTCGACGCGCCGTACCGTTCGGCGTGGGGGAACATGCCCTCCTTGAAACCGCGCGCACGGTACAGCGTGAAAAGATGGATCGCCGGGTAGTGGATGCCGGTGCCGATGCCGCGTTCCTTCATCTGCGCCATGAATTCGGCGCGCGTGATCGTCAGCCGCTCGAGCGGCAGCGTGACGAGGAACATGTGCCAGTTGCCGTTCTCGAATTCGGCGACCGGCAGGCCGAGGCCGAGCTTCACGGCCGCGCCGCCGTCGAACGCGGCGAAATACGCGCGGGCGAGCGCGCGGCGCTGCGCGGTGAAGCGCTCGAGGTGCGGCAACTGGCCGAGGCCGACGCGCGCGGCGACGTCGGTCAGGTTGTACTTGCCGCCGAGCACGTCGCAGTCCATCCCGTCGAAGCCGGTGCGCGTGATGCCCTGCAGCCGGTACTTCTGCGCGAGCACGGCTTCGTCCTCGTCGTTCAGCACGAGCGCGCCGCCTTCGATCGTCGTCAGGTTCTTGTTCGCGTGGAAGCTGAACGACACGAGGTCGCCGAACGCGCCGATGCGCTTGCCGTTCCACGTCGAGCCGAATGCCTGCGCGGCATCCTCGATCACGCGTAGCTTGTGCGCGCGGGCGATCGCGTACAGGCGGTCCATGTCGACCGGCAGGCCGGACAGGAACACGGGGACGATCGCCTTCGTGCGCGGCGTGATCGCCTGCTCGAGCTTGTCGAGATCGATGTTGCGCGTGACGGGATCGATGTCCGCGAATACGGGCGTCGCGCCCGTTTCGATGATCACGTTGCTGGTCGAGACCCACGACGCCGGCGTCGTGATCACCTCGTCGCCGGGGCCGACGCCCGCGATGCGCAGGCCGATCTCGAGCGTGCAGGTACCCGAATTGAACGCGCGGACCGGGCGGCCGCCGCAGTACTCCGACAGCGCGGCTTCGAATTTCTGGCACTGCGGGCCGGTCGTGATCCAGCCCGAGCGCAGCACGTCGACGACGCCCTGGATGGTTTCCTCGTCGATCTCGGGGCGGGTGAACGGCAGAAACGGAGCGGTAGTCTGGCTCATGAACGCGTTGGGCCTGTAATGGCGTGTAATAAAAGGGTCGGGCGATCCGTCCGAAACCGGCATTAAACACCGGTTGGCCGATTCGTACCGTGATTTTTTGTAGGCGGACGCTTAACGCCGCGCGCCGTGCTCAGCTGCGCGCGAGCACGAGCACGCCGATCAGGATGATGCCGATGCCGACGAGCCGCTGCATCGACAGGACTTCGCCGAACAGGTACCACGCCGCGAACGCATTGACGACGTAGCCGAGCGACAGCATCGGGTACGCGATCGACACGTCGACGCGCGACAGCCCGACGATCCATACGACGACGCTCAGCACGTAGCAGCCGAGGCCGCCGATGATCGGCAATTGGGTCGCGATCTTGAATCCGACCGGAATGATGTTCGCACGGCTGAATTCGAAGTGTCCAACGGCGTTGACGCCGGCTTTCAGCAAAAGTTGCGCACAGGCGTTGAGCATCACGCCGGTGACGATGCAGACGAACGAAACGGGATTCATGCGGGGGACGTCCTTACGATTGCGGTTTCTCGACGATCACGCGGCGGTTGTCGCGCGCGATCACGCGCATCGGCACGCCTTCCTTGACCAGCGCGTCGTACTGGCCGGGCGGCATGATCGCGAGCGCATGGGTGTCCTGCTTCCAGCGCGTGATCCATTCGCCGACGGTCGGGATCCACTTGTTCGGCTCGACCGAGATGCCGAACGCGAGTTCGTCCTGGCGCTGGACCATGATCGTCGTGTGGCCCACGTAGAACGGGAACGTGTGGTCGAGCATTTCGATCGAGTAGAACGGCGTGTCGGGCGGCAGCTTCGCCAGCTCGGCGCGCACGGCCGGCGCGAGCAGCGCGCCCGAGCTGTAGCGGCCGAACTCGTCGTGCCCGGTGCCGCCGATCGTGCCGAACGCGAGCCACGCGGCGCCGAACGCGGCGAGCGCGGCGGCCGCGCCCGCCCGGCGGTTCAGCCACGCGGCCGCGAGCGTCAGCGCGGCCGAGACCGCGAGGCCGGCGTACAGCCACATCTGGAACGCGCGGTACAGCGCGTTCGGCGTGCGGGCGTCGCCCTGGTACGCGAGGAAGATGATCCCGAACGCCGCGGCGACGAAGAACACGAGATAGCCGAGCAGGTGGCGGCGGAAGCGCTCGGCCGTCATCAGCGGCAGGTACGCGCCGATGATCAGCGCGAGCGCCGGCGCGACCGGCAGCACGTACGAGATCAGTTTCGAATGCGACGCGCTGAAGAACAGGAAGATGAACGCGCTCCAGATCAGCAGCACGAGCATCGGCGAGAAGCCGTTCGGCTGGCGCGGCATGCGCAGCGCATGGCGGATGCTCTGCCACGCGACCGACAGCCACGGCAGGAAGCCGACCAGCAGCACGGGCACGAAGTAGTACAGCGGGCCCGGGCGGTTCTGTTCCGGGGTCAGATACCGGCGGAACTGCTGGACGACGAAGAAGAAGTTGAAGAACTCGGGGTTGCGCTGCTGGACGAGCACGAACCACGGCGTGACGATCGCGAAGAAGATCACGAGGCCGCTGACGAGGTACAGGCGCTTCCACAGCGCCCAGTCGCGCGCGACCAGCGTATACAGCACGAGCACGGCGCCCGGCAGGATCAGGCCGACGAGGCCCTTCGACAGCACCGCCAACGCCATCGCGGCCCAGCACGCCCACATCCAGCCGCGTACCGCGGCCGGGCGCAGCCCCGGCCGCTGCGCGAGCAGCAGCGAGCAGAGCGACAGCGCCATCCAGAACGCGAGCCCCATGTCGAGCGCGTTGAAGTGGCCCATCAGGTTCCAGTACGGGGAGCTGGCCAGCACGACGGCCGCGAGCAAGCCCGACAGCGGGTTGAACAGGCGCGCGCCGGTGTAGCCGACGAGCAGCACGCCGGCGAAGCTCGCGACGGCGGTATAGAGGCGCGCCTGCCATTCGCCGATGCCGAACCACGCGAAGGTGAGCGCGTTCAGCCAGGTCTGCAGCGGCGGCTTCTCGAAGTACTTGTAGCCGTTGTAGCGCGGCGTGATCCAGTCGCCGGTGACGAACATCTCGCGCGCCATCTCCGCGTAGCGGCCTTCGTCGCTCGGGATCAGGTGGCGCAGCCCGAGCGGCGCGAACCAGACGATCGCGAGCGCGACGACGAGGAGGACGAGCGTGATGCGATTGAGCGGTAGCCTCGACGGCGTATCGTTCATGGGTTTTCAGCCTGTTGGTTGTTGTGACGGGCCGCCGGCGCGGTGCGCCGGGGGCGGGCGGCCTGGCCGGGGGCGATCCGGGGATCGACCCGCTGCGCCGGCCCGTGTTTTACCGCATCGGGGATTAACGTTCAATCAAGAGCGCGGCGGCGACTTTGCGGCCCTCGGCCATCAGGATGTTGTAGGTGCGGCAGGCGGCCTGGAAATCCATCGTCTCGACGCCGATCCGTTTCGCGGTGAGCGCCGCGACGAGCCGCGGGTGCGGAAAGCGCAGCCGCGCGCCGCTGCCGAAGATCACGAGTTCGGGCGTGGGGTCGAGCAGCATCGCGAAATGCTCGGGCGCGAGCGCGTCGAACGACGCCACGGGCCAGGCCTGGACCGGCGCGCCGGGCAGGACGATGACGCTCGTTTCGTGGCGTTCGAGATTGACGTCGACATAATCGGGGCCGTAGCCGGTGACGGTGTTGAGCGCGCCGCTCGTGTCCTGGTGCAGTTTCAAATCGGTATTCCGCGGTTCCGTAGGGGAATGGATTGGCAGGGCCGTGGGGCCCGGCGGGCCGGTTTCGCGCGCTCCGGCACGCGCGGACGCCCGACGGCGCGGGCCCGGCGCGGCTATGGTGCATTGCGAAAGTCGGCCAAAATCCGCTAAATTATAACTTTTTGGTCGCCCCCGGGCGCCACTTGCGTCGTGCGTCGCCACAAGCCGCGTCCGGCCGCCGCTTTTTCCCAGCCTAGACAGCGCGCACAGACCGGCCGCTTTCCAGTTTTGATCCCGTCCCCCCGGCCGCAAGGCCAACCCAGGAACCGTGTCGTCGTGAAACCGATTCAGAAGTCGAACAAGCTGCTCAACGTCTGCTACGACATCCGTGGCCCGGTGCTCGAGCACGCCAAGCGCCTCGAGGAAGAAGGCCACCGCATCATCAAGCTGAACATCGGCAACCTCGCGCCGTTCGGTTTCGACGCGCCGGACGAAATCATCCAGGACATGATCCGCAACCTGCCGGCGTCGTCCGGCTATTCGGATTCGAAGGGCGTGTTCTCGGCGCGCAAGGCCGTGATGCACTACACGCAGGAAAAGGGCGTCGTCGGCGTCGGCCTCGACGACATCTACATCGGCAACGGCGCGTCCGAGCTGATCGTGATGGCGACCCAGGCGCTCCTGAACGACGGCGACGAAGTGTTGCTGCCCGCGCCCGACTACCCGCTGTGGACGGCGGCCGTGAGCCTGTCGGGCGGCACGCCCGTGCACTACGTGTGCGACGAGCAGAACGCGTGGATGCCCGACCTCGACGACATCCGCGGCAAGATCACGCCGAACACGAAGGCGATCGTCGTGATCAACCCGAACAATCCGACCGGCGCGCTTTATTCCGACGAATTGCTGCTCGAGCTGCTCGAGATCGCGCGCCAGCACGGGCTGATCGTGTTCGCCGACGAGGTTTACGACAAGATCGTCTACGACGGTCTCGAGCACACCGCGCTGGGTGCGCTGTCGGAGGACGTGATCACCGTCACGTTCAACAGCCTGTCGAAGAGCTATCGGTCGTGCGGCTATCGCGCGGGCTGGATGGCCGTGTCGGGCCTCGGCGGCGACAATCGCCGGCGCGCGAAGGATTACCTGGAAGGGCTCGGCATCCTGTCGTCGATGCGCCTGTGCGCGAACGTGCCCGGCCAGTTCGCGATCCAGACGGCGCTCGGCGGCTACCAGAGCATCAACGAGCTGATCGTGCCGAACGGGCGCCTGTACAAGCAGCGCGAACTCGCGTATGACATGCTGACGTCGATCCCGGGCGTGACCTGCGTGAAACCGCAGGCCGCGCTGTACATGTTCCCGCGCCTCGACCCGAAGCTCTACCCGATCCAGAACGACCAGCAGTTCATTCTCGACCTGTTGCTCGAGGAACGCGTGCTGCTGGTACAGGGCACGGGGTTCAACTGGGCGACGCCGGACCACTTCCGCGTGGTCTTCCTGCCGAACCTCGACGATCTGGCCGATTCGATCAACCGGATCGCGCGCTTTCTCGACGGCTACCGCAAGCGCCATTCGGTCTGAGCGGGCAGCGCCACACGGACTCATTACTTCTTACTCATCGATCACACGCAGCATGGAACCGATCAAAGTTGGCCTGTTGGGCTTCGGCACCGTCGGCACCGGCACCTTCACGGTGCTGCGCCGCAACCAGGAAGAAATCAAGCGACGCGCGGGGCGCGGCATCGAGGTGGCGCGCATTGCCGTGCGCAACCCGGCCAAGGCGCAGGCCGCGCTCGGCGGTGACGCCGCGGCCGCGCAGATCACCGACGACTTCAACGCGGTCGTCGACGATCCGTCGATCGCGATCGTCGCCGAGATGATCGGCGGCACCGGCATCGCGCGCGAGCTCGTGCTGCGCGCGATCGCGAACGGCAAGCACGTCGTCACGGCGAACAAGGCGCTGCTCGCGGTGCACGGCACCGAGATCTTCGAAGCCGCGCGCGAGAAGGGCGTGATGGTCGCGTTCGAGGCGGCCGTGGCCGGCGGCATCCCGATCATCAAGGCGCTGCGCGAAGGCCTGACCGCGAACCGCATCCAGTACATCGCGGGCATCATCAACGGCACGACGAACTACATCCTGTCGGAAATGCGCGACCGCGGCCTCGATTTCGCGACCGCGCTGAAGGCCGCGCAGGAACTCGGCTACGCGGAAGCCGATCCGACCTTCGACATCGAAGGCGTCGACGCCGCGCACAAGGCGACGATCATGAGCGCGATCGCGTTCGGCGTGCCGGTGCAGTTCGACCGCGCGTACGTCGAGGGCATCAGCAAGCTCGACGCGACCGACATCCGCTACGCGGAAGAGCTCGGCTACCGGATCAAGCTGCTCGGCATCGCGCGCCGCGCCGCAAACGGCATCGAGCTGCGCGTGCACCCGACGCTGATCCCGGAAAAGCGCCTGCTCGCGAACGTCGAGGGCGCGATGAACGCGGTCGTCGTGCACGGCGATGCGGTCGGCACGACGCTGTACTACGGCAAGGGCGCGGGCGCGGAGCCGACCGCATCGGCCGTCGTCGCGGATCTCGTCGACGTCACGCGCCTGCACACGGCCGACCCCGAGCACCGCGTGCCGCACCTCGCGTTCCAGCCGGACAGCCTGTCGAACACGCCGATCCTGCCGATCGAGGAAGTGACGAGCGGCTACTACCTGCGCCTGCGCGTCGCCGACCAGACCGGCGTGCTGGCCGCCATCACGCGCATCCTCGCCGAGTCGGGCATCTCGATCGACGCGCTGCTGCAGAAGGAATCGGAGCAGATCGACGGCGCGAACGGCGAGACCGACATCATCCTGATCACGCACGAGACGGTCGAGAAGAACGTCAACGCGGCGATCGCGCAGATCGAGAGCCTCGCGACGGTGGTCTCGAAGGTAACGAAGCTGCGCATGGAAGCGCTGAACTGAGGACCAGGAACGACATGAACTACATCTCCACGCGCGGCGCCGGCATCGGCGAGCGCCATACGTTCTCCGACATCCTGCTCGGCGGGCTCGCGAAGGACGGCGGGCTCTACCTGCCGGCCGAGTATCCGAAGGTGTCCGCCGACGAGCTCGCGCGCTGGCGCACGCTGTCGTACGCGGATCTCGCGTTCGCGATCCTGTCGAAGTTCTGCGACGACGTGCCGGCCGACGACCTGCGCGCGATCACGCGCCGCACGTACACGGCCGCCGTGTACAGCAACACGCGCCATGGCGAGAACGCGTCCGACATCACGCCGCTGAAGGCGCTCGGCACCGAGAACGGCGCGGCGCTGTCGCTGCTCGAACTGTCGAACGGCCCGACGCTCGCGTTCAAGGACATGGCGATGCAGCTGCTCGGCAACCTGTTCGAGTACACGCTCGCGAAGCACGGCGAAACGCTGAACATCCTCGGCGCGACGTCGGGCGACACCGGCAGCGCGGCCGAGTATGCGATGCGCGGCAAGGCCGGCGTGCGCGTGTTCATGCTGTCGCCGCACAAGAAGATGAGCGCGTTCCAGACGGCGCAGATGTTCAGCCTGCAGGACCCGAACATCTTCAACCTCGCGGTCGAAGGCGTGTTCGACGACTGCCAGGACATCGTGAAGGCCGTGTCGAACGATCACGCGTTCAAGGCGCGGCAGAAGATCGGCACCGTCAACTCGATCAACTGGGCACGCGTCGTCGCGCAGGTCGTGTACTACTTCAAGGGCTATTTCGCGGCGACGCAGTCCAACGACGAGCGCGTGTCGTTCACGGTGCCGTCGGGCAACTTCGGCAACGTCTGCGCGGGCCACATCGCGCGGATGATGGGGCTGCCGATCGCGAAGCTGGTGGTCGCGACCAACGAGAACGACGTGCTCGACGAGTTCTTCCGCACCGGCGCGTACCGCGTGCGCAGCGCCGAGAACACGTATCACACGAGCAGCCCGAGCATGGACATCTCGAAGGCGTCGAACTTCGAGCGCTTCGTGTTCGACCTGCTCGGCCGCGATCCGGCGCGCGTGATGCAACTGTTCCGCGACGTCGAGGAGAAGGGCGGCTTCGATCTCGCGGCGAGCGGCGATTTCGCGCGTGTGGCCGAATTCGGCTTCGTGTCCGGCCGCAGCAGCCACGCCGACCGCATCGCGACGATCCGCGACGTGTTCTCGCGCTACGACACGATGATCGATACGCATACGGCCGACGGCGTGAAGGTCGCGCGCGAGCATCTGGAGGCCGGCGTGCCGATGGTCGTGCTCGAGACGGCGCAGCCGATCAAGTTCGGCGAGACGATCCGCGAGGCGCTCGATCGCGAAGCCGAGCGTCCGGCCGCTTTCGACGGGCTCGAGGCGCTGCCGCAGCGCTTCGAGGTCGTGAAGGCCGACGCGCAGCAGGTGAAGGACTTCATCGCCGCCCATACGGGCGCATGACGCACGGCCGGGCCTGCGGGCCCGGTCGCGCGGGACGGCCGGAATGCCGATTCGTCGAACGGATCGGGGTTCCGGCCGTTTCGTTTGGCGCGCGGGCATCATACGCCGCGCGAAACAGGTGCCAGACCCGCGCGTTCGCGCCGATCACAGTTTTCGCATGCCCGCCATATCGCGCGTCCGCGTGGCGTCGTCGCTACAATGACGTATTGATTCCAACGATCCCCGATTCCATCGATGTCGAACCCGAATCCCGCGGCGCCGCGCGCGCCGATGCTGTCGACCGCCGAGGCGCTCGCCGCGCTGCTCGACGCCGCGAAGCCGCTGCCCGGCGCCGAAACCGTCGCCACGCTCGACGCGCTCGGCCGCGTGCTGGCGGCCGACGTCAGCTCGCCGCTCGACGTGCCGCCGATGCATACGAGCGCGATGGACGGCTATGCGGTGCGTGTCGCCGACCTGCTGCACGGCGACCGGCGCCTGCCGGTGTCGCAGCGCATTCCGGCCGGGCATCCGGCCGCGCCGCTCGCGGCCGGCACGGCCGCGCGGATTTTCACCGGCGCGACGGTGCCGCCGGGCGCCGATGCCGTCGTGATGCAGGAGCAGGCATCGGCCGACGGCGACGCGGTCGAGATCCTGCACACGCCGAAGGCCGGCGAATGGATCACCGCGCAGGGCGCGGACATCCGTCAGGGTTCGGTGATCCTGCCGGCCGGCACGCGGCTCACGCCACAGGCGCTGGGTCTCGCCGCGTCGGTCGGCTGCGCGCAACTGGCGGTCGCGCGGCGGATTCGCGTCGCGGTGTTCTTCACCGGCGACGAACTGACGATGCCCGGCGAGCCGCTGAAGCCCGGCGCGATCTACAACTCGAACCGCTTCACGTTGCGCGGGCTGCTCGAGCGGCTCGGCTGCCACGTGACCGACTACGGAATCGTGCCCGACTCGCTGGCCGCGACGCGCGACACGCTGCGCGAGGCCGCCCGCGATCACGACGTGATCCTGACGAGCGGCGGCGTGTCGGTCGGCGACGAGGATCACGTGAAGCCGGCCGTGGAGGCCGAAGGCCGGCTCGCGCTGTGGCAGATCGCGATGAAGCCCGGCAAGCCGCTCGCGTACGGCGCGGTGCGCCGCGGCGACGAGCGCGCCGACGCGCATTTCATCGGGCTGCCCGGCAACCCGGTCTCGAGCTTCGTCACGTTCCTGCTGTTCGTGCGGCCGTTCCTGCTGCGCCTGTCCGGCGTGCGCGACGTCGCGCCGCGCGCGTTGTCGCTGCGTGCCGATTTTTCGCAGAGCAAGGGCGACCGGCGCAACGAATTCCTGCGCGCGCGCGTCAATGCGGCCGGCGGCCTCGACCTGTTCCCGAACCAGAGCTCGGCCGTGCTCACGTCGACGGTCTGGGGCGACGGCCTGATCGACAATCCGCCGCAGCACGCGATCAGCGCAGGCGAGACCGTGCGTTTCATTCCGTTTTCCGAACTGCTGTCGTGACGCGGCGGCTCCCCGAACCATGAAGATTCAACTGAAATTTTTTGCAAGCGTGCGCGAAGCGCTGGGCGTGGCCGATGAAGAAGCCGACGTGCCGGACGGCGTGACGACCGTCGGCGACGTGCGCGCGTGGCTGCGCGCGCGCGGCGGCGCGTGGGCCGACACGCTCGCCGAAGGGCGCGCGTTGCGCATGGCGTGCAACCACGAGATGACCGACCCCGACACGCGGCTCACCGAAGGCTGCGAGGTCGCGTTCTTCCCGCCCGTCACGGGCGGTTGAGGGGGGAGGCGATGGCAACGGTACGAGTCCAGACCGACGATTTCGATCTGAATGCCGAAGTGGCGGCATTGCGGGCGCGCAACCCGAAGATCGGCGCGCTCGCGTGCTTCGTCGGCACGGTGCGCGACCTGAACGAAGGCGATACGGTCGCCGCGATGGAGCTCGAGCACTATCCCGGAATGACCGAGAAGGCGCTCGAAAAGATCGCGGCCGAGGCCGGCCGGCGCTGGCCGGGTGTCGACGTCGCGATCGTGCACCGCGTCGGCAGGCTGCTGCCGCTCGACCAGATCGTGATGGTCGCGACGGTCGCGTCGCACCGCGGCGACGCGTTCGCGTCGTGCGAGTTCGTGATGGATTATCTGAAGACCGAAGCGCCGTTCTGGAAGAAGGAAACGACGCCGGACGGCGAGCGCTGGGTCGATGCGCGCAGCACCGACGACGCCGCGCTCGCGCGCTGGGGTGTCGAGTCGGGCAACGCGCCGCGCTGAGCGCGGCACGCGGGCGATGCAGCGAAGTGCCGCGTGGGTGCCGTCGTCGCGTGTAAAGGGCGTTACGCGTCCGGGTCGACGCCGCGCCCGATGATCTTCGTCGGAAAAGGCTCGCCGCGGGCGCGCGACGGCGACGCGTGCGAATCGTCGCCCGCGTCGCGGCGGCGCGGCGCGATCGCGTCGAGCAGCGCCTGCTGCTCGGGCGGAATCCGGTAGTCCCAGCCGAACCGGCTCAACTGCAGGCTCTGCGCGATCCGCAGCGCGGGCTCCATGAAACGAACCGCCGCGGGCGGCGCGTAGCGCGCTTCGACGGTGTTCAGGAACAGCGACAGCCAGCGGCTGAAATGGGCCGGCTCGATCCCGTCGAGCGGCTGGTGCGCCTGCTGCACGTTGCCGCGATAGCCCTTGGTGCCGAGCACGAGGCTCGACCAGAACGTCACCATCTTCGGCAGATGGTCGTCCCAGCGGCCGGCCAGCTTCGCGTCGAATACGGGCCCCAGCAGCGGATCGGCGCGTACGCGGTCGTAGAACGCGTAGACGAGATCGCGGATGTTGTCTTCGGTCGGCTCGGCGTCGCGGGGGCGGGCCGGTACGGTATCGGGCGAGACGGGTTGGGCAGTCATGACGAAAAGGGCCGGTAGAGCGGGGCGGTGACGGCGCGACGGCGCCGGCGACGGGCAGGACGCCGGTCGGATTTTGACGCAAAATAGCGTCCAATAACCCCTGGAAAACGTGTAGATATCCCGCATCTTATTGCGCGCACGCGATCCCGGCAACCCGGGGCCGCGCCACGGCGCCGTCTATCGGCCCTGCACGCCTCGCGATCGGCCCGGTTCATCCGAGCGGGGCACGATCGACCTTTTCTGTATTCGCTCATGAGACTCACCGACTACACCGACTATTCGCTGCGCGTGATGCTGTATCTGGCCGTGCGCGGCGAGGGGCTCGCGACGATCCAGGAGATCTCGGACGCCTACGGCATCTCGAAGAACCATCTGATGAAAGTCGTCCAGCGGCTCGGCGAACTGGGCTGGGTCGACACCGTGCGTGGCCGCAACGGCGGGCTGCGGCTGTTCGCCGATTCGCTGCGGCTGACGGTCGGCCAGGTCGTGCGGGCGACCGAAAACGACTTCGCGCTGGTCGGCTGCTTTTCGCCCGACGGCAGCGAGCCGCGCGGCTGCGTGATCGAGCCGCAGTGCCGGCTGAAAAGCGTGCTGGCGGCCGCGCGCGATGCGTTCTTCGCGGAGCTCGATCGTCACACGCTCGGCGAGCTGGCCGTGCCCGCATCGCCGCTCGCGGCGTTGCTCGGCATTCGTCCGGTCGCGCTCGTGCGTGCCGCGCCGGTGCCGGACGAAGCGCCGGCAGTTGAACAGACGTCCTCCAGGGCCCCCTGATGCGCGGGGCGCCGCCCGCTGCCCGCTCGCGCCATCGCGCCGCCGGACCGTTTTCAGGTTATCCGGCAATTTTTGCGCTGAATCAACCCGAATTTCGCTTGAAAGCCGCATAACCATCCTCATCTTGGTGTTAATCGAAAATTGGAGGTCTCAACCAAATGAGAATCGACAAGCTCACCACCAAGTTCCAGGAAGCACTCGCGGACGCGCAAAGCCTCGCGGCAGGCCGCGACAATCAATACATCGAACCCGTTCACGTGCTCGCGGCGCTGGTCGCGCAGCACGACGGCTCGGCCCGCTCGCTGATGTCGCGCGCGGGCGTGCACGTGCAGGCGCTCCAGGGCGCGCTGAACGAAGCCATTTCGCGCCTGCCGCAAGTAACGGGCACGGGCGGCGACATCCAGATCGGCCGTGAGTTGGCCGGCCTGCTGAATCAGGCCGACAAGGAAGCGCAGAAGCTCAACGACACGTTCATCGCGAGCGAGATGTTCCTGCTCGCCGTGTCCGACGACAAGGGCGACGCCGGCAAGCTCGCGCGCCAGCACGGTCTCACGCGCAAGGCGCTCGAAGCCGCGATCGCCGCGGTGCGCGGCGGCTCGCAGGTGCACAGCCAGGACGCCGAAAGCCAGCGCGAGGCGCTGAAGAAATACACGGTCGACCTGACCGAGCGCGCCCGCGCGGGCAAGCTCGACCCGGTGATCGGCCGCGACGACGAAATTCGCCGCTCGATCCAGATCCTGCAGCGCCGCACGAAGAACAACCCGGTGCTGATCGGCGAACCGGGCGTCGGCAAGACCGCGATCGTCGAAGGGCTCGCGCAGCGGATCGTCAACGGCGAGGTGCCCGAGACGCTGAAGGGCAAGCGCGTGCTGTCGCTCGACATGGCCGCGCTGCTCGCCGGCGCGAAGTATCGCGGCGAGTTCGAGGAGCGCCTGAAGGCCGTGCTCAACGACATCGCGAAGGACGAAGGCCAGACGATCGTCTTCATCGACGAAATTCACACGATGGTCGGCGCGGGCAAGGCCGAAGGCGCGCTGGACGCGGGCAACATGCTGAAGCCGGCGCTGTCGCGCGGCGAGCTGCACTGCATCGGCGCGACCACGCTCGACGAATACCGCAAGTACATCGAGAAGGACGCCGCGCTCGAACGCCGCTTCCAGAAGGTGCTCGTCGACGAGCCGAGCGTCGAGGCGACGATCGCGATCCTGCGCGGGCTGCAGGAGAAGTACGAGCTGCACCACGGCGTCGACATCACCGACCCGGCGATCGTCGCCGCGGCCGAGCTGTCGCATCGCTACATCACCGACCGCTTCCTGCCCGACAAGGCGATCGACCTGATCGACGAAGCCGCCTCGAAGATCAAGATGGAAATCGATTCGAAGCCGGAAGAGATGGACAAGCTCGACCGTCGTCTGATCCAGCTGAAGATCGAGCGCGAAGCGGTGAAGAAGGAGCAGGACGAAGCGTCGCAGAAGCGCCTGCAACTGATCGAGGAAGAGATCGATCGCCTCGGCCGCGAATATGCGGACCTGGAAGAGATCTGGACCGCCGAGAAGGCCGCGGTGCAGGGCAGCGCGCAGCTCAAGGAAGAGATCGAGAAGGTGCGGGCGGACATCGCGCGGCTGCAGCGCGAAGGCAAGCTGGAGAAGGTCGCCGAACTGCAGTACGGCAAGCTGCCGCAACTCGAGGCGCAACTGAAGCAGGTCACGCAGGCCGAAGAGCAGGAGCAGCACAACCCGACGCGTCCGCGCCTGCTGCGCACGCAGGTCGGTGCGGAGGAAATCGCGGAAGTCGTGTCGCGTGCGACGGGCATCCCCGTGTCGCGGATGATGCAGGGCGAACGCGAGAAGCTGCTGCACATCGAGGAAAAGCTGCACGAGCGCGTGGTCGGCCAGGACGAGGCGATCAGCGCGGTGGCCGATGCGATCCGTCGGTCGCGCGCGGGGCTCGCCGATCCGAACCGTCCGTACGGCTCGTTCCTGTTCCTCGGCCCGACCGGTGTCGGCAAGACCGAGCTGTGCAAGGCGCTGGCGTCGTTCCTGTTCGATTCGGAAGAGCACCTGATCCGCATCGACATGAGCGAGTTCATGGAGAAGCACAGCGTCGCGCGGCTGATCGGCGCGCCGCCGGGCTACGTCGGCTACGAGGAAGGCGGCTACCTGACGGAAGCCGTGCGCCGCAAGCCGTACAGCGTGATCCTGCTCGACGAGATCGAGAAGGCGCATCCGGACGTGTTCAACGTGCTGCTGCAGGTGCTCGACGACGGCCGCATGACGGACGGGCAGGGGCGTACGGTCGACTTCAAGAACACGGTCATCGTGATGACGTCGAACCTCGGCTCGCAGGTGATCCAGGCGATGACGGGCTCGCCGCAGGACGAGATCAAGGACGCCGTGTGGCTCGAGGTGAAGCAGCATTTCCGCCCCGAGTTCCTGAACCGGATCGACGACGTCGTCGTGTTCCACGCGCTCGACCGCAGCAACATCGAGTCGATCGCGAAGATTCAGCTGGCGCGCCTGCATGACCGGCTCGCGAAGCTCGACATGGCGCTCGACGTGTCGCCGGCGGCGCTCGAACAGATCGCGAAGGTCGGCTACGATCCGGTGTTCGGTGCGCGGCCGCTGAAGCGCGCGATCCAGCAGGAGATCGAGAACCCGGTCGCGAAGCTGATCCTCGCGGGCCGCTTCGGTCCGAAGGACGTGATCCCGGTCGACGTGAACGACGGCCAGTTCGTGTTCGACCGCGTCGTTCACTGATCGTCCGCCATCGGCCGCGTGCCCGGCTCACGCCGGGCGCGCAAAAACGAACACCCCGCCTCGGCGGGGTGTTTGCTTATGGAGCGGCCGAACGGGCCGCCCGGTCGCGGCGCGGGCTCTCAGCCCTGCTTGTTGCCGCCGAACATGCCGGCGAGCTGCGTGAGCGTGCCGAGCACGTTCGACGTGTCGACCTGGCCGCTGGCCGGCACTTCGCCGTTCGGCGTCGCGCCGTTGACGACGTGCGGCAGCACCTGCGCGAGGATCGACGAGGCCTGCGCGGGATCGATGCCGACCTTGCTCGCGAGCGAGCCGACGACGTCCGAGCCGAGCACGTTCTGCAGCGTATCCGGCGAGATCGGCTGGTTTTCGCCGGTGCCGACCCACGAACCGATGATCTCGCCGGCGCCGCCGGCCTTGAACTTCTCGATCAGCCCGTTCAGGCCGCCCGGCTGGTTGTTGATGAATTCGAGCGCGGTCGTGATGAGCGCGCTTTGCGAGTTGCCGCCGGCCTGGCCGCCGATCAGACCGCCGACGATGTCGAGGAGACCCATGGTTCTTCACCTTCACTGAAAAGGGCGCCGTGACGACGGCGCCCGTTGAACGAATGCCGCGCGCACGCCGTCGCGCGCGCGGCGCACATCAGGCGCCCGACGCCGCGGCGGCGGAGGCTGCCTTGTCCTTCTTGCTCTTCTTCTTCGAACCCTTCGCCGCCTTCGTGGACGATGCGGCCGCCGGTGCGCTCGCACCCGTGTCGGCGGATGCCGCTGCCGCCGCTGCCGCCTTTTCCTTCTTCGATGCGCGCTTGGTCTTGGCCGGCTTCGCGGCTGCTTCCGGTGCGCTCGCCGCCGGCGCGGGGGCCGTGGCCGTCGTGCCGGCCGTCGCGGTCGTGGACGTCGATGCGGTGCCTGCCGAGGTCGTGGTCGATGGGGTCGCCGACGTCGTCGCGGCCGGCTTCGACGGCTTCACGCCCTTCGGCGGCGTCGACGAGCCGCCGATCGTCAGGCCGTTTTCCTCGAGATGCCCGACCGACTTCGTGCCGAGACCCTTCACGCGGTTCGCGAGATCGTCGGCGTCCTTGAACGGGCCGTTCTTGGTGCGTTCGTCGATGATCGCCTTCGACTTCACGGGCCCGAGACCCTTCACGGATTCGAGCGCGGCCTGGTCGGCCGTGTTGACATCGACGGCCGCGGCAAGGCCGGCGGCGAGCGACAGCGACAGCGCGACGAACAGCATCAGCAGCTTTTTCAGCATGGCAAGGGCTCCCTGGTTCTGACGGATGAATGGTTGTTGCAACGGACGGCGGCCCACGAACTGGCCGGGCGTCGCCGTTAAGCATAGGACAAATGCGTGCCCTTTTTGAGACAGGCTGATCGCATCTTGCTGAAGGCTTGCGGTGCTGTAAAGGCCGAAAGCGGTCGCGGCGGGCGATTTTGACCATTCTTTACGGTGTCGCAGGGGGATCGCGGGCGAACGCCGCACTGGCCGTCAGACAATGCTTGACTTAGAGTGAACTCTAACTCCTAACCTTGTTCCTGCCATGTCGAAAACCGTATCCCAACCCTCCGCCGCCGGTCCGCTGACGATCGGGCAAGTCGCCGAACTGACGGGCGTGTCGACGCACACGTTGCGGTATTACGAGCAGGCCGGCCTGCTGCGCGCGATTTCGCGCACGGCGGCCGGGCACCGGCTCTATGCGCCGGCCGACCTTGACTGGCTGGCCTTCGTGATGCGCCTGAAGGCGACCGGCATGCCGATCGCGCAGATGCAGGCGTTCGCGGTGCTGCGCGAGCAGGGCGAGTCGACGTTCCGCGCGCGGCGCGACTTGCTGGTCGCGCATCGCGACGCGGTGCGCGCGCACATCGCGGAGCTGCAGGCGAGCCTCGATGCGATCGGCGCCAAGATCGCGTACTACGAGGCGCAGGAACGGGAAACGGAACGACGGGCGAATCTTTCTCACTCTTTATCGGAACAGGACGGACAAGATGGAACGACTCGTTGAGGATCGCTACACGCGCGGCTGGAACAAGCTCAAGGAAATCGACGGCGAAGCGGGCGAACGCGTGATCGCGGCGCTTGCGCCGATCGCGCCGGATTTCGCGCGGCTCCTGGTCGAATTCAGCTTCGGCGACATCTACAGCCGGCCGCAGCTCGACCTGAAGGCGCGCGAAATCGCGACGATCGCCGCGCTGGCCGCGCTCGGCAACGCGCAGCCGCAACTGAAGGTGCATATCGAGGCCGCGCTGAACGTCGGCTGCACGCGCGACGAGATCGTCGAGGTGTTCATGCAGATGGCCGTGTATGCGGGGATGCCGGCCGCGCTCAACGCGCTGTTCGCCGCGCACGAGGTGTTCAAGCGGCGCGACGAAGCGGCCGGCGAGGCAGACCACACGAACGAAGCGGCCGGGCAGCCCGCATGACGGCGCGTGTCACGCGCGGTGCGGCGCGACGATCCGGTGCTTCGCGATGCGCCGGTACAGCGTCGCGCGCGACATGCCGAGCGCGCGGGCGGCCGCGTCGGGCCGCCAGCGATGCGCGGTGAGCGCGGCGACGATGCGCCCGCGTTCGTCGTCGGGCAGCACGCCCGCCGGGGTGCCGCCGAGTTGCGCGGCGAGCTCGGCCGGCAGGTCGTGCCGCGTCACGCGCGCGGCGTCGCACACCGCGCACGCATAGCGCAGCACGTTGCGCAGTTGCCGCACGTTGCCCGGCCACGGGTAGGCCGCGAGCTGTTCGGCGAGCGTCGCATCGAGCGTCAGCACGTGGCCGGTCGCCTGCGCTTCCTCGGCGAACACGGCGGCGATCACGTCGCGCACGTCCGCGCGTTCGCGCAGCGGCGGCAGCTCGAACGTCGCGCCGCTCAACCGGTAGTATAGATCCTCGCGGAACGTGCCGTCGGCCACCATCCGCGCAAGATCGCGGTGCGTCGCGCAGATCACGTCGAGATCGACGCGCACCGGCGTATCGCTGCCGAGCGGCACGACCTCGCCGTCGGCCAGCACGCGCAGCAGGCGCGTCTGCAGCGCGAGCGGCATGTCGCCGATTTCATCGAGAAACAGCGTGCCGCCGTCGGCGAGCGCGATCTTGCCGCGCGCGCCGTGCTTGCGTGCGCCGGTGAACGCGCCGGCCGCATAGCCGAACAGTTCGCTCTCGATCAGCGCTTCCGGCAGCGCGCCGCAGTTCACGGCGACGAACGGCCGCGCGCGCCGCGCGCCGGCGTCGTGGATCGCGCGGGCGAACACTTCCTTGCCCGCGCCGGTTTCGCCGAGCACGAGGATCGGCAGCCGCTTGCTCGCGACGCGCAGCGCGAGTTCGGCCTGTTGCGCGATGCGCGCGTCGCTGCTGTGCAGGAACGGCGTCAGCGCGCCGACGTGACGCGGCGCGGCGGTGCCCGGGCGGCGCGATGCGTGGGCGGCTCGTGCCGCGCCCGGTTCGCGGCCGGCGCGCCTTAGCGGCGCGCGCAGCCGCGCGTAGAGCGGGGCGCCGGTCGCGCGCAGCCGCAGCGCGACGATCGCGTCGAGCCGCGCCGCGTCGCGCAGCGGCATCTCGGTCGCATCGAAGATCTCGTCGATATGGCGCGGCTCGCGCAGCGCCGGCAGCGCGTCGCGCGCGTGCCGGTTCGCGGCGACGATGTTGCCGCATTCGTCGAACGCGATCAGCCACTCGGGCTGCGCTTCGACGTAATGACGGTTCGGATGCCCGAACAATATCCAGTGCTGCGCGGTGCTGTGCACGAAGTAGCCGTCCTCGATCAGCGCCGCGCTTTGCCGCACGAGCTGGTAGACGAGGCGCTGGCTGTCGCGGCCGTCGGGCGAATGCACGGCCGACGCGTCGAGCACGCCGATCAGCTCGCCGCCCGGCGAGAAGATCGGCGCCGCGCTGCACGTGAGCGTCGTGAACGCCGCGCGAAAGTGATCGGTCTTGTGCACGGTGATCGGCGCGAGATCGGTCAGCACGCTCGCGACGCCGCAGGTTCCTTCCTCGCTTTCCGACCAGCACGAGCCGATGTGCAGCCCCGCATGACGAAAGTCGTTGCGGCGCTCGCGGTCGATCCGGTAGTCGATCGTCACGCCGTGCGCGTCGGTCAGCATCACGCAGTAGTCGGCGACGCGGATCATGTCGTGCAGCCGCGTCAGGCACTGGCCCGACGCACGCAGGAAGGCCTCTTCCTTGTCGCGCACTTCGCGCAGCTCGGCCGCGGTCAGCACGCGCGGGCCGATCGACGAAGCGGGGTCGAGGCGATAGCGCTCCAGCGATCGCTGCCACGAAGACACGAGGCGCGCGGAATCGGCCGGCGCGGGCAGGCGCCCGGCGAGCGCGCCGAGTATGCGGTCGGCGTGCTGGGCCTGGGGGACGGCGTAGGGCATGGTCGGCTCCGGGTACGGCGGGGATGTCGCTGTTCTTGTAGCACATCCGGTCCGGCGGATCACACTGCATTGCAGCACGCGGCGCGCGTGAGACGGTCGTCTCACCGGTTTCCGATGCGTCTCGCGCGATTGAGACGGCCGCCCGCGCGCGGCGCGACGGTCGTCAGGCGGGGCGTCGCGCGCGCGGCGCCGCGCGAACGCAGGGTTTGCGGGCGGAGCGCCGCGCATGCGCGCGCGCCGCGACGATCGCGTCGCCGTATCGACGGCATGAGACGTACCGGCGAATTCGACGCGCGCCGCGCCGTCACGACCGCGCATTGCGAACCCGCGCATGCCCGCCGCGCCAGCGCGGACGCGGGTTTCGCGGCCATCGCATGCACGATGGCACGCCGCTTGCAGAGATGACGGGCAAGCCGGCGATCGCGTCGGCGACGACGATCCGCCGCCCGTCGATGGCAGCGGACGAAACAGGCGAGGCGGCGCGCGCAATACGCCGGCCCTGCCGACTGGATGGAGACAAACCCGTGACGACGCCCGTTACCGTCGGCGTGATCGCGAACCCCGCATCGGGGCGCGACATCCGCCGCCTCACGACGCATGCATCCGTGTTCCCGACCGCGGAGAAGGCGAACATGATCGTGCGCCTGCTGGCCGGCCTCGGCGCGATGGGCGTCGAGCGCGTGCTGACGCTGCGCGACCGCACGGGCATCGCGACGCTGCTGCTGCGCGCGATCGACACGCATCGCGCGGTCGCGCCGCACGAGCGCTGGCCCCAGGTCGAATTCGTCGACCTGCCGATCACCGACAGCGTCGCCGACACGCAGGCCGGCGCCGCCTATCTGCATCGGATGGAAGTGTCGCTGATCGTCGTGCTCGGCGGCGACGGCACCCATCGCGCGGTGGCCGCGCATTGCGGCGCGACGCCGCTCGTCGCGCTGTCCACCGGCACCAACAACGCGTTTCCCGAACATCGCGAGGCGACCGTCGCCGGCGTCGCCGCGGGGCTCGTCGCGACCGGCGCCGTGCCGGCCGAGGTCGCGTTCGTGCGCAACAAGCGGCTCGTCGTGCGCTGCGTCGCGGGCGCGCAGCCCGGGCGCGAGGAGATCGCGCTCGTCGATGTGTGCGCCGCGCGGCAGCGCTTCGTCGGCGCGCGCGCGATCTCCGGCTCGGACGACATCGACACGCTCTATCTGACGTTCGCGGAACCGGACGGCATCGGCCTGTCCGCGCTCGGCGGCGCGTGGGCGCCGCTCGAACGCAGCGCGCCGCACGGGCTCGCGATGCGCTTCGCGGATGCCGGCAAGACGGCCGGCACGCCGCTCGTCGCGCCGATCGCGCCGGGGCGCGTCGACCGCGTCGTGATGCGCAGTTGCGAGCGGCTTGAGCCGGGCGCGTGGCACGCGATTCCGTTCGAGCGCGGCACGCTCGCGTTCGACGGCGAGCGCGAGATCGAGGTCGCGCGCGGCGATCGCTACGAGATCGCACTCGACTGGGGCGGACCGTTGACGGTCGACGTCGGCCGCACGCTGCGCTACGCGTCGTCACGGCAACTGCTGCGCGATGCCGGTGCGTGGCACGACTGATACACCGGTTTCACGAAGACGTTTCGACATCCATCACGATCATCAAGGAGACATCGCCATGACAGCCCCTCTCGAAGGACAGGTCGCCATCGTCACGGGCGGCGCGCGCGGCATCGGCCGCGGCATCGCGCTGACGCTCGCCGGCGCCGGTGCCGACATCCTGCTGGCCGACCTGCTCGACGACGCGCTCGACGCGACCGCCGGCGAGGTGCGCGCGCTCGGCCGCCGCGCGGCGATCGCGAAAGTCGACGTCACGCAGGCCGCGCAGGTCGACGCGATGGTCGCGCAGGCGCTCGGCGACCTCGGCGGGCTCGACATCCTCGTGAACTGCGCGGGCGTGATCAGCATCCGTCCGGTTGCCGAACTGACCGAGCGCGACTGGGATTTCGTGATGGACGTGAACGCAAAGGGCACGTTCCTCGGCTGCCGCGCGGCGCTCGCGCATCTGAAGGCGCAGCGGCGCGGCCGGATCATCAACGTCGCGTCGATCGCGGGCAAGGAAGGCTTCCCGAATCTCGCGCACTACAGCGCATCGAAATTCGCGGTCGTCGGCTTCACCAACGCGCTGGCGAAGGAGCTCGCGCGCGACGGCGTGACCGTCAACGCGATCTGCCCCGGCATCGTCCGTACCTACATGTGGGACCGGCTGTCCGACGAATGGAAGACCGACGGCGAATCGGTCGAGGAGTCGTGGCAGCGGCACCAGTTGACGCTGATTCCGCAGGGCCGCGCGCAGACGCCGGAAGACATGGGCCGGCTCGCGCTGTTCTTCGCGACGATGGACAACGTGACGGGCCAGGCCGTGAACGTCGACGGCGGCTTCACGTTTCACTGACGGCCGCAGGCCGTGCAATCCGCCGCCACGGCATGGCCGGGGCGGCATTCGCAGTCAGACCTACCCAGGAGACACACATGACCGCTTCGACACAGCTCGGCAGGGACAAGCTGCTGGACGCCTATCGGCTGATGCGCACGATCCGCGAATTCGAGGAACGCCTGCACGTCGAATTCGCGACCGGCGAGATACCCGGCTTCGTTCACCTGTACGCGGGCGAGGAGGCGTCCGCCGTCGGCACGATGCTGCACCTCGGCCTCGACGACTACGTGGCCACCACGCACCGCGGCCACGGCCATTGCATCGCGAAGGGCGTCGACGTGCACGGGATGATGGCCGAGATCTACGGCAAGAAGACAGGCGTCTGCCACGGCAAGGGCGGCTCGATGCACATCGCCGACCTGTCGATGGGGATGCTCGGCGCGAACGGGATCGTCGGCGCGGGCGGCCCGCTCGTGTGCGGTGCGGCGCTCGCGGCCAAGCACAAGAAAACCGGCGGCGTCGGCGTGTGCTTCTTCGGCGACGGCGCGTCGAACCAGGGCGTGATCTTCGAATCGATGAACCTCGCGTCGGTGTGGCGGCTGCCCGCGATCTTCGTCGCCGAAAACAACGGCTATGCGGAAGCGACGTCGTCGAGCTGGTCGGTCGCGACCGACAACATCGCCGATCGGGCGAACGGGTTCGGGATGCCGGGCGTGATCGTCGACGGCTTCGACTTCTTCGCGGTGCACGAGGCGCTCGGCGAAGCCGTCGACCGCGCGCGCAACGGCGGCGGCCCGACGCTCGTCGAGGTGAAGTTCACGCGCTATTTCGGCCACTTCGAGGGCGATGCGCAAACCTATCGCGCGCCGGGCGAAGTGCAGAAGCTGCGCGACGAGAAGGACTGCCTGAAGCATTTCGAAACGCGCGTCGTGCGCGCCGAAGCGCTGACGACGGCCGACCTGCGCGCGGTGGACGCCCAGGTGAAGGCGCTGATCGACGACGCGGTCGCGCAGGCGAAGGCGGCGCCGCTGCCGGATGCCGCCGACCTGCTCGCCGACGTCTACGTGTCGTATCCGTGAACCCGGCCTGACCGAGCAGCCGGCACGGCGAACCGAACATTTCAGGAGACAGACATGGCAAGGAAGATTACCTATTCGCAGGCGATCAACGAGGCGCTCGCGCAGGAAATGGCGCGCGACGACAGCGTGATCGTGATGGGCGAGGACAACGCGGGCGGCGCGGGCGCGCCCGGCGAGGACGACGCATGGGGTGGCGTGCTCGGCGTGACGAAGGGGCTGTTCCACAAGTTTCCGGGCCGCGTGCTCGATACGCCGCTGTCGGAGGGCGGCTACATCGGCGCGGCGGTCGGCGCTGCCGCGTGCGGGATGCGGCCCGTCGCGGAACTGATGTTCATCGATTTCATGGGCGTATGTTTCGACCAGATCTTCAACCAGGCGGCGAAATTCCGCTACATGTTCGGCGGCAAGGCCGTGACGCCGGTCGTGATCCGCGCGATGTACGGCGCCGGCCTGCGCGCGGCCGCGCAGCACTCGCAGATGCTCACGTCGCTGTTCACGCACATCCCGGGGCTGAAGGTCGTGTGCCCGTCGACGCCGTACGACGCGAAGGGGCTCCTGATCCAGGCGATCCGCGACAACGATCCCGTGATCTTCCTCGAACACAAGCTGCTCTATACGCGTGAGGGCGACGTACCGGAGGAATCCTATGCGATTCCGTTCGGCGAGGCGAACGTGCTGCGCGACGGCGACGACGCGACGATCGTCACGTACGGCCGGATGGTGCATCTGGCGATGGACGCGGCCGCGACGCTCGCGAAGGACGGCATCCAGTGCGACGTGATCGACCTGCGCACGACGTCGCCGCTCGACGAGGAAACGATCCTCGAAAGCGCCGAGCGCACGGGGCGCGTGGTGGTGGTCGACGAAGCGAACCCGCGCTGCTCGATCGCGACCGACATCGCCGCGCTCGTCGCGCAGCGCGCGTTCCGCTCGCTCAAGGCGCCGATCGAGCTCGTCACCGCGCCGCATACGCCCGCGCCGTTCGCCGGCGTGCTGGAAGACCTGTATATCCCGTCCGCCGATGCGATTGCGCGGGCGGTCCTGAAGACGAGGAGCTGACACGATGTCGATTCACATGATCACGATGCCCAAGTGGGGGCTGTCGATGGAGCAGGGGCAGGTCAATGGCTGGCTGAAGGCGATCGGCGAACGCGTGGCGAAGGGCGACGAGGTGCTCGACGTCGAGACCGACAAGATCTCGTCGGGCGTCGAATGCGCGTTCGACGGCACGCTGCGCCGCCAGATCGCGCAGGAGGGCGAGACGTTGCCCGTCGGCGCGCTGCTCGGCGTGGTCGCGGCCGCCGACACGAGCGACGCCGACATCGATGCGGCGATCGCCGACTTCCAGCGCGATTTCGTGCCGAGCGCGGCGTCCGACGAGGCGGCCGGCCCGCAGCCGGAGAAGGCGCGGATCGGCGGACGCACGATCCGCTTCCTGAAGCTCGGCGACGGTTCGGGCACGCCGGCCGTGCTGATCCACGGCTTCGGCGGCGACCTGAACAACTGGCTGTTCAACCATGCGGAACTCGCCGCGCACCGGCCGGTGTGGGCGCTCGATCTGCCCGGCCACGGCGAGTCGGAGAAGGCCGTCGAGACCGGCAGTCTCGACGAACTGGCCGACGCGGTGCTTGCGCTGCTCGATGCGCAGCACATCGAGCGTGCGCACCTGATCGGCCATTCGATGGGCGGCGCGGTGGCGATGACGTTGGCCGACAGCGCGCCGGCGCGCGTGGCGTCGCTCACGCTGATCGCGAGCGCGGGGCTCGGCGCCGACATCAACCGTGCATACATCGACGGCTTCGTCGCCGGCAACAGCCGCAACACGCTGAAGCCGCACCTCGGCGCGCTGTTCGCGGACGACGCGCTGGTCACGCGGCAGCTCGTCGAGGATCTCGTCAAGTACAAGCGGCTCGAAGGCGTGCAGGCCGCGCTGGAGAAGATCGCGGACGCCGCGTTCGACGGCGCCGCGCAGCGGCGCGTATTCCGCGACCGGCTCGCGTCGCTTGCGCCGCGCACGCTCGTGATCTGGGGCGAGCGCGACCAGGTGATTCCCGCGCGGCACGCGCAGGGCTTGCCGGACGGCGTGCGCGCCGAGGTGATCGCCGGCGGCGGGCACATGGTGCAGATGGAGGCGGCCGCCGACGTGAACCGCCTGATCGTCGCGTTCCTCGGAGACTGACGATGGCCGCCGCGCTCGAACGACCCAGCCTCACGGCGCTCGGCCAGCCCGGC
The DNA here is from genome assembly GCF_030504405.1 of Burkholderia sp. AU44665. Lineage (NCBI taxonomy): Bacteria > Pseudomonadati > Pseudomonadota > Betaproteobacteria > Burkholderiales > Burkholderiaceae > Burkholderia > Burkholderia sp. AU44665. The sequence continues at coordinate 11,301 of NZ_JAUJRI010000034.1, read as the reverse complement.
GCGAGAAGTCGCGACAAGCTCGCGCGCATTCCGGTGCGCGTCGAGCCCGCGGCCGGCGCGGCGTTGCCGAAGCCGCCGTGGCTGCGCGCGCGGCCGATGATGAGCGCGGCGGTGGCCGACATGGCCGCCGTGCTGCGCGAGCATCGGCTGCATTCCGTCTGCGAGGAGGCGATGTGCCCGAACATCGGCGAATGCTTCGCGCAGCGCACCGCGACCTTCATGATCATGGGGGGGCTGTGTACGCGGCGTTGCCCGTTCTGCGACGTCGCGCACGGCCGGCCCGAGCCGCTCGATCCCGACGAGCCCGCGCGGCTGGCCGACGCGGCGGCGGCGCTCGGGTTGCGCTACGTGGTGATCACGTCGGTCGACCGCGACGATCTGCGCGACGGCGGCGCCGCGCATTTCGCCGCGTGCATCGCGGCGGTGCGCGCGAGCGTGCCGGGCATCGGCGTCGAGGTGCTGACGCCGGACTTCCGCGGCCGCACGGCACGCGCGCTCGACGCGCTGTCGTCGGCGTGGCCCGACGTGTTCAACCACAACATCGAGACGGTGCCGTCGCTGTACCGGGCGGCGCGGCCGGGCGCCGACTATCGCGGCTCGCTCGAACTGCTCGCGCAGGCGAAGGCCGCGCGGCCGACGCTCGTGACGAAATCGGGATTGATGCTCGGGCTCGGCGAGCACGACGACGAGGTGCGCGACACGCTGCGCGACCTGCGCGCGCACGAGGTCGACGTGCTGACGCTCGGCCAGTATCTGGCGCCGTCGGCGCACCATTTGCCCGTGCGGCGCCACGTGAGCCCGGACGCGTTCGCCGCGTGGCGCGACGAGGCGCTTGCGCTCGGTTTCAGGGAAGTGGTCGCCGGCCCGCTCGTGCGGTCCTCCTATCACGCAGCCGACGTGCTGGAGGGCGCGTAGCGCGTCGCGTCAGGCTGTGGCGGCGTGCGCGCGGCCGATGCGGCGCAGGTAAAGCACGAGCCCCGCGCCCGCCAGCATCAGGCTGACCGTGTTCGCGAACCAGAAGCCGCGCGCGCCGGTCAGCCACGCGGGCGCGATCCCGCCGACGTCGAAGCCGAGCAGGTAGCCGCCGCTGAGTCCGACGCCCCACAGGGCGACCGCATAGATCACGGTCGGCACGACCGCCACCTTGTACGCGCGCAGCACGAACGCCGACGTGACCTGCAGCGCATCGAACACGTGGTAGCACGCGACGATCGCGACGAGCGGCATCGCGGCCGCGGCGACGGCCGGGTTCGGCGTGTAGCCGCCGATGATCAGCGGGCGCAGCGCGAACACGAGCACGCCGTAGGCAGCCGCCACGCCGCACGCGAACATCACGCTGTGCCGGCCGAGCAGCCGGGCTTCCTCGGCGTGCCCGGCGCCGAGCGCGCGCGCGACCAGCGTCGACGCCGCCACGCCGATCGACAGCGGCGTCATGTACAGCACCGCGCCGATGTTGCCGGCGATCTGGTGGCCGGCGAGCGTCGTCGTGCCGAACTGCGCGATGAACAGCGCCATGCACGTGTACGACGTGACCTCGATCAGATACGACAGGCCCATCGGCACGCCGAGCTTCAGGATTGCCTTCTGGCGCGCCCAGACGGGCCAGCAGAAGCGGGAGAAGATCGCGAGCGGCGCGAACACGTCGAGCTTCGCGAGCAGCGTGTAGCCGATCAGCGCGAGCGCCCAGTTGATCAGCGTGCTCGCGAGCCCGCAGCCGGGGCCGCCGAGCGCCGGCACGCCGAAGCCGCCGAAGATGAACCAGACGTTCAGCGGAAACTTGAGCAGCAGCGCGCCGATCTGCAGGATCATCGCGAGCCGGGGCTTGCCGGCCGCGTTGGTCAGCGCGTTGTAGATGCGGAATACGAGGCTCGCGGGCAGCCCGTACGACAGGATGCGCAGGTAGTCGACGGTGCGCTCGTGCAGCGCGGCCGGCGCATGCGCGATGCGCAACAGCGGCTCGGGAAAATGCAGCAGCAGGAAGCCGGGAATCGCGAGCAGCAGCGCGAGCCACAGCGCCTGGCGCACTTCCTCGCCGATTTCCGCATAGCGCCGCGCGCCGTACAGTTGCCCGGTGATCGGCTGCAGCGCGGACAGGATGCCGGTTAGACCGATATAGATCGATACGTAGATCGACGAGCCGAGCCCGAGCGCGGCGAGATCGGCGGCCGAGTAGCGGCCCACCATCGCGGTGTCGATCACGCCGAACGCGATGATCGCGAGCTGGCCGACCAGCACCGGCCACGCGAGACCGACGATCCGGCGGATGTCGCCGAACATCGTCAATCGGCCGCCCGGCGGCGCGGCGGACGCCGCTTGACGGGCGTCTTCGGCCGTTCGATGCGCTCGTACAGGCGGAAGCGCTCGTCGCGGTCGGCGACGCGGCGGCCTTCCCAGACGAGACGCCACACGTATTGCGACATCGCGCTCGGCTCGCCGAAGTCGGCACGGTCCTGGCGCAGGATCACGTCGCAGTCGCCGGAGAAATCGAAGTGCATGTCGCCGAAGTACGCGAAGGTCGCGATCTGCGCGTCGCCGAGCCGCACCGGCGAGATGCATTCGTAGTCGGACGGCAGGTGCACGGCGATCTGTTGCGCGACGTCGCGATAGGTCCGGCCGTAGTTGACGATCGGCAGCCACAGCGTCATCAGCAGCACCCACATCAGCGTCGTGCCCGCGCCCGACAGCACGACGCTGCGCCACAGCACCTTCGGCTGCCGCGACACGCGCCACCGCACGATGAAGCACCAGCACACGGTGACGATCACCGCGCAGATGAACGACAGGATCTTGAAATGCGGCTCGTAGCCGGGCACGAGACGCGCGAGGTTGCGCGCGAGCGGATGCGGGAAGCCGGTGAGCGATGCGAGCCACACCAGCCACACGAAGGTGCCGAGGATCGTGAAGCTCAGTACGGCAAACCAGTCGATCGCGTTGATCGCGCCGCGCTTGAGGGTCGGCAGCGCAAACGTCGCCAGCACCGCGAGCGGCGGCAGCAGCAGCATGTACATGCGGTTCGACTGCTGGCTTTGCAGGATCACGAGCGCGACGAGCGGCACGGCCACCGACAGCGGAATCGCGATGTGCGCGCGACGGCGCATGCCGGCCCAGCTCCACCACGCCCAGATCGCGAGCGGCCAGGCGGGCCACGTGAACAAAGGCAGGTTCTTCGCCGCATAGCCGAGCACGGCCGTCGGCGGGCCCGAAAAGCGCATCAGGCTGCCGTGGATCCACTGGTTGAAGAACCATGCGGCGTCGTCCGGCGCCGCGACGAAGGCGGCGATCGGCCACAGCGCGAAAATCGCGGCCGCGAGCGGCAGGCCGACCAGCGGCAGGCGCAGGTTGCGCATCTCGGGCGTGACGAGCCACAGCGCGGCCGTGCCCGCGAGCAGCGCGACGACCAGCACCGGGTTGCCGGACAGCGCGACGAGGCCCATCGCGAGGCCCCACCACAGTGCGCCTTGCAGCGGCTTGTCGATGCCGCGCACGATCCCGTACACGAGCATCGCGATCCACGCGAATTGCGCGAGTTGCGGCGTCGTTTCATGCCCGCGTTCCGCGAGGCCGAAGCAGGCGACGAGCACCAGCAGCGCGCCGTCCGCGAGCGTGCGGCCGTAGTCGCGCGGCTCGGGCTCGCCGCCGAATGCGTATTTGAACGGTTGAACCTCGGCGCGCCGGCCGAGCAGGTAGGCCGCGTACCAGACGAACGCGCACGCGGCGCAGAACAGCACGCCGGTATCGACGCGCGACGCGTTGCTTGCGTCGACCCACGGGCCGAGGCCGCGGATCGACAGTGCGCCGAGCCAGTAGCCGAGCGGCCCGTCGGTCGTGATGAACTTGCCGACCAGGTTCGGCAGCAGCCAGTCGTGCCAGCCGCCCTTGGCCATCGTCCACATCACGCCGAAGCCCGCCGCGTCCTCGTTTTTCCACGGGTCGCGGCCGAACAGGCCGAACGCCGCGTAGACGAGGCAGAGCGTGAGCAGCAGCCAGCGCGGCAGCGCACGCGTGGCGGAGGCGGTGAGACGGACGACAGGCTTCATGCAGATGAGCGATTTGTTATGGGCGGGCGGCCGGCGCGGCTGCGCGCGGTCGAGCCGGTTTCGAGCATCCGGCATTGTAGTCGCGCCCGCTGTTGTGCGTCAGGTCGTTGCCCGGGCGCCGGGCGGCGCCTTTCCGGGCGAGCAGAGACAAAAAAGGGCAGCCTGGGCTGCCCTTTCGTGCGGTACCGGTGCGTTGCAACCACCGGATGCGGTGCGAAGCTTACTTCGCGACCTTGCCGCTGGCGCGTGCGCCGAACTTGTTCTTGAACTTCTCGACACGGCCTGCCGTGTCCATGATCTTTTGCTGACCCGTGTAGAACGAGTGCGATTCCGACGACACTTCGATCTTGGCGAGCGGGTAGGTCTTGCCTTCGTGCTCGATGGTTTCACGCGTCTGGATCGTCGAGCGCGTGATGAACTTGAAGCCGTTCGACATGTCTTGGAAGACGACTTCGCGGTAGTCCGGGTGAATGCCAGGTTTCATGATTTTCCTTGGTGATAGCGGTAGCCAACCCGCCGCTTGGCCGGCCGTGCCGCCCCGATGGGAGCGTTTCGGCTGACGTCAAGCCCGGCGCGAGCCACTTGCCTAAGGTCGAAAAACGGCGATTATGCCAGAAAATCAGACGGTTGACGAATAATTTTCATGGTGCGTCGAGCGCGCCGGTGCCGGCCGGATCCTGCCGGTAGTAGCGCGCGAGCAGCCGGTACAGCTCCGGAAATTCGGACTCGAACGCTTTCGGCCGCACGAACAGCGCCTCGCTGCATACGGCGAAGAATTCCGACGGGTGGTCGGCCGCATAGGGATCGATCAGCGAGTCCCGCTCGAAGCGCGCCCACGCGCGCTCCGGCACTGCGTCGACGCGCGCGCAGAACTGGTCGTACGCATGTTCGAACACGTCGGCCCACGCCTGCGCGTCGAGGTGCGGCGCATGCCAGCGGCGAAAAAGGGGCGGATAGCCGTCGGCCGCGCCATTGACCATGTCGATCTTGTGCGCGAACTCGTGGATCACCACGTTGTATGCATCCCGGCCGTCCGTCATCTGCGCGTCTTCCCACGACAGGATCACGGGTCCGCCTTCCCATGCCTCGCCGCTCGCATCCTGCTCGACTTCGTGTACGACGCCGTCCTCGTCCTGCACCGTCTTGCGGATCACGAATTCGCCCGGATACACGACGACGCCGACCCAGCCGTCGTACAGCGACAGGTCGAGATTCAGCACGGGCAGGCAGGCCTGCGCGGCGATCGCGACGATCATCGCGTCGGTCAACTCGAGCCCATGCGCGGTCGAAAACGATTTTTTCGCGACGAACAGGCTCGTCATCTCGCGCAGCCGGACGAGCGCGCCGGGCGGGAGATTGGCCAGGAACGGCAGCCGCTCGACGGTTTCGCGCCATAGCGCGTCGGGAATCGGATGGCTGCGCAGCGCGCGGTCGCGGCGGCGGTCGTCGAACCAGCGGGTCAGTTTCGAAAGCATGGAGGCTGCGGACGAAAATCCAAAGCCTGTCTTTTAACTCAATCGATCTGTTTTTGCCATGCCGCGAAGAGGCCGCCGACGAGCGCCACGCCCGCGAGGAAGTAAAAACCGTCGAGCGACGCGAGGAACGACGCCTGTTGCGCCACCATCCGCGCGATCGACGCGATCGCGAGGCCGTGCGCGTCGTTCAGCGCGTGGCCGGCGGCCGCATAGCCGCGCGTGAGTGCATCGGCGGTCTGCTGGAACAGCGGGTCGAACACGTTCGCGCGCTCGACGAGCCGTGTCTGGTGCACGGCCAGCCGGTGCTGCTCGACGATGATCACCGACGACGTCGCGAACGAGATCGTCAGTTGCCGCACGATGTTCTTGAGCCGGTAGCCGTGCGTGTATTCGTCGATCGCGAAGATGCGGAACGTGAGGTTCGCGACCGGCAGCACGATGAACAGCAGCAGCAACCCGCGCAGCAGCAGCGGGACGATCAGCGCCGCCTCGCCGACCTGCGGCGTCATCCGCGTCATCCACAGCGCGGCCGTGACCGCGATCGCGAACCCCGGCACGACGAACCACTTCTTGTGCGTGACGAATTTCGCGTAGCGCAGATAGGCGAACAGCGCGGTGGCCGAGATCAGCGACATCGTGCCGACCAGGCGCCCGGCGTTCTCGACCGGATAGCCGAGCCCGCCCTCGAGAAACCGCGACGTCAGGTAGCTGAAGCCCGTCGTCTCGTAGTAATAGAACATGTAGAGCAGCAGCCCGATCTGGAACGTCCGCTCGCGAAACGCATGCAGCCGCACGAGCGGCGTTGGGTGATGCCACTGGTGATAGGCGAACCACGCGAGCGCGCCGAGCCCGGCAATCGTCAGCGCGATCAGCATCGGCGAGCCGCTGTAGAGCTGGTAATGCACCTGCTGCAGCACGATCTGCAGTGCCCCTTGCGCGAGCGCGAACAGGACGTACGGCCAGAAGTGGCCGGAACCGCGTTCGTCGTCCGGCGCGCGGCCCGAATCGGGCAGCGTGAGCAGCGCGAGGATCGCGAACGCGATGCCGGCCGGCGCCGTGCACGCGAACAGCGCGCGCCACGTCGAATGCGCGACCAGCAGCCCGCCGACGATCGGCGCGAGCGCGCTGCCGAGCAGGATCATGATCAGGAACGCGCGGGTCGCGGGCGGCCGCTCCTGCGGCTTGAAACTGATCTGGATCAGGATCCGGCACGCGCCCATCATCGGGCCGATGAAATAACCCTGGAAACCGCGCGCGAACGCGAGCGCCAGCGACGTGTCGGCCAGCGCCGACGCGACCGCCCCGAACGAGAACATCAGCATGCAGCCCGCGACGTAGCGGCGATGGCCGAGCCGGTCGACCCACCATTGCTGCTGCAGGATACCGAGCACGGCCGTGACCGCGTAGGCGCTCGACGACCACACGAGTTCGTCGGGCGATGCGTTGATGCCGCCCGCGATGTAGCTCGCGAAGAACGAGAAGACCGCGTTGTCGAAGTAGTCGATGCCGGTGACGAGCGCGAGCGCCCATGGGAACAAGTCCGCGCGCAGGTTCGCGCGGCTCCACAGCGGCGATCGGCCGGGCACCGCGTTCATTCGCGATCCTTGCGGGCGCGCCGCGCGCCGGCTTCCGCCCGCCGCTGCGCGATCAGCGCATCGGCGTTTTCGCCGGCGAGGCGCCGCTCGACGTAGTCGATGTCGTGCTGCAGTTCCTTGCGCAGCGCGACGGCTTCCTTCAGCTCGCGCTGGACGGCCGCGATCCGCCGGTCGAGCGTATCGATCTGCTCGGCGAGGCCGGCGCGGATGTCGCGCAGCGATGCATCCGAATAGCGGCGCCGGCCGTCGCCGGTTTCTTCCAGCGGGCGCTTCAGCATTTCGGTGATGCCGTGCAGCGAGAACCCGAGCGCGCGCAGCCGCAGGATGCGCGCGAAGCGCTCGAGGTCGGTTTCGTCGTAGAGGCGGTAGCGGCCTTCGCTGCGCGTCGGCGTGACGAGCCCGCGCTCCTCGTAATATTTGAGCGTGCGCGGCGTGACGCCGAGCCGCGACGCGGCGTCGCTGACGGTCAATAACGGGGCGGAGGCGTCGTTCGGCATCGGAGGTGGCGGATTTCGGCGGAAGGATGACGCGATTATAGGTCAACGTGTACGTTCACGTACAGGTTGGGATCGAAAAACGGCCGCCAGGCGGAATGCGCGGGCGGCCGTGTCGTGCGGCGAGGGCGATCAGCCGCCGCGGCGCATCAGGTCGAAGAACTCGGAGTTGCTCTTCGTCTGGCGGATCTTGTCGAGCAGGAATTCCATCGCCTCGACTTCGTCCATGTCGTGGATGAACTTGCGCAGCACCCAGATCTTCTGAAGGATCTCGGGCTTGATCAGCATTTCTTCGCGACGCGTGCCCGACTTGTTCAGGTTGATCGACGGATAGACGCGCTTTTCCGCGAGGCGGCGCTCGAGGTGCACTTCCATGTTGCCGGTGCCCTTGAACTCTTCGTAGATCACGTCGTCCATGCGGCTGCCGGTCTCGATCAGCGCGGTGCCGATGATCGTCAGCGAGCCGCCTTCCTCGATGTTGCGCGCCGCGCCGAAGAAGCGCTTCGGGCGCTGCAGCGCGTTCGCGTCGACACCGCCCGTCAGCACCTTGCCCGATGCCGGGATCACGGTGTTGTAAGCGCGTGCGAGACGCGTGATCGAGTCGAGCAGAATCACGACGTCGTGCTTCATTTCGACGAGGCGCTTGGCCTTCTCGATCACCATTTCGGCGACCTGCACGTGACGCGTGGCCGGCTCGTCGAACGTGGACGCGATGACTTCGCCGGCGACCGAGCGCTGCATTTCGGTCACTTCTTCGGGGCGTTCGTCGATCAGCAGCACGAACAGGACGACGTCCGGGTGGTTCTGCTTGATCGCGTGCGCGATGTGCTGGAGCATCACCGTCTTGCCCGACTTCGGCGACGCGACCAGCAGGCCGCGCTGGCCCTTGCCGATCGGCGCGATCATGTCGATGATGCGGCCCGTGACGTTTTCCTCGCCGCGCATCTCGCGCTCGAGCGCCAGCGGCTTGTTCGGGTGCAGCGGCGTGAGGTTCTCGAACATGATCTTGTGTTTCGAGGCCTCGGGCGGCTGCCCGTTGACTTTGTCGACCTTCACCAGCGCGAAGTAGCGCTCGCCGTCCTTCGGCGTGCGGACTTCACCTTCGATGGTGTCGCCGGTGTGCAGGTTGAAGCGGCGGATCTGCGACGGGCTGATATAGATGTCGTCGGTGCTCGCGAGGTACGACATTTCCGGCGAGCGCAGGAAGCCGAAGCCGTCCGGCAGCACTTCGAGCGTACCGTCGCCGAAGATCGTCTCTCCCGTCTTGGCGCGCTTTTTGAGAATGGCAAACATCAACTCCTGCTTGCGCAGGCGGTTCGCGTTTTCGATCTCCAGGCCATTGGCCATTTCGATCAGTTCGGACACGTGCAGAGACTTGAGCTCGGATAAATGCATACGGAGAACCCGCCAGGGAGGAGAAGCGACGAAAGAAAATAAGGGAGGAGGGCGAGCGGAAGCGCTCAGAGACTTAAATGCGTCTTGCCGACGTTTTTTAATTCTAGCATAGGCCGATTCGCGCTTGAGCGAGCGACCGGCGGCTTGGCGGCGGACGTGTTGCCGACTGACAACACGTCCGCGGATCTGCCGGTATTACAGGTGGCTGTCCAGGAATGCGGTGAGCTGCGACTTCGACAGCGCGCCGACCTTCTGCGCGGCAGCCGCGCCGTTCTTGAACAGGATCAGCGTCGGGATGCCGCGCACGCCGAACTTCGCGGGCGTGGCCTGGTTGTCGTCGACGTTGATCTTCGCGATCTGCAGCTTGTCGCCGTAGTCCTTCGCGACTTCGTCGAGGATCGGGGCGATCATCTTGCACGGGCCGCACCATTCGGCCCAGAAATCGACGAGTACGGGCTTGTCGGACTTGACGACGTCCTGTTCGAACGATGCGTCGCTGATGTGTTTGATCTGTTCGCTCATTGGGTCAATACCTCTTACGGTTCGGGGACTGCCTGCTTGCGCGTTGCGGCGAACCGGCCGCCGTAGGCTGCCGGCCGCCGCGGCAGGTCACTCCGCCTTTCCGGAAAGGAGGGGCGTAAGCGCTGCATCCGCGGCTCGCGGGTCGTTCGGGCGTCATATTAGCCTAAATTGCTATCTGCTGCGGGCGGCGATAGTAGCCGCTACGCGAGTAGGGGTACGACGCGACGTTCGACCGTCGTGCCACGCAGGTGGAGGCCGGTTCGCCAATTGCAAGGGGCGCGCCGCATGCAACGTATCCGAATGGACGACGCGCCGGTTTGCCCGGCGACATTCGCATTGATGCGAACAAACGGTCGCATTCGTCCGGAAGCGGTGATAGAATATGCCGTGACGGGCCTCCTCGCATGGTGGGGCGGTGAACCTGGTCAGGTCGGGAACGAAGCAGCCACAATCGTTTTCCGCCAGTGCCGAGGGTTGGGCTCGTCACCTTCCTTCTCGCCCCGTTCGCCGGGCGTTTTTTATTTCCGCGTCACACTCCGTTCGACCTGCGCGTTGCCCGTGTTCCGCACCGTTTCGCGTGTCGGCGCGACGCAGCGTTACTGATACAATTTCCCGATGACCTATCAAGTTCTCGCACGCAAGTGGCGTCCGAAGGATTTCGCTTCGCTCGTCGGCCAGGAGCACGTCGTCAGGGCGCTCACGCACGCGCTCGACGGCGGGCGTCTCCATCACGCCTATCTGTTTACCGGAACCCGCGGTGTCGGCAAGACGACGCTGTCGCGGATCTTCGCGAAGGCGCTCAACTGTGAAACCGGCGTCACGTCGCAGCCGTGCGGCGTGTGTCGCGCCTGTCGCGAGATCGACGAGGGCCGTTTCGTCGATTACGTCGAGATGGACGCGGCGAGCAACCGCGGCGTCGATGAAATGGCCGCGCTGCTCGAGCGCGCGGTGTACGCGCCCGTCGATGCGCGCTTCAAGGTCTACATGATCGACGAAGTGCACATGCTGACGAACCACGCGTTCAACGCGATGCTGAAGACGCTCGAAGAGCCGCCGCCGCACGTCAAGTTCATCCTCGCGACGACCGATCCGCAGAAAATCCCCGTCACCGTGCTGTCGCGCTGTCTGCAGTTCAACCTGAAGCAGATGCCGGCCGGGCACATCGTGTCGCATCTCGAGCAAATCCTCGGCGAAGAGCGGATCACGTTCGAGCCGCAGGCGCTGCGCCTGCTCGCGCGCGCCGCGCAAGGCAGCATGCGCGATGCGCTGTCGCTGACCGACCAGGCGATCGCCTATTCGGCGAACGAGGTGACCGAGTCGGCGGTGTCGGGCATGCTCGGCGCGCTCGACCAGACCTACATGGTGCGCCTGCTCGACGCGCTCGCGGCCGGCAGCGGCCCGGAAATCCTCGCGATTGCCGACGAGATGTCGCTGCGCAGCCTGTCGTTCTCGACCGCGCTGCAGGATCTCGCGAGCCTGCTGCACCGGATCGCGTGGGCGCAGTTCGCGCCGGGCTCGGTGCTCGACGAGTGGCCGGAAGCGGCCGATCTGCGCCGTTTTGCGCAGACGCTGAGCCCCGAGCAAGTCCAATTGTTCTATCAGATCGCGACGGTCGGGCGCGCCGAGCTCGGCCTGGCGCCGGACGAATACGCCGGATTCACGATGACGCTGCTGCGGATGCTCGCGTTCGAGCCGGCCGTTGGCGCCGGCAGTGCGCCGGGCGGCCAGCCGTCCGTGCCGCCGCGCGCCGTGCCGGCCCCGCGCGCGGCCGCGGCCGCGGCAC
>NZ_JAUJRI010000033.1:0-52605 GCF_030504405.1 Burkholderia sp. AU44665 | reverse complement strand
CGGTGACGCTGGGCGACGGCACGAACGCGACGCAGCTGAAGCACGTGGCGAACGCAACCGAAGACAGCGACGCGCTGAACCTCGGTCAGCTGAAGGACTCGGGCCTGGTGGGCGACGACGGCAGCGGCAACCTGACGTCGCTGGCAGTGACGTACGACAGCGCGACGAAGGACAAGGTCACGCTGGGCGGCGGCACGGACGGCACGACGCTGGCCAATGTGAAGGCAGGCGTTGCGGACAAGGACGCAGTGAACGTGAGCCAGTTGAAGGGCTCTGGCCTGATCGGCGACGACGGCAAGGCGATCGCCGCGGTCACGTACGACCGCAACACGGACGGCTCGCCGAACTACCGTTCGGTGACGCTGGGCGACGGCACGAACGCGACGCAACTGAAGCACGTGGCGAACGGTACGGATCGTCAGGACGCTGTGAACCTCGGTCAGTTGCAGGATTCGGGCCTCGTTGCGCCGGTCGATCCGATGAACCCGGGTGCGGGCGTGACATCGCTGGCGGTGACGTATAGCCAGAACGCGGACAATTCGGCGAACTACGACGAAGTGAAGCTGAAGGGCACGAACGGCACGACGTTGACGAACGTGAAGGCCGGTGTGGCCGACGCGGACGCAGTGAACGTGAGCCAGTTGAAGGGCTCGGGCCTGATCGGCGACGACGGCAAGGCGATCGCCGCGGTCACGTACGACCGCAATACGGACGGCTCGCCGAACTACCGTTCGGTCACGCTGGGCGACGGTACGAACCCGACGCAGTTGAAGCATGTCGCGAACGCAACGGAAGACAGCGACGCACTGAACCTCGGTCAGTTGAAAGACTCGGGCCTGGTGGGCGATGACGGCAGCGGCAACCTGACGTCGCTGGCAGTGACGTACGACAGCGCGACGAAGGACAAGGTCACGCTGGGCGGCGGCACGGCCGGTACGACGCTGACGAACGTGAAGGCGGGTGTTGCCGACACGGACGCAGTGAACGTGAGCCAGTTGAAGGGCTCTGGCCTGATCGGCGACGACGGCAAGGCGATCGCCGCGGTCACGTACGACCGTAACGCGGACGGCTCGCCGAACTACCGTTCGGTCACGCTGGGCGACGGTACGAACCCGACGCAGTTGAAGCATGTCGCGAACGCAACGGAAGACAGCGACGCGCTGAACCTCGGTCAGTTGAAGGACGCGGGCCTGATTGGTAACGACGGCAGCGGCAACCTGACGTCGCTGGCGGTGACGTACGACAGCGCGACGAAGGACAAGGTCACGCTGGGCGGCGGCACGGCCGGTACGACGCTGACGAACGTGAAGGCCGGTGTTGCCGACGCGGACGCAGTGAACGTGAGCCAGTTGAAGGGCTCGGGCCTGATCGGCGACGACGGCAAGGCGATCGCCGCGGTCACTTACAACCGCAACGCCGACGGCTCGCCGAACTACGACGCGGTGACGCTCGGCGGCGGCAAGTCGGCCGGCCCGGTGACGCTGTCGAACGTGGCGGACGGTGTGAACCGCAATGACGCTGTGAACCTCGGTCAGTTGCAGGACTCGGGCCTCGTTGCGCCGGTCGATCCGACGAACCCGGGTGCGGGCGTGACGTCGCTCGCGGTGACGTACGGCAAGAACACGGACGGCTCGGCGAACTTCGACGAAGTGAAGCTGAAGGGCACGAACGGCACGACGCTGGCGAACGTGAAGGCCGGTGTTGCCGACGCGGACGCAGTGAACGTGAGCCAGTTGAAGGGCTCTGGCTTGATCGGCGACGACGGCAAGGCGATCGCCGCGGTCACGTACGACCGCAACGCGGACGGCACGCCGAACTACAACGCGGTGACGCTGGGCGGCGGCAAGTCGGCCGGCCCGGTGCAGGTGAAGAACGTCGCGGCCGGCACGGACGGCACCGACGCGGTGAACGTGGCGCAGTTGAAGGACGCTGGCCTCGTCGCGCCGGTCGATCCGACGAACCCGGGTGCGGGTTTGGCATCGCTCGCGGTGACGTACGGCACGAACGCGGACGGTTCGGCGAACTTCGACGAAGTGAAGCTGAGGGGCGCGAACGGCACGACGCTGACGAACGTGCAGGCCGGCGCGGTGAACGCGGCGAGCACGGACGCGGTGAACGGCTCGCAGTTGTACGGCGTGTCGAAGAGCGTCGCGGATTCGCTGGGCGGCGGCTCGGCCGTCGACGCCAACGGCAACGTGACGGCGCCGACGTATTCGCTGACCGATCCGGCCAACGCCGCGACGAAGGTCGACTACCGCAACGTCGGCGACGCGCTCGACAACCTGGATGGCCGTGTTGCGACCAACACGCAGAACATCACGGTCATCAACAACCAGCTTGCCGATTCGGGCCTGGTGGATCCGGTGACGGGTCAATCGATCGCCGCGGTGACGTACGACCGCAACGCGAACGGCACGCCGAACTACAACGCGGTGACGCTGGGCGGCGGCAAGTCGGCCGGCCCGGTGCAGTTGAAGAACGTCGCGGCCGGCACGGACGATACCGACGCGGTGAACGTCGCGCAGCTGAAGGACGCTGGCCTCGTCGCACCGGTCGATCCGACGAATCCGGGTGCGGGCGTGACGTCGCTGGCGGTGACGTACAGCCAAAACGCGGACGAATCGGCGAACTTCGACGAAGTGAAGCTGAAGGGCACGAACGGCACGACGCTGACGAACGTGGCCGCGGGTGCGGTGAACGCGACCAGCACGGACGCGATCAACGGCTCGCAGTTGCACGGCACCGCGCAGAGCGTGGCCGACACGCTGGGCGGCGGCACGACGGTCGATGCGGACGGCAAGCTCGCCAACGCGTCTTTCGAGGTCAAGGGCAACCGCTACTCGACGGTCGAGCAGGCGATCCAGGCCGCGGCGGCATACGGCGCGACCGATTCGCTCGCGGTGCGTTACGACCTGAATGCCGACGGCACGCCGAACTACGGCTCGGTGACCCTCGGCGGCACGGGTGCGGCGCCGGTGAAGCTGACGAACGTCGCGGACGGCACGAGCCAGTACGACGCGGTGAACTTCGGGCAGTTGAGCGCGCTGAACGACAAGATCGGCGATCTCGACGACCGCGTCGGCGGCCTCGAGCTGCGACCGGGCAACCCGGGTGACGGCAACGGCGGCGGTTCGGGCACCAACCCGTACTTCGGCGCGACCGACCAGACCGCGGGCGGCTCGTCGGCGGCGAACCCCGGCACCGGCACCGGCAACGTGGCGGCAGGTTCGGGCTCGTCGGTCGGCACCGGCGTGAACGACGGCACGGCCATCGGCTCCGGCTCGAAGGTGGCCGCCGGCGGCGGCACGGCCATCGGCGCGGGCTCGGCCGCGAACGGCGAGAACGCGACGTCGATCGGCCACGGCTCGAACGCGACCGGCAGCGGTTCGGTGGCGATCGGCTCGGGCGCCGTGGCGAACGAGGCGAACACCGTTTCGTTCGGCGACGGCACCGACACCGGCAACCGCCGCGTCGTGAACATCGCGGACGGTATCAACGCGAACGACGGCGCGACGAAGGGCCAGCTCGACCGTGCGGTCGGCGGTCTGTCGGGCCAGATCAACGATGTGTCGAGGAACGCGTACTCGGGTATCGCGGCAGCCACCGCGCTGACGATGATCCCGGGCGTGGATCCGGGCAAGACGCTGTCGTTCGGTGTCGGCGGCGCGACCTACAAGGGCTATCAGGCGGTGGCGTTCGGCGGCGAGGCTCGCATCACGCAGAACCTGAAGATGAAGGCCGGCGTGGGTCTGTCGAGCGGCGGCAACACGGTTGGCGTGGGCGCGTCGTACCAGTGGTAAGGCGCGGGGCGGGGCCGTGCGCCCCGCCCGTGCGGGGCCGTTCCGATTTTCAACCCTCTCAGACAAGTGCGTCCGCCCGCGGGCGGACGCCATTTCAAGACCATGACTTCAAAGCTTTTGCGCGTCGCGTCGATCGGCGCGTTCGCGATGGCGCTCGGTGCGTGTACGACGCAATCGGGGCTCACTTATGACATTCGCGCGGTATCCGTGCCGGGCAAGCCGGACAACATCTTCCGCGTGAGTTGCGACGGGCTGCTCGGCAGCGCGAATGCATGTGCGCGCGCGGCCGAAGAGTTCTGCCGCGGGCAGGGCTTCACGCCGCTCGAGATGATCGACCGCGTGTACAGCCGCGCGCCGATGAAGGATCCGCGCGAAATCACGTTCATCTGCGGCAAGCCGCAGCCCGTCGCGCAACCCGCGCCGGCACCGGCGCCGCAGCAGCCGGCGCCGCAACCGGTTCAGCAGCGCCAGGTGCTGCTGCAGGGCGACGCGAATTTCGCGACCGACAGCGCGGCGCTGACCGCGCAGGCCCGCAACGATCTCGATCGCTTCATCGCGGCCAATCGCGGCATGGAATTCGCGCGCGTGTCGATCACGGGCTTCACCGATTCGACCGGCGGCGCCGCGCATAACCGCGCGCTGTCGGAAGCGCGGGCGCGCACCGTCGTCGAGTATCTGCGCGCGAACGGGCTGCAGGCCCGTTCGTTCGTCGCGGAAGGCCTCGGCGCGGCCGATCCGGTTGCATCCAACGCGACCGCAGCCGGTCGCGCGCAGAACCGCCGCGTCGAGATCCGCCTGGACGTGAAATGACGCATTGACGTATCGCGCGGCGCCGGTTCGCCGGCGCCGCCAGGGCCTTCGTCGGTCACGAGCCGATGGAGGAGCGGGGCGCGATCGACCGCCGCACCCCGCTGTCCCGGCAGGCATGCCAAGCCGCCCGCTCTCACCGAGCCGGCGGCTTTTTTCATTGGCGGCGCGCCGCGCGGCGGGCTGCTCCCGTGCGGCCTTGGCGGCCGGCCCCGGTTTCATGCGAAACTAGCGCCCAATCACGATCCAGAAAGAACGGCGCGCACGCGCCGTCGCCGGCCATCGGGCAGCCGTTCGGCCGCCCGCGACAGCGGTGAACACTCGGACGACTATGGGAAGCTATCAGATACGTGTGGTACTGGCCGACGACCACCCGGCATTGCTCGTCGGCGTTCAGCATGGGCTTTCGTCGGTGCCGACGATCCGGCTCACCGGCACGGCCGGCAATTCCACCGAGCTGATCGCGCTGCTCGATGCGAACGTATGCGACGTGCTGGTATCCGACTACGCGATGCCCGACAACGTGCACGGCGACGGCATCGCGCTGTTCTCCTACCTGCAACGCAACTACCCGGACGTCAAGCTGGTGGTGCTGACCATGCTCGACAACGCGGCGGTGGTCGGCGCGCTCGTGCGGCTCGGCATCGCGTGCATCGTCAGCAAATCGGACGCGATCGATCACCTGATTCCGGCCGTGCATGCGGCCGCCACGGGCGGCACCTATTATTCGCCGTCGGTCGAGAAAGTCGTGCGCACGCTGTCCGCGCATTCGAGCGCGCGGATCGTCGACCAGGCGCCGAGCCTGAGCAGCCGCGAGATCGAGGTCGTGCGGCTGTATGCGTCGGGGATGACCGTCAACGAGATCGCGGACAAGCTCAGCCGCAGCAAGAAGACGATCAGCACCCAGAAGGCGCGCGCGATGCAGAAGCTCGGCGTGGAAAAGGATATCGACCTGTTGCGCTACGCGATGGAGAACGGGATCGTCGCCGCGTCGGGCGGCGAGGGCAAGGCGGGGGAGCAGGCGGGAGAGGAGAAAGGGCGCGCCGAGCCCGACTGACCGGCGCGCCTCGCGCATCGGCGGAACCCGGTGCGCGATCATCCGCGCCATGGGCGTGGCCGGCCGTGCGCCGGAATGGTCGCCGTACCGTCAGCGCGGATGGTCGTCGAGGGCCGGCAGCGTCGTCGCGTAACCGTAATCGGACACGAGCCCGCATGAAATCGCGTAGCGGACCAGATCGACGTCGCGCTCGATCCCGAGTTTCTGCATCGCCGAACTCTTCTGCGTGCTGATCGTTTTCTTGCTGCGGCTTAACTGATCGGCGATCGCGTTGACCGACAGGCCCGACGCGAACAGGCGAATCACTTCCAGCTCGCGCGCGGACAACGCCGGCGCCTTGCCGCCCGTGTTGCCGGCGGCGCGCAGGATCCGGTCCATCGAAGGCGACAGATAGCGGCCGTTCGTATAGGCCGCGTGAATCGCCATCGTCAGGTGGCTCGTCATATCGGATTTGCTGACCACGCATGCGATGCCGAGTTCGATCAGCGCGCGCAGCGCCACCGCATTCTCCATCATCGTCATCACGACGATGCGCAGATTCGGATGTCGCTTCAGGATCGCGGTGAACATCGCGAGGCCGTCGCCGAATTCGGCGCCCGGCATCGCGTAGTCGGAGACGAGCACGTCGCATGGTTGGCTCGCGAGCGCTTCCATCAGTTCCGTCGAGTTGCCGGCGGTCGCGACCACCGCGAGCGTATTCGTCGCGGACAGTTCGTAACGTGCGCCGATGACGACCGCCGGATGGTCGTCGGCGATCACGATGCGAATGGGGAAATTTCCTGGCATGTCGGTGTACCTGCATGTTGCGGCGCGCAGTGGGCGCCGCGCGGTGGAGATCGGTGCGTACGGCTGCGCGTGCGGCGTGCAAGCCGGCCGCACGCGAAGCCGTTGCGCCGACGGCCGGTGGCGGCTCGTGCGGAACCGTCACCGGCCGTCGGCCGAACGAGCGGGGGATCGCTCCCCCGCTTCGGGTCGAGGCTCCGCGCGACGCGGAGCCGTCCGGTCAGAACTCGTAGCCGACCTGCGCACGCACGCCTGCGTCGCCCGTCGACGTGACGGACACGGCGCCGTTCATCAGCCACTTGCCGTCGCGCGTCCGGTAGGTCGCGCCTGCCGCGATCGCCGAGCCGCTCTTGTAGTTCGCGGCGCCGGCCGCGACGACGGTCTTGCCCGGCTGCGACGGCGTCAGGTTCGGCATCGCCATCGCCGCCGCGACACCGGCGTACGCGTTCTTCGCGACGTCGTTGATCATCCGGTTCGTTTCGCCAAAACGCTGATCCAGCTGACGCACGTTCACGGCGTCGGTCGGTGCGGTGCCGTCCGCGACATTCGTGATCTGGCGTTCGTGACCGGCCGAGCCGACCGACACGCTGTTGTCGCGATCCGCCACGGAGCCCGCGCCGATCGCCACCGAACCGTTGCCGGTCGCTTTCGAACCCTGGCCGATGGCCGTGCTGTCCGAACCCGATGCGACCGAGCCTTGGCCGATGGCCGAGCTGTTCGAACCGCTGGCCGCCGAGCCCTGGCCGACCGCAGAGCCGTTGTTGCCCGACGCAACCGCGCCCTGGCCGACCGCCGTGCTGTTCTCGCCCGACGCAACCGAGCCATCGCCGACCACGAGCGAGCCGTCGCCGCCCGTGCCGCGGCCGACGTTGCCGTCGCTGCCGCCACCGCCGCCGCCCGAGCCGCCGCCGGATTCGAGGTTGCCGACGCGGCCGTCCAGTCGTGCGTATTCCTGCGCGAACCGCTCCTGAAGGTCGTGCAGCTGGCCGCCGTTCACGGCTTCCATGCTGCCGGCCGCGATCAGGCCCGGCGCGACGTTGAGCAGCTTCGTGCCGCCCGTGCCGCCGAAGGTCACGCTGCCGAGCGAGATGTCGTCATACGTGACGGCCGCGATTTCCTTGCCCGTGTAGTCGATGAGGCCGGTGGCCTTCAACTGCGCGATCGTCACCGCATCGTCGTCGTTCACGCCGTTCGCGACGCCCGACAGCTTGCGCGCGCCGGCCGTGCCGATGAAGCTCACCGCCGCGCCGTCGGTGTTCGCGCCGACCGTGATGTTCGCGCCAGGGCCCGCCTGCTGGACGAGGCCGACCGTGCCGTTGCCAATCTGGTCGGCCAGCGACGCGACCGCGCCTTCGTTGACGGTGACGCGACCATCGAGGTTCGTCACCGCGTCGCCGACCGAGTGAACCGTGGTCGTGCCGCCGCTGCCGTCACCGACCGTGAAGCTCGGCGCGGAGATCGAGCCGTCGGCGTTCACGGTGGAACCGCCGCCGATGGCCGATGCGACGCTGTCCGACACGCCGTGCAGTTGCGAGCCGTTCACCGCGTCCTTGCTCGCTGCCGTGACCGCGCCTGCGTCGACGCCGGTCAGCTTGCGCGCGCCGGCCGTGCCGGTGAAGTCGACGGCCGCGCCATCGGTGTTCGCGCCAACCGTGATGTTTGCGCCCGCGCCGGCTTGCTGGACGAGGCCGACCGTACCGCTACCGATCTGGCTGGCCAGGTCGGCGATGTCGCCCGTGTTGCGTGCGATGTTGCCTTCGTTGGTGGTGACGCGACCGTCGAGGTTCGTGATCGCACCGCCGACCGACGTGACCGTGGTCGTGCCGCCGCTGCCGTCGCCGAGTGTGAAGCTCGGTGCCGAGATCGAACCGTCGGCGTTCACGGTCGAGCCGCCGCCGATGGCCGATGCCACGCTGCTCGACACGCCGTGCAGTTGCGAGCCGTTCACTGCGTCCTTGCTGGTGGCCGTGACCGCGCCTGCTTCGACGCCGGTCAGCTTGCGGGCGCCTGCCGTGCCGGTGAAGTCGACGGCCGCGCCGTCGGTGCTCGCGCCGACCGTGATGTTCGCGCCCGGGCCGGCCTGCTGGACGAGGCCGACCGTGCCGTTCGAGAGACCGTCGAGCCGGGTGTTGATCGTCGTGATGTTGCCGTCGAGTGCGCCGAGCGCACCGCCGACCGTCGTTTGCGTGCCGCCGTTGGCGAGCGTGTACCTCGGGCCGGTCACGGCACCCGTCGTGGGGTTGATGGTGGCGCCGCCGCCGAGTGCGGTCACGACGGGCTGAAGCTGGCTCACGTTCACAGCGTCGGTCGCTTGCGTACCGGCTGCGACGTTCGTAACCTGGCGTTCAAGTCCCGACGAACCGACGGACACGGAATTGTCGCGATCGGCAAGGGACCAAGTCCCGAGCGCAACCGAATTGTTGCCGCTTGCCAACGCACCGCGCCCCAGCACGGAGGTGTTCGCTCCGGTAGCCGCGGCCCCTACGCCAACCGCGACCGCGTTGTTGCCGGTTGCGCGCGAGAGCGTACCGATGGCTACCGCATTCGCCGCACTGGCCGTCGTATTGCCGCCGAGCGCGACAGCCGATTGGCCCGTGGCGCTTGCGTTCGCGCCGACGGCGGTCGCACTGTCACCGGCGCTGGCGGCCACGTCGGCCGCATACGTGCCGGTGCGAATGTCGACATACTTGTCGGCCGCCGTGATCGCGGCGTTCATCTGCTCCACGTTGACCGCATCCGTACCCGCCGTGCCGGCCGCGACGTTCGTGATCTGACGCTGTTGCGTGGCCGAGCCGACGGAAACGGTGTTGTCGCGATCCGCGACGGAATCCATGCCGAGCGCGACCGAGCGGTCCCCCTGCGCATTGGCACGGAAACCGATGCCGACCGCCCCCAGGCCGCTTGCGGCACCGCTCTGGCCGAGCACGGTCGCGTTGTCGCCCGTTGCCCGGGCGTTTCCGCCGATCGCGGTGGTATTGATCGCGCTGCCGGAGGCCGTATTGCCGATCGCCACGCTGTTGTTGTTCGTGGTCGCGGCCTGGCTGCCGATTGCAACCGAACCCGTGCCGGTGGCCGTGGCGTTCGGGCCCGTTGCGACCGAGCCCGCACCCGCCGCAGCACTGCTGTTCCCGATGGCCACGCCTGAACCGCCGCCCATTGCGCTCGCGTTGGCGCCTACGACCGTCGCGCCGGAGCCGGAATGGCGCGTGCTTGTCCCGATCACGATCGAGCCGGTGCCGCCGGCCGATGCGCTATTGCCGATCGCGATCGAACCCGTGGCGCCGGTTACGCCGGCGTCGGATACATTGGCGCGAGTACCGATTGCAATGGCGTTCGTCGGCGGGGCGGTGAGCGTCGATACCGTTGCGCCGTCGCCCACGGCCAGGTTGCTGTTGCCCACGACGCGCGACGATGCGCCGAGCGCCATCGAATGAAGCCCGTCCGCCGAGGTGCCCGAACCGATTGCCACGGAACTGGATCCGCTGGATGTCACCGACTGGCCCATCGCAACGGCGTTGGCACCCGTAGCGGCCGCCACGGGTCCGGTGCTATTGACCTTGATGTAGTCGTCGGTGAGCGTCGCCGTCGTGCCGATCGCATCCGTGCCGATCGTGCGCGAAGCCGTGACCTTGCACACGCCGGCCGCATCGAGCGAACCGCCTTTCCCGTCCTCGGTCGTGCACGCGTCGGCCGCGAACGCGCCGCCGATCGATGCGCTGCCCAGCGCGAGGACTGCCAAGGCCTGGCGTGCCGCGCGCGCCGAGCCCTTCGAGCGCGAGCGCGCCGTTTCGGCCACGGCCGTCCACGTGCCCGTCGCCGTGTTCCAGATGTTGCGATACGTCTTGTTCATTGACCCACTCCTTTCAGTTCGTCAGGTTGATGAGTCCATGGTATGGATCGGCCTCGTCCGAATCTGTCGTCCAAAACCTATTCGAGATGCGATGTTTGTAGGGCGTGTCCTACACGCGTGAACGCACGAACGGGCCGCCGCGACGGGTGGCCGTGAAAGGAGCCGAGAGGGAAGGAAAGACAGTCGCGGACGGCGGCCGATCAGGCTTGCGGCGCTTGCGCCGCGCGCCGCCGGAGCGTGTCGCGCGCGAGGCGCTCGGTGCGGTCGACCAGCGGGTCGAGCACGGCCGGATCGCCGGCCTGCACGGCATCCTGCATGTCGCGCACCGCGTCGGCCACCGCATGCTCGTGGATCGTCGCGAACGCGCCGCGCAGCGAATGCAGCTCCGCCCGCAGCGCGGGCACGTCGCCGCGCGCGAGTGCATCGCGAATCGCCGCGAGCGAACGCTCGAGCGTGTCGCCGAACAGTTCGTGCACGTCCGGCGGCAACGGGCCTTCGGCCAGATCGACCAGCGCGTTTTGCGCGGGCCGGCTTGCGGCCGCACCCTTCGCGAAGCGCCGCACGGTGCGGTCGATCATGTCGAGCAGCACCGGTTTCACCAGCACCGCGACGATCCCGGCTTCCGCGCAGCGCGCATGCTCGGCCGCGCTCGCATGCGCGGTGACCGCGACCACCGGCAGGCCCGGATACTGCGCGCGCAGCACGCGGGCCAGCGTATAGCCGTCCATGCCCGGCATGTTCAGGTCGGTCATCACGAGGTCGTAGCGCGTATCGGTACAGCACCGCAGCGCGGCCGCGCCTTCCTCGGCCGCGTCCGCCGCATAGCCGAGCGTGACGAGCTGCCCCTGCAGCAACTTGCGGTTCACCGGATGATCGTCGACCACCAGCACGCGCGCGGCGACGGCCGGCAACGCGGCATCGTCGGCGCGCGCCGCGTCCTGCGCGGCGATCTGCTCGCTCGTCGCCGCCCGCAGCGGCAGCGTGACGACGAACGTGCTGCCGTGGCCGGCTTCGCTCTTCACGTCGATCGCGCCGTGCATCATCTGCGCGAGCTGCTTCGTCAGCGCGAGCCCGAGGCCCGTGCCGCCATAGCGCCGCGTGATCGACGTATCGGCCTGCGTGAACGGGCGGAACAGCGTCGCGCGCTGTTCGTCGGTCATCCCGATGCCCGTGTCGCTGACGCCGATCGCGATCGGCGACGCGGGATCGGCGTCGTCGCGCAGGTACACCTCCAGCGTGATCTCGCCGTGGTTCGTGAACTTGATCGCGTTGCCGACGAGGTTCGCGGCGATCTGCCGGATGCGCGTCGGATCGCCGAGATAGCGCGGCGCCAGCGCATCGTCGACGAACACGTCGAATTGCAGCCCCTTCGCGGCGGCCAGCGGCTCGAACATCGCGCCGGTCTGCCGGATGGTGTCGGCGAGATCGAACGGAATCGCCTCGATCGTCATCTGGCCGGCCTCGATCTTCGACAGGTCGAGGATGTCGTTGATCAGGTCGAGCAGCACCGACGACGCGCCCTCGACCGTATGCAGCCGCTCGCGCTGCGTGTCCGCCAGCGGCTCGCGCCCGATCAGTTCGAGATTGCCGAGGATCGCGTTCAGCGGCGTGCGGATCTCGTGGCTCATCGTCGCGAGGAACGCGGATTTCGCGTTGTTCGCCGCGTCGGCCGCCTGCCGCGCGTGGTCGAGCGCGCGTTCGACGTTCTTCTGCGACGTGATGTCGGAGAAGTTGCACAGCACGACGTCCGCGTCGCGGTAGCGCGTGCGCACGAGATTGACGAGCAGATCGACCGCGTTGCCGTCGGCGGTGGGCAGCGACACATGCAGGCCCGACTGCCACGCGCCGGTATCGGCCGAGCGGTCGAAGCGCTCGAGCAGCCGCGCCGGCAGCGACGGCCCGCCCGCGCGGCGCGCGTCGTAGTCGCGCATCGTGTCGTTCTGCAGCAGCACCGCGCCGTCCGCGAGCGACAGCAGCGCGATGCCGGACGGCGCGGCCTCGACGATCGTGCGGTTCAGGTTCTCGCTGTCGATCACGCGGCGGCGGCGCGCTTCGTCCGGCTTCAGCACGCGGCGGTCGAAACGCACCAGCAGCCACCAGACGAGCGCGATCGCGGCGAGCATGATCGCCGCGTAGCCGCCCGCGCGCGCGCCGATCGCCGCGAGCAGCGAGCGCAGCGAGAACGCCTGCACGAGCGTCCAGCCGGTGTCGGGAATCGGCTGGCTCAGCGCGAACAGGCCGTCGCTGTAAGCGGCGCGCATGCCGTTGCCGCCCGTCGGGCGCGTGCGTGCCGCGAGACGCTGGAGTGCCGCGACCGTCGCCGCGTCGTGCTCGGCGGCGCCGACGCGCAGCAGCGTGTCGCCGTGCGCATTCGCGATGATGGCCGCGTTGGTCGGGACGTCGGTCGTGAGCCGCGCGCGCAGCACGTCCACAGGCAGCGTCGAGACGAGCACTTCGAGCGGCACCCCTTTGTCGTAGGCGGCGCCGACGATCCGGAACACGTCGCGGCGCTGCACGGGGTCGTAGGCCGGCGCATGCCACACGAACCGGCGCGGCGCGGGCGTATCGAGATCGGCGGCGACCCGGGCCAGCAGCGCCGACGCCGGAGCGGGCGCCGGTTCGGCCGGGGCCGTGCCCGGTTCCGGGCTCGGGATCACCATCGCGAAGCGGCGGTCGGGGCTGTACGCGTACCCGGCCACGGGCCGGCCGGCGTCCTGCTTCGCGACGTACGCGCCGACCCGGTAGCTCATGTCGCTCGCCATCGCGAGATAGCGCGCATAGGACGCGGCCGGCCGCTCGGGCGACAGGTCGGCGAGCACGAGCATCGACGGGAATCGCGGGTTGTCGCGCAGTTCGAGCCGCCCGTTTCCGGCGGCCAGCGCGGCGACGGCGGCCGGATCGGCCGCGCGCGTGTGCCACACGCTTTCGTCGTGGGTGGTGAGCATGTCCATGCCCGTCGTGCGCAGCTTGAATTCGAACTGGACGAGAAAATGCCGCACGCCGAACCCCGTATAGCGCTCCTGGATCGCTTCCCTCGCCATCGTGTACAGCATCAGTCCGCTGGCGAGCAGGATCGCGACGGTCACGGCGGCGCCGCCGGCATACAGCAGCGCGCGCTGGCGGCGGCCGGCCGGCGTGGGATCGGCGGACGGGCCGGCGGCGAGGCGGGATCGATCGGGTGCGGCGCGGTGGTCCATCGGGGCGGGGCGGTCGGCCAAGGTGCCCCCATGATAATGGAGTCCGATCGGTACGCAACGCTGCCCGTCAGGGTTGCGCGGCGCGCGTGCCGTCGGCCCGGCGCGGGTCCGGCCCGGGCGGTTCGTCCGGCTCGCACGTGACGAGCCGGTACCCGAAGCCGTACATCGTCATCATTCGCACGCCGTGCCGCCCGTCGAGTTCGAGCCGGTCGCGCAGATACGCGACGTGCGTGTCGAGCCGCCGGCTTTGCGACGCGACGAGCGAGCCCCACACGAGCTGGCTCACGTGCGCGCGATCGAGCGCGCGGCCCATGTTCAGGAAGAACGCGGTCGCGATCTGGAAGTGCTTCTCGGTCAGCACGTGCTCGCGGCCGGCGACGGTCACGCTGCGCGCGGCCGTATCGAACTCGAACTGTCCGATCCGCCAGTGGCGATGATGGATCGCACGGTGATGGGACCAGCGCAGCCACGTCGCGATGCTGCCGATCAGCGCGTCGGGCGACGCGGCGTAGGGCAGATGCTCGTTCGCACCGGCCACGAAACACGCCGATTGCGCGAGATCCGCATCGCGCTGGCTGATCGACACGATCGCCACGGTGTCGGCGAAACGCGCGCGCAGCGCGCGGATCGCGTCCGTCGTGCGGCGGCAGGCCGTTTCGCATTGCACGATGAAGAGATCGAACGCGCGCGTGTCGCAGGCCGCGAGCAGATCGGTCAGATATTCGAAGCGCAACGGCCGGTAGCCGGCGCGACGCAGGATGTCGTCGATGCGCAGCCGATCGTAGCCATGGCCCGCGCGGCGCAGCCGGTCGTCGAACATGCCGCGGCTCGGATGGTCGATCGTCAGGATCGCGATCGCGGTCGAAGGGGCGTCGGTCACGGTGCGAGCGGGCGAAGCCGGTGCGGCGCGGTGGCGGCGTGCGTTCGCGACCGGAGGGAAAGAAGCGGGATCATGGCCGGAAGGCTCCGGGCAGGGAGTGGCGTGATGCCGTCCAAAAAAAGTCCCGCCGGAGAAGGCGGGAAAAGTATCGACTATGGAGCCTGATCTCCTGGAGACGGAGAACAAGCAGGCCGATTGTGGTCGTTTCGGAGTCTGAAGAGAATCAGTCCAGTCCGAAACTGCGCGCCGCTGCCACGGAAAGCGCATGTTTGGGACCGGTCTGACAGGAAACATAACGGCATTCGGACCACAGGCCATGCGGAGTTGCCGACAATGGAGCGCATCGCGTGCGGCGTCGCGACGGCTTCTCCGCGTTCGCTGCATCGCGCGGGCCGTGCGCCGCGCTGCGTGCCATCCGTCATCCGTTGCCGAATCCTCGTTGCCCATGAAACCTTCCGTCCGACTCGTCGCGCTGCTGGCGTGGCTCGCGCTCAGCCTGACCGGCACCGCGTTCGTCGTGTCGCGCGCCGTCGCCGACGCGTACAACCGCTTCTTCCAGGATTCGAGCATCACCATCCGTCTGCTCGCGCAGAAGGCCGCGCAGCACGAGGCGATCCTCGCGACGCTCGGCGCGTCGTCGCTGGCCGCGCCGCCGGCGCACATGCTCGACAGCCTGCGCGAGCGGATGCCGCAGGTCGACGGGCTCGCGTACTGGCGCGCCGGCGCGGGCTGGCAAACCGACGGCGGACCGGCGCCGGCCGAGCCGCCGCGGCCGACGCCCGGCAAACCGTTCGCGATGGTGTTCGACGGCGCCGCCGCGTACTGGCTCGTGGCGAATTCCGGCTGGGCCGTGCGTGTCGATCCGCGCCAGATGATTCCGGCGGGCGACTGGTCGTCGGCGATTTCGTCGGCGGCGCTGGCGGTGCGCGATCGCCGTATCGACTTGCTGTCGCGTGCTTCCGGCAGCCCACTGCCCGGCTGGACGGTGCGTCTGGAGAAGCGCTTGCCCGCGCAGCCGCAGGCATTCGTGCTGCACACCACGCGCACGCTGACGGCCGCCGATCTGCCGTGGCTGCCGATCGCGTTGTGGAACGCGGTGGCCGCGCTGCTCGTCGCGGGTGCGCTCGTCGCGTGGCGGCTGCGCGAGGCGCGGCGCCGCGAGGATGCCCGCGCGCGGCTCGACCGCTTCGGCCGGCTCGATACCTTCGGCGAAATGGCCGCCGGCCTCGCGCACGAGCTGAACCAGCCGCTCGCGGCGATCGTCAGCCACGTGCGTGCGGCCGAACGCCTGCTCGATCAACCCGACGAGCGCGACAGCGTGCGGCGAGCGCTGCAGACGAGCGTCGCGCAGGCGAAGCGCGCGGCCGCGATCCTGGAGCGCATGCGCGAAGCGGTCACCACCGCGCATGGCGGCGAGCGCCGCGCGCTCGATCCCGATGCGATCATGCACACGCTGCTGTTCCTGTACCGCGACGAATGCGCGCGCGAGCACGTCGCGCTCGGCTGGCACAACGCGGCGCCGCGCGAGCGGCCGTTCGCCGAGCCGATCGCGATCGAGCAGATCCTGCACAACCTGATCCGGAACGCGCGCGATGCGCTGGCCGGTACCGGGGCCGGCACGTCGCGCGGCGAGATCCGCGTGAGCGGCGCGCGCGTCGGCCGGCATTACCGCTTCAGCGTCGTCGACAACGGCCCCGGCGTGCCGGAAGACGCGCTGCCGCGCCTGTTCGAACCGTTCTTCACGACGCGTGCGCGCGGGCTCGGCCTCGGGCTGCCGCTGTGCGACACGCTCGCGCAGCGCCAGGACGGCACGCTGACGGTGCGCAACCTGCCGTCGGGCGGTGTCGAGGCCGTGCTGTCGTTGCCGCTGGCAGAGGAGGCCGCATGAATGGTTCGCCTTATTCGGCGCCCGCCGCAGCGGTCGTCGCGATCGTCGACGACGACGAAGCCGTGCGCGACGGGCTTGCATTGCTGCTGCGCACGGTGGGCGTGCCGACGCGCTGCTATCCGGACGCGCCGGCGTTTCTTGCCGATGCGGACGACCCGGCGCTCGGCTGCGTGCTGCTCGACATCCGGATGCCGGGGATGAGCGGGCTCGACGCGCTCGACGCACTGCGTGCGCGACGCGACCTGCCGGTGATCGTGATGACGGGCCACGGCAACGTCGATGCGTGCCGGCGCGCGTTCAAGCGCGGCGCGCTCGATTTCCTGCGCAAGCCGGCGGACGACGACGAGCTGATCGATACGGTTCAGCAGGCGCTGCGCCGGCAGGCGGCACAACGCGGGCAGGACGATGCGTGCCAGACGCGCGCGGCCCGTATCGCGACGCTGAGCGCGCGCGAACGGGAAGTGCTCGACGGCATCGTGCGCGGCTGGAGCAACAAGGAGATCGCGCGCGTGCTCGGGCTGTCGCCGCGCACCGTCGAGACCTATCGCGCGAACGTGTTCGACAAGCTGCGGGCCGCGTCGCTCGTCGAACTCGTGCGCGATTACGCGGCGCTCGCAGGCTCGGCGCTTCCATCGCATCGCATGGCGCCTCCGTAGCGCTACGGAGGCGCAACCCGTAGCCGAACGGGTTCAACGATCGCGGCGCGATTCCTACGATGGGGGCTTCTCCGACCAGTCATCCATCGTCAAGGATTCGATTCATCATGATCAAGCGCTTTGCCGTGCCTTCCACGCTGGCCCTGCTGTTCTCGGGCGCCGCTTTTGCCGATACCGTCGCCGCGCCGGAAACGAGAAAGGCCGCCGAACTCGACGACGCCGGCTACTACGCGACGGGCCGCGTCATCGGCGCGTTCGACAACGCGGTGAACATGGAGCTGACGAGCCCGCGCGTCACGAGCCGCGTCGGCGGCCCGGAGACGGGCTCGAACGTCACCGGCTCGCTCGGCCTCGGCTACCAGTTCGGCAACGGCTGGCGCGCGGAAGGCGAATACGTGTTCAAGCGCACCAACAACTTCACCAGCTACTGGGCGCCGTTCGACGCGAACGCGAACGAATTCCACGTGTCGGCGCAGCGCCTGATGCTGAACGGCTACAAGGACTTCGATCTCGGCCGCGGCTTCTCCGTGTACGGCACGCTCGGCATCGGCGTCGCGATCGTGTCGGCCGACGGCTGGCAGACCAACGACACGCGCCGCTTCGCGTCGAAGACGCAGACCAATCTCGCGTATTCGGCCGGCGCGGGCGTGAGCTATGCGATCAACAAGCGCTTCTCGATCGACCTCGGGTATCGCTATGTCGACATGGGCAACGTCGAGACCGGCTTCAACACGTTCGCGAACCGCATCAACGCGCGCGACGAACAACTGAAGTCGAAGCTGTCGTCGAACGAGGTGTTCATCGGCTTGCGCGGCCGGTTCTAAGTGCCGTCCGCCGGGCCGGCCGCGGATCGGTAGGACCAGGCCGACTACGGTCCGGATCGAAGGTAACGCAGTCCGATTTACCGAAACCGGCGCGACGGCGATACTCGGGGTCATTCGTTCAACTACGGGAGCACGGATTGCCGCGGCGGATGTCGCGCAATGCGTCGTCGACATCATGAGCATGCAGGACATCACCGGCCATTACGCGATTCCGCTCGCGCATCCGTTCTCGGATGTGCCGCCGCCGTACGGCCGGCGGCGCCGGCCGTTCGTGGCGAGCCGGCGGCCGAAACCGAACGTGTTCGACCTGAAGGGCACGCGCCGCGCGGCGATGCCCGCGGCCGGGCAAGCCGATATGGTTGTTCACGCAACGAAGTCGCGCAAAGCCGAGAAGGCGGTGCGTGCGGAGGATTTCGGCTCGGATAACCGGGCATGGGTCCGGCCGCACCCGCTGCGCCGCCACTGGCGGCTCACGCTGATGGCGTGCGCGCTGTTCGGCGCGACGTGCGTTTTCGCGACGCATTTCGTCGATGAACGTCAGCATGCGGCGGAGCATGGCGCCGTCTATTCGGCGGCGATCCTGGCGGCGCCGACGGCGGCCGTTGCCGCGACGCAGGTGGCGCAGGCGACCGGCAGGGCGGCCGAAGTGGCGATCGTGCCGGCCGATCGTGCGACGGCCGCGGACGGCGAGGTTGCCCGTCCGGCGGCTGTCGCGGTGGAAGCGGCGGAAGCGGCATCCGCGGCATCGCGTGCGCTGCATGCCGGCCGCGCGCCGTCGGGCGATGCGCCGGTGGCCGTGGCGATGGCGATCGCATCGGATGCCGTCGTGGCGCAAGCCGCGGCGCCGGATGCCGAACCCGCATCGCCGGTCACCGCGAAGCCGGTTGCTGCCGCCGCGCGTTCGGCGGCGAAGCCTGCCGCCATGTCGCGCGGCAAAAAGGCGCCGGACGCGGCGTCGAATGCGCCGGCGGCCCCGCCATCTCGTGGTGCGGCAACGCATGCGCAACGGGCCGCACACGCGGCAGGCGAGCCGGCGGGCACTCCCGCATCGAGTTCGGCCGAGGCCGTCGGCATGACCGCCGCCGAATTCGCGCAATGGCTTGCCACGACGCGTGACGTGTCGCGGCCGGCAGCGGGCGACACCGATCTCACGGTCGCGTTGCCGAGTCACACGCGGCTGATCGGGCGCTGACGGCGCACGTCGCGCGCGGGCACGGCGCGCGTCGTCTTGGGGGCAGACCATTCCGGCGACGCCATGGTTCGGCGTCGCTTTCCTGGTTTCCATATTTCGATTAGTATCGAACAATGGAAACGAACCAGACCGTTGCCGCCCTTGCGGCGCTCGCGCATGAATCCCGGCTTGCCGTCTTTCGCGCGCTCGTGCAGGCCGGGCCGCAAGGCATGCCGGCCGGCTGGATCGCGACGCTGCTCGACGTGCCGCCATCGTCGCTGTCCTTTCACCTGAAGGAGCTCGCGCATGCGCAGCTCGTCACCAGCCGCCAGGAAGGCCGCTTCGTCTTCTACTGCGCGAACTTCGACACGATGAACGGGCTGCTGGGCTATCTCACGGAGAACTGTTGCGGCGGGAATCCGTGTTCGCCGGTTTCCGTCTGTTCGCCGTCGGCAAAGAGCAACCGCAACCGGCAATCCTGAAGCGCATTCGCGTGCCCCGCCCATGACCACGAACGTCCTGATCCTCTGTACCCACAACTCGGCACGCAGCGTGCTGGCCGAGGGCATGCTCAATCACTGGGCCGCGAAGCTCGGCAAGGATGTGCGTGCCTACAGCGCCGGCAGCGCGCCGAGCGGTCGCCTCAATCCGTTCGCGCTGGAAGCGCTGACGAACGCCGGCGTCGACGTGGCCGGATACCGCAGCAAGAGCTGGGACGAGTTCGTTGGCGACGGCGTGCCGGAAATGCGCGTCGTCATCACCGTGTGCGACGGCGCGGCGGCGGAAACCTGTCCGTACTGGCCCGGCAGCCCGGTCAAAGTCCATTGGGGTTACGCCGATCCGTCGAATGCGACGGGCGGTGACGAAGGCAAGCGCCGCGCGTTCGAACTCACGCGTCAGGCGATCGGCTATCGCATGCTGCAGTTGCTGGCGCTGCCGCTGGAACGCATGAGCCATGCCGAACTCCAGACGGCGTTGACCGCGATCTCGCAAACCTGATCATTTGCGCGGCGGTCTGCCGAAACGCGCGAGCGCCAACGACTTCGAGGCTGAACCTGTCCGATGAACACATCCAACGTCGCCCCGCCGGGCAAGGCTGTCGCAAAGCCTTCCATCAACTTCTTCGAACGCTACCTGACGATCTGGGTCGCGCTGTGCATCGTCGCCGGCATCGCGCTCGGCCAGGTGCTGCCCGACCTGTTCCAGCGGATCGGCCGGATGGCGTACGCGCAGGTCAATCTCCCGGTCGGGCTGCTGATCTGGGTGATGATCGTCCCGATGCTGGTCAAGGTCGACTTCGGCGCGCTGCACGAGGTGCGTCGGCATGTGAGAGGCATCGGCGTCACGCTCGTCGTGAACTGGCTCGTCAAGCCGTTCTCGATGGCGTTTCTCGGCTGGCTGTTCATCCGCCATCTGTTCGCGCCGATGCTGCCGGCCGACCAGCTCGACAGCTACATCGCGGGCCTGATCCTGCTGGCCGCGGCGCCGTGCACGGCGATGGTGTTCGTCTGGAGCCGGCTGACGGGCGGCGATCCGCTGTTCACGCTGTCGCAGGTCGCGCTGAACGACAGCATCATGGTGATCGCGTTCGCGCCGCTGGTCGGCCTGCTGCTGGGGATGTCGGCCATCACGGTGCCGTGGGCGACGCTGCTCACGTCGGTCGTGCTCTACATCGTGATTCCGGTGATCTTCGCGCAGCTGTGGCGCAAGATGCTGCTCGCGAAGGGGCAGGCGGCGTTCGACGCCGCCATGGCGAAGGCCGGCCCGTGGTCGATCGCCGCGCTGCTGGCCACGCTCGTGCTGCTGTTCGCGTTTCAGGGCGAAGCGATCCTGCGGCAGCCGCTCGTGATCGCGCTGCTCGCGGTGCCGATCCTGCTTCAGGTGTTCTTCAATTCGGCGCTCGCGTACTGGCTCAATCGCGCGGTGGGCGAGAAGCACAGCGTGGCCTGCCCGTCGGCGCTGATCGGCGCATCCAACTTTTTCGAGCTGGCGGTCGCGGCCGCGATCAGCCTGTTCGGTTTTCAATCCGGCGCGGCGCTGGCCACCGTCGTCGGCGTGCTGATCGAGGTGCCGACGATGCTGCTGGTCGTGCGTATCGTCAACCGGTCGAAGGGCTGGTACGAGTGCCGGGCCCGAGATCACGAGAGAACCGCCCCATGACCGACTCCCTGAAAGACCTGCCGCAACTCGACGCCACGCTGTTTCACGTGCCGGACGTCGCGCACCTGCGGCCCGCGGCGCCATCGACTCATTCGCCGAGGTTCCTGCTTCTGTACGGCTCGCTGCGTGAGCGTTCGTTCAGCCGTCTGCTGACCGAGGAAGCCGCGCGGTTGCTCACGGCGATGGGCGCCGAGGTGCGCATGTTCAATCCGAGCGGATTGCCGCTGCCGGACGATGCGCCGGAGAGCCACCCGAAAGTGGTCGAGCTGCGCGAGCACGTGATGTGGTCGGAAGGCATGGTGTGGTGCTCGCCGGAACGGCACGGCGCGATGACCGGCATCATGAAAGCGCAGATCGACTGGATTCCGCTGTCGACGGGCGCCGTGCGGCCGACGCAGGGCAAGACGCTCGCGGTGATGCAGGTGAGCGGCGGCTCGCAGTCGTTCAACGCGGTGAACCAGATGCGCGTGCTCGGGCGCTGGATGCGCATGCTGACCATCCCGAACCAGTCGTCGGTGGCCAAGGCGTTCACGGAGTTCGACGAAGCGGGGCGGATGAAGCCGTCCGCGTATTTCGATCGCGTGGTGGACGTGATGGAGGAACTGGTGAAGTTCACGCTGCTCACGCGCGACGTCGGCCCCTATCTGGTCGACCGGTACAGCGAGCGCAAGGAAAGCGCGGAGGAGCTGTCGAAGCGCGTCAATCAAGCGCGTATCTAGGGTCTGTTGACATACGGAACGCGACGCCCCGAATACTCGACGTATCGCCAAGGCGCACAACGCGGCGAGCGGGCATTCGCATGTGCATTCCGCATGTAAATGTAAACAGATTGCCATTGAATGGACACCCGGGCGCATCGCGCGCATTCCGGCGCGGCGCGTCGGATTTGCGCGAGTGTGCTGGATTCGGGGAATGTCACGGCAAACCGGGAGTGGAACCATGGTGTTTCTTCGTCAAGCGACCGAATCCGATCTGACCGCGATCGACGCGCTGCTTCGTGCCAGCGGTTTGCCGACTGCGGGCGTTGCCGTACATCTGCCGCATTTCGTCGTTGCCGACGCGGCGGCCGGCATCGTGGGGTGTGGTGGAATCGAGCTCCACGGACGCCATGCGCTCATTCGTTCGATCGCTGTCGTCGAACACGCGCGTCGCGCCGGCGTCGGGCGGATGCTGGTGGCTCGCCTGCTCGCGGAATGCCGCGCGCGTGCCGTCCAGTCGGTCGCGCTGCTGACCACGACGGCGGAAGACTACTTCGTCACGCAAGGCTTCGTCCGTATCGCCCGCGAGGCGGTGCCCGCGCCGTTGCTGGCGTCCAGCCAGTTTCAGGGCGTCTGTCCGGGGTCGGCCGTCGCGATGCTGATGATCTGCGACGCAAAAATCGGACGTGGCTGATTTCCTTCCCGGTTCATATTCCCGACAATTCAGGTTCTGCGGCCCGGCACACCCCCGTGTGCCGGATCATGGAGATATCTCCTCTTCGCGGCTGGTCTTCCCGACTGGCCGCTTTTTTATTCCTGTTCGTTACCGGAGAGTACGATCGATGCAGCTCGACCGTCTGATCCCTGAAATCCTGTTCGGCTTCACCGGCCTGATCGGCATCATCAATCCGGTCGGTATGGCATTCGTGTTTCTCGAGCGCACGCAATCGCTGACCGAAGCCGAGCGCGCGATTCTGTCGAAACGGCTCGCGACGAACGTCTTCGCCACGCTGCTCGTGATTTTCTTCGCCGGCGCGCCGGTGCTGAATTTCTTCGGAATATCGATGGAGGCGCTGCGGATCGGTGGCGGCTTCGCGGTGGCCGTGGCCGGCTGGTCGATGCTGAACGCGCCGGACGTACCGGCCGGCGGCGACGCCGCCGCGCACGGCGACGACCTGCACAAGCTGATGTCGCGCGCGTTCTTTCCGCTGACCGTGCCGCTGACGATCGGCCCGGGCTCGATCGCGGCCGGCATCGCACTGCATGCGAACCGCGCGCATACGGCGAGCGACTATCTGTTGTCGGGGGTCGTATCGGCGGCGGTCGCGGCGCTCGTCGCGTTCGCGATCTGGCAGATCTACAGCCGCGCGACGACGCTCGCGCGCTATCTCGGCAGCGAAGGGACGAAGGTCGCGATGCGCGTTTCCGCATTCCTGCTGCTGTGCGTGGGCGTGCAGATCATGCTGACGGGAGTGGCCGCGTTCGTGCAGACGCTGGGCGGCTAGACGCGGTGAAGGGGCGTCGTCGTGGCCGGCTTTCGAGGCCGGCGGCAATGTCGGCTACGTGTCGTTTCGATGCGCATCCGCGCGCCCGCGCGGTGCCGCATCGGTTTCCCCATGCGACGGGAGCGCGGCGCCGCAATGCGGGCAACAGGATATGTCGCCCTTGCCGGCCCGCTTGTGCTCCAGCGCCGACGCGACCAGCTCCGCGCCCATGATCCCGGTCGGGAACGCGATGATCCCGTAGCCCAGCAGGATCGCGCACGACGTGATCAACCGGCCGAGCGGCGTGACGGGCGTCAGGTCGCCGTATCCGGTCGTGCTCATCGTCACGGCCGCCCAGTAGACGCCCACCGGAATGCTCGTGATTCCGTGCTCCGGCCCTTCCACGAGAAAGATCACGGTGCCGAGAATCACGACGAGCACGAACATCCCGCCGATGAACACGAAGATCTTGCGCCGCGCACGCGTGAGCGCGCGGATCAACATCTGCCCTTCCTCGAGATAGATCGACAGCCCGAGGATGCGGAACACGCGCAGCAGCCGCAGCAGCCGCACGTCGATCAGCGCGTGCAGGCCCGGGAAGAAGAACGCGAGATAGGTCGGCAGCACCGACACGAGATCGACGATGCCGAAGAAGCTGCGCGCATATGCGGCCGGCTTCTTCGCGGTGCAGAGGCGCAGCAGGTACTCGGCGGAAAACAGCAGCGTGAACGCCCATTCGGCCGCGTAGAGCGCGTGGCCGTATTGCTGGTGCAACTCCTGCACGCTGTCGGCCATCACGACGAGCACGCTCGCGACGATCAGCGCGAGCACGGCGATGTCGAGCTTGCGCAGGAACGAAGGGCGGCGCGCGACGTGCGCGACCGCATCGCGCGCCGTATCGAAGGCGGACTGGATCAGCGAAATCATGGGCCCGAGTGTACGGGCCGCGTATCGCCCGGCCTATCGGACAGGTCTGATTCCTGCGTTGCGGGCTACTGCCCGAAGCGTTGCGTAACGGTGTCCTTCAACCGCGCGGCGGTCAGCTCGCCCATGTGCGATTCCACGAGTTGGCCTTTCGCGTCGAAGAACAACGTGGTCGGCAGCCCGCGCGAGCCATACGCATGCATTGCGTGCAGCGAAGGATCGAGCAGCACGTGATCGAAGCGCAGGTGCTGCTGTTCGAGGAAAGCGCGCACCGCTTGCGCGCTTTCTCCCTGGTTGAGCATCAGCACCGTGATGCCCGGATGGTCACGCTGCGCCTGTGCGAGGATCGGCATCTCGCGGCGGCACGGCGCGCACCAGGTCGCCCACAGGTTCACGACGACCGGCTTGCCGACGAAGCCCGCCGGCAACACGGGCGTCGAATCGAGCGCCTGGAGCGGCATCGCGGCAAGCGGCGGCGCGCCGCGCTGCAACGTCGCGAGCGTGCCTTGCGCGATACCCCACGCACCGAGGCCCGCGACGATGCCGGCGAGCACCGGCCGACGCAGCGCGGGCAGACGGCGCAGGCGCCAGCCGGCGAACACCAGCGCGGCCGCGATACCGATGCGCGCGTCGAAGCCGCCGTCGCCGAGCGCGACGATCGCGCGCGGCGTCGCCGCATAATCCGGCCACCATTGCGCGACGTAACCGACCCGAGCGGCGATCAGCCCGAGCAGCAGCACGTCGAGGATCAGGCTCGACGCGCTCTTGTGATGCCCGTCCGGCGGACGGCGCTGGATGAAGCGCGCGACGAGCCACGCCAGCAGCGCGGCGACGGCTACCGCGACGACGCGGATCGAGAAGGGACCGATGCTCAGCATGAGGCAGGAAGAATGATGGACGTGATCGAGCGGGGCTGAAAGGCGGATGGCCGCCGCGGCGATCGAGCCGTCGGCGGTCGTGCGGCGTTTCGACCGGTTGCCGCGGATGGGGTTCCTTTCCGGAACGTAACGGCGTGTTGCGGAAAGCGACAGGCGCCAGGCGGGGTAGCCCGGGATTGCATGCCGTTCACGCCGGCGTGCAGCGAATCAGACGGGGCCGATGGTCAGCAGCGTGCCGTTCATCAACAATATGCATGCCGGTCTGGTGTGGTGTCCGCCGGTATCCCGCACAGGGATCTCTCCTTGACGGCCGCTCCGCTCGCGAGCGGCCGCTTTTTTTAGCGTCGTGCGTGCACGCGTGAATGCCTTGTGGCGGTCGGTGGGCGCGGCCGCACCCCGGTGTATATCGGCTGGTTTAACGGAATAGGAACGCTGCCAGATGCGAGCACAGGGCATTCACGCGTTCGCGACATGACGCCCGTCTCGGCTGCCCGGGCGCAACCGCGGGCGGCGGTCGATCGCTTGCTCACTGGCCGTCGCCGCCGGCATGCGTGCCGTAAAGCGCGGCGACGAAGTCGACAAACGCACGCACCTTCGGCGGCACGTGCCGGGATTTCGGATACAGCGCGTAGTAGCGGCGCTTCGCCAGCGTATGGCCGGGCAGGATCGGGACGAGCCGCCCGTGCGCGATGTCGTTGCTTACCGTGTGGTGCGTGAAGGCGCCGATGCCGAGGCCGCCGAGCGCGGCCGCATGCAACGCGGTGATCGCGTCGATGCGCAGCGGGCCGTCGAGCCGCACCGTGACCGGTGCGCCGCTCGGCGGTGCGACGCGCCAACTGATCCGGTCGTCGCCGCCGCTGTAGGCGAGCAGATCGTGTTTCGCCAGTTCAGCGGGTGTGCGCGGCAGGCCGCGGCGCGCGACATAGTCCGGCGCCGCGACGAGAATTTCGTCGGAGATCGCCAGGGTTTTCGCGACGAGATCGGAGTCCGGCAGTTCGCCGCTGATGCGCAGCGCGACGTCGAACCCTTCGCCGATCAGATTGACGAAGCGGTCGCTGCACGACACGTCGAGGCGAATGTCGGGGTAGGCGGTGCGGAACGCGGGCAGCCATGCCGGCATTTCCAGCGTGCCGACCGACAGCGGCATGCTGACGCGCAACACGCCCGACGGCTGGCCCGGCGTATCGGTCACGTCTTCCGCCGCCGCCGCGACGCGCTCGAGAATCTCGACGCACGCGTCGTAATAGCGCTCGCCGGCGGGTGTCAGCGAGAAATGGCGCGTGTTGCGGTTGACGAGCTGCACGCCCAGGCTGGCTTCGAGCAGCTTCAACTGGCGCGATACGGTCGAATGGGTCGTGTCGAGGCGATCGGCCGCGGCCGAGAATCCTTTTGCTTCGACGAGGCTCCGATAGACGCGCATCGCGAGCAGTTGATCCATGTCGGGCTCCGGTTCGCGGAAGAAACGATGATCGGGCCGCCGCACCCGCTTCGGCGGGTGCGGTGCGGCGAACGATCAGCGCAGCGGCAGGGCGAGGATGTCGGCCGTCGTCTTCACGTCGCCGAACGTATCCTCGATCTCGGCGAGCGCGGCGCGGTGCAGCGTGTCCTTGTCGATCGACTGGCCGTTCGCGCGTGCGATGGCGCGCGTCGCAGAGGCGTCCGATGCTACCACGACGCCGTAGCCGAGCGGCGCGGCATCCCGGGCGGCGCCGGCGACGCATGCGTGCGTCATCAGGCCCGCGATCACCAGCGTCTTGATACCGTCCGCCTTCAGGCGCTTGTCGATATCGGTGCTCGCGAACACGCTGACCGTTTCCTTCCGCACGACCACGTCCTGCGTGCGCGGCTTCATTTCCGGAATGAACTCGACGGTCTTGCCGCCGAGTGCGAACAACGCCGAGCCTGCCGGCGCGACGTGCTGGACCTGGTAGACGCGCATGCCGTTGCGGTCCGCGAAGTCGATCAGGCGTTTCGCGTTGGCCATCGCCTGTTGGACGTCGGCGATCGGCATCCTGCCGTTCAGGTATTCGTTCTGGAAATCGATGACGACGAGCGCGGTCGTCTTCGGGTCGAGATGGTCGATCGGTTGCGCGCCGGCCATCGCGCGAATCGTCGGCGTGGCGGGCAGGCTGGATGCGGCCTCGGCGGTCGGCAGCATGGTGGCGGCCGACGCGAGGACGGCGTAGCGGGCGAGGTTGCGGATCGAGAATGCAAACATGACGGGGCTCCTGTGGAAATGTCGAGTGCCTCGAACTATAGGGACGTCGCCGCGAATACGCGCCACCGCCGGGAAAACATCACCTGTGCGGACGGCGAACGAATCGCGCGGGACCGCGGCCTGGCGATGCGTTGTGCGAATGACAGGCCCTTGGTCTGTCCGTCGGTGCGTCATGCAAGGATAAAAAACGGGCGCGCATCGATCACTCGGTCCCGGCTGATTCAGGCGGGAATTCCCGTGAGGCGGGTCTTATCGAACGCAGGAGACACGCGCAAGCGAAAGGCGGCGTAAGCGCCGGGCGTCGTTGCGGCTGCAAGCAGCGGCGGCTTTTTGATAGACAGGCAGGCTTGCGGGAAGCGGGAAGCGGGAGGTGCGAAGCGTGATGCCGTCAGCGTCGGGAGCCGTTGCCCGATTCCGCCTCACCGAGCCGATACGCGGTAAAGAACGCGTACCACGGCGACCCTTGCGCGACCGGTATGCCGAGTGCCGTCGTCCGCCGTTTCAGCGCACCGAACACATCGTTGACGAACGTATTCAGCGCTTTGTCGCCGAATGGAACCGGTTGCGTTCGTCCTGCGGCGAACGCGCCGTACGCGATCGCCAGCAGGCGCGCGCGGTCGTCGGTTCCCGCGATCGTCGCGTTGATCGTGTCGACGAAGCGTGGCCGGTCTTCATCGCGCGCGGCGGACAGGCACAGGAACACGATCGCCGATAGTTCACGCCGGTCTTCCACCGTCAGCAGCGCAGGCAGCCGGGCAACGATCCGCTCCGCGGGTTCCTCGCGCAGCGCATCGCCGAAGTCGAGTACGGCGGTCATCGGATTCGTGTCCGCTTTCAGGCGCTCGAGCGCCGGTTGCGACGCCGACGACACACCGTCTTGCGTCGCGGCCGGTGCGGACCGCAACGCGTCGGCCACCTGCCGCGCCCACTCCGGAAAGATCATCCGCACGTTGCCGAACTGCTCGCCGCCTTCGGCGGCCGGATTCCACCGATAGACGATCGTGCCGCCGCGAATGAACGGCGAATACAGGTGCTCGGGCGTTTGCGGCGGCGGCCGCCGGTTGATCGGCAGCCACGCGAGCGTGAGCCAGTCGTAGCGGCCCGTCGCGGGCACGGCGGGGCTCGCGCTCGCGACGACCTGCCACGTGCCGCGGTTCGCATAGCGGCGGCGCGCGTCGGGTACCGGGACGGTGCGGCCTTTCGCGGTGTCGAAATACGTGTTGCCCGTGACGTTCGCGCCGCTGTCAGCGGCCGGCGTGATGGTCGAGATGACCCACGACGCGCCGTCCGCCGAGCGGTAGGCAGACGGCTTCAGCGTCGCCACGTCGTGCACCATGCGCGTTTCCGCCGCGATGGGGCCTGGCGGGGCATTGGCGGGTGCGGCGAAGATACTCGGCATGGGCAGTCCTCGGATTCGGGTGCGCATCGCCGAGCAGGGGATGCGGTGCGGTTGTTTCTCATAACTGTAGGACGTTGCTACAGATATCGCGAGGAATCCCGGCGCACAGGGCCAGGAGTGACACGGATTCACATTTTGTAGCAACATACCTACATATATGGCTTCCAGGAGTCCATCGTGACCATCACCACCCTCTCGAGTCGTGAGCTCAACCAGGACGTGACCAAGGCAAAGAAGGCGACGAAGGATGGCCCCGTGTTCATCACCGACCGCGGCAGGCCGGCCCATGTGCTGCTGAGTTTCGAGGAATACCAGCGTCTCACCCGGCAGCGGCGCAACATTGCCGACTCGCTCGCTATGCCGGGTGTCGAGGACATTGAGTTCGACCCGCCGCGCGCAAACGTCAAAATCAAGGAGGTCGGCTTCTGATGATGTTCGTTCTTGATACCAATGTGGTTTCGGAACTCCGGAAAGTGCGGGCGGGCAAGGCGGACAGGAACGTGGCGGCCTGGTGTTCGACCGTCGATGCGTCGGTGCTGTTTGTCTCGGCCATCACGATCATGGAGCTGGAGACGGGTGTCTTGCAGGCCGAGCGCAGAGACACGGAACAGGGGGCGCTCTCAGGGCATGGCTTGACGGGCACGTGCTGCCCGAGTTCGCTGGGCGCGTGTTACCGGTCGATACCGCCGTCGCCCAACGATGCGCACGGCTCCATGTGCCGGACCGGCGATCCGAGCGGGACGCGCTCATTGCTGCGACGGCGATCGTGCATGGCATGACGGTCGTGACGCGCAACGTTGCCGGTTTTGTTGAAACCGGTGTCGCGATTCTGAATCCGTGGGATTGAGCGAATAGATCAACTTGCTCCCGAGGCGAAATCGGATTCTGCCGCTGGTCGCAGTCGTCTTCGCGGGCATCGAACATCGGCGCGACCGCCGCGTCGCGCCGCCGCGTCAGCGTTGCCCTTTACCCGCGCATCGGCGGATCGAGCCGCGCGAACGCCGCCTGCCGGCGATACGGGAAATGCGGATACGGCGCTTCCACCGCGCTCGCCGCATCGAGCGTCGCCATCTGCGCATCGGTCAGCGCCCAGCCGACCGCGCCGAGGTTCTGCCGCAACTGCTCCTCGTTGCGCGCGCCGACGATCACCGACGACACGGTCGGCCGCTGCAGCAGCCAGTTCAGCGCGATCTGCGGCACCGTCTTGCCGGTTTCCTCCGCGATCGCGTCGAGCGCGTCGACCACGTCGTACAGGCGCGCGTCGTCGACCGGCGGCCCGTAGCTGGCCGTTTCATGCAGGCGGCTGCGTTCGGGCAGCGGCGCGTTGCGCCGGATCTTGCCGGTGAGCCGGCCCCAACCGAGCGGGCTC
The DNA here is from genome assembly GCF_030504405.1 of Burkholderia sp. AU44665. Lineage (NCBI taxonomy): Bacteria > Pseudomonadati > Pseudomonadota > Betaproteobacteria > Burkholderiales > Burkholderiaceae > Burkholderia > Burkholderia sp. AU44665. The sequence continues at coordinate 22,562 of NZ_JAUJRI010000033.1, read as the reverse complement.
CACACCAGCGCGCCGAGGCCCTGATCGGCACCGAGCGGCATCAGGTCCCATTCGTAGTCGCGGCCGACGAGCGAGTAGTACACCTGGTTCGCGACGTAGCGCGACCAGCCGTGCCGGTCGGCCGCCGCGAGCGACTTCATGATCTGCCAGCCGGCGAAGTTCGACACGCCGATATAACGGAGCTTGCCCGCGCGCACGAGATCGTCGAGCGTCGACATCACTTCCTCGACCGGCGTGCTCGCATCGAACGCGTGCAGTTGCAGCAGGTCGATGTAGTCGGTGTCGAGGCGGCGCAGCGCGTCGTCGACGGCGCGCACCAGCCGTGCGCGCGACGTGCCCGCGTCGTTCGGGCCGTCGCCGGTCGGCAGGCCCGTCTTGGTCGAGATCAGCGCCTGGTCGCGGCGCCCCTTGAGCGCGGCGCCGAGCACGCGTTCGGACGCGCCGTCGGAATACACGTCGGCCGTGTCGAACAGGTTGACGCCGGCTTCGAGGCAGATGTCGACCAGGCGGCGCGCTTCGTCGACGCCGGTATTGCCCCATGCGCTGAACAGCGGGCCGGTGCCGCCGAAGGTGCCGGCGCCGAAGCTCAGGGCGGGGACCTTGAGGCCGGAGCGGCCGAGCGTACGGTATTCCATGTGCGTTTCCTTTCGTCGTGTGAGCGCGGCGCGGCCGCGCGTCGATCGTCACGCGATCACTGTACCGTTTGCGGCTTTTCCAGATAATCCGGAAGATGACGAAAATATCCTTCGGATGGAGCGAACAATGCTGCTCGACAACCTCGCGCTGTTCCTGCGCATCGTGGAGAAGGGCGGGCTGGCCGCGGCCGGCCGCGAGGTCGGCCTGTCGCCGGCCACGGTGTCCGAACGGCTGACGGCGCTCGAGCGCCACTACGGCGCGGCGCTGCTCACGCGCACGACACGCGCGATCAGCCTGACCGACGAGGGGCGCACGCTGGTGGACGGCGCGCGACGCCTGCTGGCCGAGGCCGACGAACTGGAGAGCCGTGTGCGGCTGGGCATGCAGACGCTGTCGGGGCCCGTGCGGCTCAGCGCGCCGGCCGATCTCGGGCGCGAGCGGGTCGTGCCGGTCGTCGACGCGTTCCTGGCCGAGCATCCGGGCGTGACGGTCGACCTGCATCTCGGCGACGGATATGTCGATCTCGTCGGGTTGGGGCTCGATTTCGCGATCCGCCGCGGCACGCTGGCCGACAGCTCGTTGCGCAGCCGCTCGCTCGGCCGGGCGCGGCGCGTGGTGTGCGCGTCGCCCGCGTATCTCGCCGCACATGGCACGCCACGGCATCCGGACGAACTCGCCGAACACGACTGCATCGTGATGCGCTTCGGCCAGGATCTGTATGCCGAATGGCCGTTCAGCATCGACGGCACATTGAAGCGCGTGGTGGTGCGCGGCCGGCGCGTCGCCAACGACGGCGCGCTCGTACGTGCGTGGTGCGTCGCGGGGCACGGTATCGCGCTGAAGTCGCTGGTCGATATCGAGCGGGATCTGGCGTCGGGCGCGCTCGTCGAGGTGCTCGGCGCGTTCTCGCCGGGCGACGTGGATCTGCAGATCGTCTATCCGGGCGGCGTCGCGCAGCCGCGGCGCGTGCGGGCGTTGATCGACAGGCTCGCGCAGGCGCTGGCGTAGCGGCACGTTGCTTGCACTGCATACGAGCGGGCACCGGTTGCGGCGGCGATATCGCTGCGATTGCATCGACGCCGGTGGCCGATGTCGGCGCGTGGCGAGCCACACCACGCGCCAAAAGCGCGCCCCGGATTCATTGCCCACATTTCGTCATTTAGCTAATATTCAAAACGACAAACGAAGCCGAACCCTATGGACGACGTCACCCGCCTCAGCGCCCTGGCCAACGAAAGCCGTCTGGCCGTGATGCGCTGGCTCAAGCAGCCGCGCAAGCATTTCCCGCCGCAGCCGCACGGCGATGTCGACGCGCTCGGCGTGTGCTGCACGTACATCACCGAGAAACTGGGCATCGCGCCGGCCACGACCACGCGCCACATGCGCATCCTCGCGGATGCCGGGCTCGTGCAGGCGACCCGCGTCGGCAAGTTCACGTACTACAAGCGGATCGACGGCGCGCTGCGGCAGCTCGGCCGCGATCTCTCGCAACTCTGACTCCGACCGAGGCAACCGACATGGACGAACTTGCACTGCTGACCGACGCCGACCGGCGCGCTCACGCGTATCTGGCCGCGACGAACGAACGGCGCGCGTTTCCCGATGCGGCCGCACTCGCCGGCCTTGCGGCGTTCGAGGAGCCGCTGCCCGATACGGGCCGCCCGGCCGACGACGTGCTGCGCCTGCTCGACGAGCGCGGCACGCCCGCGACGGTCGCATCGAATGGCCCGAACTACTTCGGCTTCGTGATCGGCGCGACGCTGCCGGCCGCGGCGGCGGCCGAGCGGCTGATGCTCGCGTGGGACCAGTGCGCGTCGTCGTATGCGAATTCGCCGGTGGCCGCGACGCTCGAGCGCCAGGCCGCGCGCTGGGTCGTCGACGCGCTCGGGTTGCCCGAAGGCAGCGCGGTCGGTTTCGGCACGAGCGCGACGGCCTGCACGCTCGTCGCGCTGGTGGCCGCGCGGCGCGCGCTGCTCGCGCGCAAGGGCTGGGATATCGACGAAGATGGCCTGATCGGCGCGCCCGAGGTGAAAGTCGTGATCTCCGCGCTCGCGCACATCACGGTGAGGAAGGCGCTGCGCGTGCTCGGCTTCGGGATGAAGCGCATCGTCGTCGCGCCGGTCGACACGCACGGCCGGATCGACCCGGCGCAGTTGCCGCCGCTCGACGACATGACGATCTTCTGCGTGCAGGCCGGCGAAGTGAACACCGGCGAATTCGATCCGTTCGCGGCGCTGATTCCGCCCGCGAAGGCGGCCGGCGCGTGGGTCCACGTGGACGGCGCGTTCGGCCTGTGGGCGCGAGCCTCGTCGAAGCGCGCATTGACGGACGGCGTCGACGGCGCGGACAGCTGGACGACCGATGGTCACAAGTGGCTCAACACGCCGTACGACGGCGCGATGGTGATCTGCCGCGACGCGGCCGCGCTCGCCACCGCGATGAACAGCGACGCCGTGTACCTGAGCGGCGCGCAGGATGCGCAGAAGAATCTGAACCTCGAATTCTCGCGGCGTGCGCGCGGCATTCCCGTGTGGGCCGCGCTGCGCTCGCTCGGCCGCGCGGGCGTCGCGACGATGGTCGAGCGGCATTGCGCGCAGGCGGCGCGCGTCGCGGACGGCCTGCGTGCGGCCGGCTACGACGTGATCAATCGCGTCGTGCTGAACCAGGTGCTCGTGCGCGCCGGCACCGACGAGGAAACGGCGGCGATTCTCGAAGCCGCGCAGGCGTCGGGCGACGTGTGGTTCGGCGCGACCGTATGGCAGGGGCGGCCGGCGTTCCGGATCAGCGTGTCGTCGTGGCGCACGGAGGATGCGCACATCGATCGGCTCGTCGCATTGCTGACGAGGTTGCGCGGCGTGCACGCGGGTTGAGCGTCACGCGTCGTCCGGCGTCGTAACGGTTGCGTACGCAACTTTCTGGCGTTCGATGAAGTGCCGCGCGGCATGCGGGGCGCGCGACACATCCGCAGGCGTGAAAATGTCGGACAATAGTCATCGCGCGGGCCGCGCCGGCACCGCGCGTTCAACCGAAGCATTCACGCTTGCGAGATCCCCATGTCGACTTCCTTTCCCCGGGAACTGCTGAAGGCCGCCGATATCGCGAAGATGGAACCGACGCGCGAGGTGCATTCGCTCAATCCCAATGCCGTTCGTCTGAAGCGGCAACTCGGCGACCTGACCGGGCTGACGCAATTCGGCGTTCATCTGCTCACGCTGATGCCCGGTCACGAATCGGCCGAATATCACCGCCATCTGTACGAAGAGGAATTCGTGTACGTGCTGTCCGGCACCGGCACGGTGACGATCGGCGGGCACGCCAGCGAAATCGGGCCCGGCGATTTTTTGGGTTTTCCGCGCGGCGGCGACGCGCATACGGTGCAGAACACCGGCGAGGCGCCGCTGGAGCTGCTCGTTGGCGGGCAGCGGCTCGAACACGACGTGTGCGAATACCCGCGTATCGGCAAGCGGCTGTATATCGCCGGCCAGCTCGAGGAGTATGTCGAGCTGCCGAAGGCGCCGTGACGGCGGATTGAACGTCATCGCCGGAGCGGCCGTTCGGCCAATCAGGATGAATTCGCTTCTCGCGACCCTGTCGCGCTTATGATGCGGGAACGCCACTGAAAGGTTCCACGCCATGGACGCGCCGCTCCCGCCGATGTCTGCCCCGATTTCCGAAACGGCTCCTGAAACCGAAACCGAAACCGAAGCCGCCGGCGAGCCGCGCGCGTCGCGCGTGCACCGGCCGGTCGCGCTCGTGACCGGCTCGACATCGGGGATCGGGGCGGCCGTCGCGCGGCGCCTCGCGGCCGACGGCTACGCGGTGATCCTGCATTCGCGCACCTCGGCCGACGCCGGGCGTGCGATGGCGCACGAACTCGGCGGCGCCTATGTGCAGGCCGATCTCGCCGACGACGCCGAGCGCGTGAGATTGATCCGCGACGCACTCGCCGTGCACGGGCGGCTCGACGTGCTCGTCAACAACGCGGGCGTTAGCCGCGTGATTGCGCACGACGACCTCGTGGCGGCCACGCCCGACGTGTGGCGCGAAATGCACGAGATCAACGTGATCGCGCCGTTCCGGCTCGTCGCCGAAGCGCAGGCCGCGCTGCGCGAGGCGGCGTCGCACGGGCGTGCCGGGTGCGTCGTGAACGTCAGTTCGCATGCAGGCGTGCGGCCGAAGGGCGCGTCGATTCCGTATGCGGCCGCGAAGGCCGCGCTCAATCACACGACGCGGCTGCTCGCGCGCACGCTTGCGCCGGCGATTCGCGTCAATGCGGTCGCGCCGGGGCTCGTCGATACGCCGTTGACCGCCGACTGGACGCAAGCGCAGCAGCTGTGGCGCGAGCGCGCGCCGATGCGTCGCGCGGCGACGCCGGACGACATCGCGCAGACGGTCGCGATGCTCGTCGCGTCCGATTACGTGACGGGCGAGATCGTGATGCTCGATGGCGGGTTGAACCTGACGTGATGCGGCGGGGCGGTGGCGCGCCGGCATCGCGTGCGGCGCCGCCGGCGTTTGCGATCAGCCAAGGTTCGACCGCAGCCGCGCGAGCGCCTGATCGTGCGTGCGTTCGAACTTCAGCGGCGTGACCGCGATATACCCTTCGCCGAGCGCGACCGTTTCCGAATCCGCATCGTCATCGCGCGGCGCACGCGCGAGCTTCAGCCAGTGATAGTCGATCTCGCGCGGATCGCGTCCCGACACGATCTCGACGCCCTGCAGCGTGCCGGCGCCCTGGTTCGTCACTTTCAGGCCGCGCACGTCGTCGGCCGGCCGCGGCGGGAAATTCACGTTGAGGCACGCATCGCTGTCCCAGCCGGCGGCGACGAGCCGGCGAATCACGTCCGGCGCGTGCGCGAGCGCGGTGCCCCACGGCACCGCGTTGCGATCGGTGAACGCCTGGCTCAGCGCGATGGCCGGCACGCCGACCAGCATGCTCGTCATCGCGGCGCCGACCGTGCCGGAAAACACCGTTTCGGTGCCGAGGTTCGCGCCGCGATTCACGCCCGACAGCACGACGTCCGGCCGCGCGCCCTTCATCAGGTGGCTGACCGCGATCGCGACGCAGTCGCCGGGCGTGCCGCGCACCGCGAAGCGGCGCTCGCCCTTGCGATGCACGCGCAGCGGTTCGTGCAGGCTCAGCGAATGCGACGTGCCGCTCTGGTCTTCGGCGGGCGCGACGATCCACACTTCGCGGGCGAGTTGCGTGGCGACCTGTTCGAGTATTTCAAGGCCGGGAGCGTCGAATCCGTCGTCGTTGGTGAGCAGGACGCGGTCGAACAGCGGGCGGGTTTCTTGCATCGGGACGATCCTCGCGGAAGGCAATGAGGGGAAGGGCGGCGTGGCGCAAGCCACAAGGCTGATATGACTCCCGGTGTCGACCGGGGATCGGTTTCTCGAGTCATGTTGCCAGAATTTCAGCGATTCGCCTTCAGGTAATGCCGTTATGCGGTGCCTCACCGACATCCTGGCAATTCGCAACTGCCCGGCGAGCCGAGCTGTCCACAGCGCGCCACGTAGCGTGGCGACCATGCCTCGCGGGCGCGTGGCCGGCTCCGGTATCGTGTAAAAAGCGGCGAGTCGTCGATAACTTCGAAAAATCCGCACGACGGGGACGTGCGGCCATATCCTGTGCACTGCCGGCGCAGTGCGCGTACCGTCCGCTGCTCGGCCGCACGCCGATTTCCGGACGAACCGCAAATTATTCTAAAATTGAGCCGCTATTGCCCGGTATGCCGAGTACGGCCTGCAACACGATGGTGGGAGCATGCTTCCCATCGCGGCGGGGAAGCGGCGCATCACCGAAAGCCTCGGCGGAAACAGGAACATGGAAGAATTTTTTGTGCGCGTGATGGTAGCCGACGATCATCCCGCGTCCGCGCTGGGCATGTCGCAGGCGCTGCAAGGCAACAGCACGATCGGGCTCGTGGGCACCGTTTCGAATTCGACGGACCTGGTTGCAGCGCTCGACGTGCAGCAGAGCGACGTGCTCGTGCTCGACTATGTGATGCCGGGCGGCAAGTACGGCGACGGGCTCGTGCTGCTGTCGTTCCTGCAGCGGCGCTATCCGGCGCTGCGCATCGTGACGATCACGATGATCGACAATCCGAGCGTGCTGCGCGCGATCCACAAGCGGGGCGTGAGCTGCATTCTCAGCAAGTCCGATGCGATCTCGCACCTGATCGGCGCCGTGCATGCCGCGTACGTCGGTGCGAGCTACACGTCGCCATACATCAAGCAACTCCTGCACGACGCCAAACCCGAGCCCACCGCGCGCGCATTGACCACGCGCGAAATCGAGGTGGTGCGATTGTTCGGTGCGGGCTACACGGTGGGCGAGATCGCCACGCAGCTTCATCGGAGCAAGCAGACCGTCAGTTCCCAAAAGTCGAGCGCGATGAAGAAACTCGGTATCGTTCGCGACGCGGATCTGATCCGCTACAACGGCGAGCAGGATCTCGACGGCGCGCCCGACGACGAGGCGTCGCGGACGTGACGCGCCCGCGGGCCGGCTGTGCTCCGACTCCGCTGCGGGCCGGTGCCGCTGAAACGATGCATGTGCGTGTCGGCGGTGCGCGCCGCGCGACAACGCTGTTTTCGGGGCGCCGACGCGTGGAAGTCGGTGAACGATGCGGCATCCGCGGCCGCGTGTGACGAGATCGACAGGACATGCCTGCAAAACTGAAAAGACTTCTTTCGTCCGCCACGCCGACGGGTCGCAAGTCATTCGAACCGGCTCGCGTGAGGCGACAGCAGCAGTTCCTGCTGTATGCAAGCGGCGCCGCGATCTCGGTGTTCATTCTGGTGTGTGCGGCGCTCGTCGTGCTGCTCGATGTGAAGGAATCCCTCGAGCGCGCCCGTGTTGACTTCACCGAGCGCAAGGCGGAGTTCTTTGCCGAGCTGGAGGTGATGAAGGCGCTGCAGAATCGCTATGTCGACAACATGGAGCAGCGTTGGGCGCACGGCCCCGTCATTCCGCCGGGCTCGCCCGGGCTGTTCGACGGCAAGCGCGGTAAACAAACCCTGGTCGGGCGGATCGGGCCGGTGGCGGTCGCGGCCTTCGTCGATGTCCCGTCAGCCGATCCGGCGAATACGCGCCTGCCCTATCTCGAAAACTTTCTCGGGCAGGTCGAGACGACCGGCGTGCTGCCGCCGAAACCGGCGATTTCGGTATTCGCGTCCTATCTGATCGATTCGAACGGCGATTATCTTGTCGCGATGGGGTATCCGGTGGTCAAGCGAGCGCTCTCGTGGCCGGCCGGTTTCGACGTGCGGGCACTCATTCGGCAACTGCGGCCGCTGAACGACGGCGCGTCCGCCCCGGCGGCTTCCGCGCCGAACGCGATCACGCTTGACCGTCGATTCGACCCGGTGCTCGGGCGCGCCGTGTTGCGGCTGGTGCAACCGGTGCGCGGCGCGAACGGCAAGCCGGTCGCCTGGTTCATCACCAACAGCCGGCCGCAGATGGACGAGATCGTGCGTCCGTCGAGCATCGGCGCGGACTACGCGCTCGTCGACGTCGGCGGCAATCTGCTGGTCGGCCGTCAACCCGATGATGTGACAGCCGCCCTTGCGCTCGCCGACGCGCGCCGCACGCAAACGGTCGTTCGTCGTGTCGGCACGCACTTCGTCATCGGCAGCCAGATACGGGAATCGGATGCGGTGCTGATGGCGACGCTCTCGTGGCGCAGCGTTCTGTACGACATTGCCGCCGCCCTCGGCGTGACGCTCGGGGCCGCCGTGTTCGCCATTGGGCTGCTGTGGGGCGCCATCGTGTCTTTCGACCGGCGCGCGCTGCGTCCGGCGAATCGCCGTGCAATTCGCCTGATCGAAAGCGAGGCGCTCAACCGTACGCTGATCCGGACCGCGCCGGCCGGGCTCGTGCTGTTGTCCTTTGCCGATGGCGAAGCGATCATGCGCAACGAAGCGATGATCGCGTACGAGCGGGAGGTGACGGGCGAGCCGCTCGGCACACTGCTGTGGCGCGCGTACCGGGACGGCGCCCCGGCCGGCAACGCGCGCAAGCGCGTGACGCGAGAGCTGGCCGTCGAGCGCGCGGGGGCCGGCATCGTCTATTTCGACGCGCACATCGCGCGCACCAAGTACCGCGGCATCGACGTGCTGCTGTGCACGCTGCTCGACATCACGGTGCGCAAGCAGGCGGAGGAAAAGCTGCGCGAGGCCCGCGAAGCCGCCGAACTCGCGAACAAGGCGAAGTCGACGTTCCTCGCGACGATGAGCCACGAGATCCGCACGCCGCTCAACGCGATCATCGGCAACCTGGAGTTGATGGCGCACGCGCAGATGGCGCCGCCGCTGCGGCGCCGGCTCGGCACGATCGTGTCGTCGTCCGATGCGCTGCTGCGCGTGATCAACGACGTGCTGGACCTGTCGAAGGCGGAATCGAATCAGATGACGCTGGAAGTCATGCCGTTCGACCCCCGCCGTCTGCTGCTCGACATCGCGGCGTTTTTCCGTCCGCTCGCCGATGCAAAGGGACTGGCGCTCGAGTGCGCCGTGTCGGCGGAGTTGGCTGATGGTTATGTCGGCGACCCGACCCGCCTGCGGCAACTCGTGTCGAACCTCGTCAGCAACGCGATCAAGTTCACCGAACGCGGCAGCGTGACGCTCTCGGCAGGGCCGGCGCGCATCGGCGCCGACAGGCGCGGCCTCGAAATACGCGTCGCGGACACCGGCATCGGCATACCGGCCGACCGCATGCCGGCTTTGTTCGACGTCTACATCCAGGCCGATGCATCGACCTATCGCCGCTTTGGCGGCACCGGCCTCGGGCTGCCGCTATGCCGCCATATCGCCACGCTGATGCACGGCGAACTGACCGTCGACAGCCGCGTCGACGAAGGCACGACGTTCACCGCGACACTGCCGCTGCCGGCCGCCCCGGCCGGATGGCGTGCGGATACGTTCGAGCAGGACGTGGCGGCCGACGCCAGGCCGGAACCGGATGACCAACCCCGCGCGCCGTTGCGGGTGCTGGTTGCCGAGGACCATCCCGCGAGCCGCGCGTTGCTGCGCGACCAGCTCGATGCGCTGGGGTACGACGCGATAATCGTCAGCAACGGCGTGGAGGCGATGCGGGCGTTCTTCGAGCATCCGTTCGATGTCGTGTTGACCGATCTGGGCATGCCGGAGCTCGACGGCTACGCGCTGACGAATTTCCTGCGGGAACAGGGGGCAACGGTGCCCGTGATCGCGATGACCGCGCATGCGACGGAGGAAGACTACCGACGCTGCGCACGGGTGGGTGCCGCGGAAGTCGTACTCAAGCCGCTGTCGATGTCGGCGCTCGATGCCGCGCTGAGGCGGCATGCGGCTTCCGGCTCGCCCGCCGTGGAGCATGGTGATCACGGCAAGCAGCCGGCGATGACCGACGAGATCCGGCTGAAACTGTGCGAGGCGACGCTGCGCTCGCTCGCGGCAATCGACGCGGCGCTGGCGAGCGGCGATATCGGCACGCTGAAGACCGAATTGCACTCGCTGCGAGGCGGTTTCGCGCTAGCCGGCGACACGCGGACACGGGACGCATGCGCCCGCGCGGAACGTATCGCGATGGATGAAGGCGTGGAAGGGCTCGAGCCGGCGTGGCCGGCCTGCCGCGCGGCGATCGCGGCCGCGCTGGAGCAGTTGTCCAGCGCCGAAACGCGAGCGCCGCGCGCGTCGATCTGACCGATAACGGCGCATGGCCGGCGTAGAGGTCGACACTATATTCGCCGGGCAGCGCGACGTTGCGACCACGCCGAGCAATACGTCGACGACGCTATCGTTGACGCCGCAGTCGCGGGGCGCAAGCCACAAGACTGATATGACTCCCGGCGCGGGGATCGTCGTGTCGCGCCGGTAGCGCCGGCCGGCGCACACGTGAAAACGGGCGCATCGTGCGCCCGTTCGTCGTGTCGTGGAATGTGCCGGCCGGCGCGGCCGGCCGGCCCCACTCAGCCGAGCAGGTAGCGCAGCAGGCCGGCCGACACGACGCCGACGATGACGGTCGGCAGGATCGACAGGCGCGTCGCCGCGAGCAGCGTGATCGCGAGCGCGAGCAGGTCGGCGGGGCGCGTCGACACGAAGGCCGGCGCGATCACCGAAATCAGCACGCAGCCGGGCACGTTCTCCATCACCGAAGCCATCCGCGGGCTCAGCGTGCGGTTGCGCAGCAGCACGTAGCCGAGAATGCGCGACAGGTACGTGGTCGACGCCATCAGCACGATCGTCGCGACGGTGCTGAAATCCGGAAGCTCAGGCATCGCGCGGCTCCCACAGCAGCGCGGCGATCAGCCCCGCGCAGGCGCCGGCCGCGACATACCACGCACCGGGCAGCGCGAGATGGGTGGCCGCCGCGACGACGAGGCTCACGAACCACGGGCGGCTCGCGCGCACGCCTTTCCACATCCCGCGCAGCAGCACCAGAAACACGGCCGTGAACGCCATGTCGAAGCCGTACTGTTCGACGTTGCCGATCGTCGGGCCGACCGCCGCGCCGAGCGTCGTCATCGAGATCCACGTCAGATAGAGCCCCATGCAGATGCCCGCGTAATAGGGCACGCTGATGTGCGTGGCCGAGCGCTCGCGCGCGTCGGCGAGCGACATCGCCCAGCTCTCGTCGCACATGAAGAACAGCGCGACGAACGCGCGGCGGCGCGGCAGGCGCCGGATATAAGGTTCGAACGCGGCGCCCATCAGGATGTGGCGCGAATTCACGAGAAACGACATCGCGACGATCAGCGCGATATGCGGCGGCGACGTCCACAGATGGATCGCCGCGAATTCGGAGCCGCCGCCGAAGTTCAGGCCCGTCATCATCGGCACCTCGAACAGGCTCAGCCCTTTCTGTGCGGCCTGCGCGCCCAGCACCAGCGCGAACGGCACGAAACCCAGCATGACGGGCAGCGCCGCGCGCAAACCGCGACCCATCTCGGCGACATGGGCGGGCCTGTCGCGAAGCCCGGACGACGTTGAAACGCTACTGCTCATTACTCCTCCTTCGGGGGAGGGATTGTCTGCTTTTTTGACTCGAATCGGGTTGCGTTGTCGCCAGATTTTTCTCAGAATTTGGCATTGAACGCGTGATACGCGAATTTTTTGGAATCGGGTGCCAAATGAAGCTTGACGCTATCGACCGCCGGATCCTGAGCGCGCTGCAGCGCGACGGCCGCATGCAGAACGTGGAACTCGCGCACGAGGTTGGGCTGTCGCCGTCGCCGTGCCTGCGGCGTGTGCGGCTCCTCGAGGAAGCCGGCGTGATCGAGAAATACGTGGCCGTGCTGAATCCCGCGAAGGTCGGCAAGGGGCTGACGATCTTCACGCGCGTATGGCTGAAGGGGCAGGACGCGGAATCGGTGAACCGTTTCGCCGAAGCCGTCCAGCAGATGCCGGAAGTCGTCGAATGCCACCTGATGGCCGGCGACTGCGATTTCCTGTTGCGCGTCGTCGCAGCCGACATCGACGATTACCGGCGCTTCCAGATGGAATACCTGACGCGCATTCCCGGCGTGCTGAGCGTGAAGACCGACATTCCGATGCAGAAGGTCAAGCTCACGTCGGCGCTGCCGACCTAGCGCGGAGTGGGCGCGTGGCGGCGCATCGATGCGCGGTCATCGCGCGGTGACAATCGCTCGATAAACTGATGGGGTGGGTCGCGTCGCACAGGATGGCCTGTGCGATTGCGCACTGTTCGATGTGCAAGCAACTAACGGTCAATGCCGATGCAGTCGGCCCAGCGGCGCGGCGTGGCGTGCCGGGTCGTGCGTCGGTGCGGATGCGTTTTTTCCTGTCGAGTCCTGCATGCAGCCATTCAATACGCCGTGGAATTCACTGGAAATCGTCAAGCTCGTGCTCGGCGTGCTGACGCCGTTGTCGGTCGCGTGCCTCGGCTGGCTCGTCGCGCGCCGGCTGAAGCGGCTCGAACTCGTACAGTGGACCAACCAGCGGCTGATCGAGAAGCGGCTGGCGCTGTACGACACGGTCGCGCCGCAGCTCAATGCGCTGCTGTGCTTCTACACGTGGATCGGCTACTGGAAGGACATCTCGCCGGACGACGTGATCCGCGCGAAGCGCGACCTCGACCGCACATTCCACATCTACCGTTACCTGTTCGACGACGACGTGTACGACGCATATCACACGTTCATCCATGCGCTGTTCGAGATGCATACGGGGCCGGGCCGCGACGCGCGGATCCGCTCGCTGATCCAGGCGCCCGACGGCGACCGCAGCGTGCACGGTTCGTATGAATGGAAGCCGGCGTGGTCGGAGCGTTTCGCGACCGCGAACGTCGTGCCGAAGGACGACGTGCTGAAGCATTACACGCAGTTGATGGAGCGGCTGCGCGTGGCGCTGGGCGCGACGCGCTGACGGCTTCGGCGCTCGCGCGCCATGCCGGTATTGAAATCCGTCATGGAAGCCGACCGTTTCGAGCGTGCGTGATTCACGCGAACGAGATCACGAGCCTCTTGCCGCAAGCCGCCGCATACTTGCGCAGCGTATCGACGGACGGGGAATGCTGCCCCGTTGCGAGTGCACGCTCGAGTCGCGTAATGGCGGGCGCTTTCGTGCCCATCCGTTCCGCCACATCGGCTTGCGACAAGCCAGCCTCTCGCCGCGCAGCCAGCATCGCGTCGAGCAGCGCGAATTCCTCGCGATTCAATCGTTCGTATTCCGTGCGCACCGCGGGGTCGGCCAATGCCCGCTCACGTAGTTCCTTATACGTTGCCATCTCGAACCTCCTTCAATCGACGACGCGCGATTTCCAGTTCCTTCAGAGGTGCCCTTGGCGTCTTCTTCACGAAACAGTGCAGCATGACGATACGCCACTCGACGATCGCGCAGTAAAACACTCGGGCAATACCTTCCGCGCCCTTCAATCGCATTTCGTACAGGCCGTTTCCCATCGGTCGGGAGTGAGGCTCCCCGAGATTCGGACCGTACCGTTCCATGCGGTCAGCGAGTGCAAAGGTACCGGGCAAGCAGCGTTGTCGGCAACGACGCGACTCCCGCCGCTACACGGTCGTTGAAGAACTGGATCTCGTAACCATGGGTCGATAAAGTAACAAATATGTTATGTGACGGCAAGAACGGTGACCGGCCGCAGAGGCGGGCACAGGCGGTCGGTCACACGTGAGGGAGCTCGCGACCGTATTTCTTGGGTCGGAGATATCGATGACGATGCACGGAACCGAGCGCGCTCGGGAATTCGGGCCCGGCAAGCAGCGCGACTCGGTGTCAGCGGGGAGTGAGTACTACGGATTCGCGATGGGGTTAGTTCCGCCCCGCCACCGCGAGCCGCGCCGCCAGCCCCACGAACACGGACCCGAGCAGATACTGCGGCACCTTCGACGGCCGGCGGCGTGCGCCGATCCGCTGGCTCAGCCGGCTCGCGGAGAGAATCACCGCGCCGTTCACGACGATCCCGATCAGGTTGAGCACTGTCGCGAGCACGAGAATCTGCACGGCGATCGAGCCATGTTCGGGCCGCACGAACTGCGGGAACAGCGCGAGCACGAACAGCGCCATCTTCGGGTTCAGCAGGTTCGTCGTCAGCCCTTGGCGGAAGATCGTCGCGGTCGAGTGGCGACGTTGCGACGCGACGGGCGACAGCGCGGTCGCATCCGAACGGAAGGTTTTCCACGCGAGATACAGCAGATACGCGGCGCCAGCGAAGCGCACGACGTCGTACGCGAGCGGCACTGCAACGAAGAGCTGCGACAAGCCGAGCGCCGCAGCGAGCGCATGGCAGTAGGTGCCGGCCTGAATGCCCGCGAGCGTCGCGAAGCCTGCGCGCCGGCCCTGGCTTACGCTGCGGGACGCGATCAGCAACATGTCCGGGCCGGGCGTGGCGGTGAGCGCGAGACACGCGCCGGAGAACAGCGCGAGCGTGGAGAGATCGATCATGGCGGTCCCTTTTGCCGGTGCGGCGTTAAAGGGAAGTCAGTTTAGGAGGGCGCCCGAGGCCGGTCAATCGAGCGAACGGACGATGGCACGATGGCCAGACGGCACGCATCGCGCGTGTGCCGCCTGCACGCCACTCACTGTTTGCGGCAAGCAACCTGATAGTCGATCACGGTGTTCTCGGAAGGCTTGTCCGGCGCGCCACCCACCGTGGTTACGCCGAGCACGCCGGCCGCGTTCCGGTAGCGCAGCGCGCAATACCCGACGCCGGTGCCCGAGCACGCTTCGGCTTCGACGATGCCGTGCTTCGCGAGCGTTGCCGCGCCATCCGCCGCATCCGGCTTTTCGCGCGGACGCAGCGGCTGCCAGCCATGCGCGATCAGCATCTTGCGTGCCGCGTCGAGTGGCTTGCCATACACGTTCGGCACGACCGCGCGGCCGTTGCAGTGCGTACTTTCGGCGGCGACGCGGGTCAGCCGCAGGCCGCCGCTTTCCGCGTGCAACTCGCCGACGGGCGCGCCGGGGCCGTCGCCGCCCCAGACGAGCAGCGCGCCGTTTTCCAGACGATCGACCGAGCCGAGCTGCCAGCCGGCCTTGCGCGCGGTGTAGCCGAGCGCGACGAGCGTCGTGCCGTCGAAGACGCCGATATTGCCGTTGCGTGCGAAGCAGATCGCGCTCGTGCCGGCGTTGAATCCGCTTGCGAAGGTCACGACCGTATAGCGCCCGAGCGGTGCCTCGGACGTCACGATCCAGTCGCGCTGCGCGACTTCGCGGCCGGCGGCCGTGGTCGTTTTCGCGCGATATTGCGTGCAGAACGGATCGAGCGCACCGCTTTCAGGCGAGTGCGGCAGCGTGCCGAGCGGCACGAGCGACGCGCCGGCGATATCGGAGCCCGTGCGCGGCGGCTCGGCCGATGCCGCGCCGCCGAACGTGGCGCCGGCTAATACCGCGATCGAAACGATCGAAGCAAGATTGCGGGCGAGCGGTGAGGCAACGGAAAGGAACACGCGGGCTGTCTCCGGAGAAAGTGTGACGGGCGCGGCAATCGCGTTTTTCCGCCCGTCCATCACGGTTGCGCGCACCGCCAGGCGGCACGCGCGTGTCGCCAACGACTCAGCCCTTCGCGACCACGTCGATGCGCAGCGCATCGCCGCCCGCGACGATCGCCAGCAGGCGATCGACGTTCGGATGCGCGCCCGGACGATTGCGCGCGTCGGCCGTATGCTCGGCGAACACCGCGAGGCCGTGCTCGGCCGCTTTCGCGTCGAGCGTGCCGAACGCCTGCTTCAGATAGTGGTACACCGCGAGCGAGCCCTGCTTGCCGGGCTGATTCTCGATGGTCGCGACCACGTCGCCGTTCGCGCCGACGAGATCGATGCGCGCGATGCCGTCGATGGCCGGCAGTTGCGCGAGGTTGTCCTTGAATACTGCGGTCGGTTGAATCACTGAAAACACTCCGTCGGTTCGGTCATGGGCCCAGATGCGTGGCCGGCCGTATCTTATCCGATCGGCGCCGGCGCGCCGGCCCGCGCGCCGGTGCCGGCCGTGCGCCACGCGAGCGCCGCGCCCGCGAGCTGTAGTGTGCCGCCCGTCAGCATCGCGACTCGCAGCCCGGTCGCACCACCTGCGCACGCGTCGTACAGCGCGCCCGGCATCGCCCCGCCGAATACCGCGCCGGTCATCCGCGTCACGTTCATCAGCGATGCCGCCGTGCCGGCGCGTGCGGCGTCATGACCGCACGGAACCGGTCAGTACGCCCGCCTCGCGCGAGCGCTCGATATCGGGGCTGCGATACGCATGCTCGGGAATCTCGGCGAGCCGCGACGCATGCACCTGCCGGGGCGCCAGCCCGTAGAACTTCTGGAAGCTCATGATCAGCGGCGACCACTTGTCGGGATCGATGCGGTCCGGATGATCGTCCATCAGCAGGTCGGGATGCACGTGCACACGCTGGATGCGCACCTCGAACACACGAATGCGGTCGCGCAGGTCGGGCATGTCGTCGCCGATCCCGTGCGTGGCCGCGACGATCGCTTCCAGATGCACCGGGCATTCGAGCGCGCGTGGCGGCGCGACGGTCTGCGACGCGGTCTCGGTGAGCCCGGCCGTGCCGAACTTGTCGGGTTCGAATACGTAGCCTTTCGCGCGCTTGCCGTCGGGGACCGGATACGTGCCCGTCGTGCGCGCGATCCGGTCCACGGCGTCCGCCTGCGCCGACGACGGCAGGTTCAGCACGCATTCGCCGGTGCGCAGCAGGTTGCGCGTGGTCTGCGAACTGGCGGCGATGCCGAGCACGCCGCGCCAGCCGAGCCAGAACGCGGACGAGATCGGCGCGAGATTGGCCGTGCCGTTTTCGTTGAGCGTGCTGACCAGCACGACGGGCGTGCCGAAGTAGAGGATGTTCGGTTCGGTGACGCAATGCGGCGCGTTCATGGTCGAGTCCTTCGGTGACGGGTCAGTCCGCATGCTGATCCTGTCGCGGCGGCGCGGCGCTCCGATTCTTGTCGTGTCATTCCGAAAGGCGCGCAAAGGGGCACGGGTACCGCGCCGGGCCGAGCCGGCAGCGGCCGGGCTTTTCCGCTACAGTAGGAAATCGAAGGCCGCGCGCGCCTGCCTCACACCGGCGCGCGCGGTCACGTTTCGCCAACGTACACGAGGGCCCGATGGACACCGAGCAACGCTACACCGCCAACGCGCCGACCCGCGCGGAAGTCGACGCACTGGGCGGCGCAACCGTCATCGAATTCGGCGCGAACTGGTGCGGGATCTGCGCAGGCGCGCAGCCCGCGATCACGGCGTCGTTCTCCGCGCATCCTGCCGTGCGGCACCTGAAGATCGAGGACGGCCCCGGCCGTCCGCTCGGCCGTTCGTTCGGCGTGAAGCTGTGGCCGACGCTGGTATTCCTGCGCGACGGGGTCGAAGTCGCGCGCGTCGTGCGCCCCACCGACGCGAAGCAGATCGAGGCCGACGGCTTCGCCGCGCTGGCCTGAGGTCACGGCGATGCAACAGGCCATCACGCACATCGGCGTCGATACGCGCGGCAGCGGCCTCGTCGAAGTCACGCCGCAGGTACGCGCGTTCGTCGATCAGCAGGCGATCCGCACCGGCCTGCTCACCGTGTTCTGCCGCCATACGTCGGCGTCGCTGCTGATCCAGGAGAACGCGGATCCGTCGGTGCAGCGCGATATCGAACGCTATTTCGCGACGCTCGCGCCCGAGGACGACACGCGTTACGAGCACGATACCGAAGGCGCCGACGACATGCCCGCGCATCTGCGCACGGCGCTCACGCAGGTGCAGTTGTCGATTCCGGTCGAGCATGGGCGCATGGTGCTCGGCACGTGGCAGGGGATCTATGTGTTCGAGCATCGCCGCGCGGCGCACCGGCGCGACATCGTGCTGCATCTGATCGGCGAGTAGGCGAGTAGGCGAGTGGCCGGGCAAGCGCGAAGCGCGCGATGCCGCGCCGGCGTGCGGCTCAGGCGAGCAGCTTCTCGACGAGCGCGCCGAGTTCGCGCAGGTGGACGGGCTTCGGCAGGAACGCGTCGAACACCCGCTTGTTCTCGCGCAACGCGGCCGATTCATACGCGCTGACGCCGAGGATCGCCGGATGCCGGCCGTCGCCGTCGGGTTGCGCCACCGCGCGAATGCGCCGCGCCACGTCGAATCCGCTCAGGTCCGGCAGTTCGAGATCGAGCACGACGAGGTCGTAGCGCTCCGAACCGAAGCGCGCGACGCCCTCCTGTCCGGTGCCGCACAGGTCGGCCTCGATGCCGAGCGCGGACAGCATCGCGCCGAGCGTTTCGCGCGCGTTGTCGTTGTCGTCGACCACCAGCGCGCGCCGGTCGCGTTGCGGGAGCACGGGCGGTAGCGCGGGCGTGTCCCCTGCTGCGTTGCCGGCCGATTCGACGCCGGGTGCTTCGACCGGCAGCGTGACGACGAACTCGCTGCCTTCGCCGACCACGCTGCGCACGTCCACATGCCCGCGCAGCGTCGTCACGATTTCGCGCACGACCGCGAGCCCCATGCCGATCCCGTCCACGTGCAGCCCGACCGCGTCGTTCGCGCGATAGAACGGCTCGAAGATCTTCGGCAGATGCTGCTTCGCGATGCCGGCGCCGGTGTCGCGCACGGCGATCCGAACCTGCTCGCCGGCCGGCGCGTCCGCGAGCGTGATCGCCACCGTGATCGAGCCGCCGACCGTGTACTTGACCGAGTTCTCGATCAGGTTCGACAGCACCTGCCGCAGCAGCTTGCGATCGGAGCGGATCGCGAGGCCGGGCGGCTCGACGAGCTGCGTGACCGCGATCCGCTTGGCCGCGATCTTCCCGCGCAGCGGTTCGAGCACTTCGGCGAGCAGCGGCGCGATGCCGACGGTATCCAGTTCGGCGACGCGTTTCGTCGAGCGCAGCTTGATGTAGTCGGTGAGGTCCTTGACGAGCGCTTCCAGCGACAGTGCGGAATTCTGCAGCCGCCGGATCGTCTTCAGGTTCGCGTCGGACTGCGGGCGTGCCAGCAGGATCTCGATCGATCCGCAGATCGCCTGCAGCGGCGTGCGCAGTTCGTGGCTGACCATCCCGAGGAACGCGTTCTTCGCCTCGATCATCTCGAACGCGCGGTCGGACGCCTTGCGTTCCGCATCGAGCGCCGCGTTTTGCCGCGCCAGCAAGTCGTCGCGCGTACGCATCGTATAGAACAGCAGCAGGAACAGCGCGCACAGGATCACGCCGAGCACGATGCCGAGGATCAGGATCGCGCGCTGCTTTTCCTTCAATTGATGGAACGTGAAGTCGCGCTGCGCCATTTCGATCGCGCGGAAGTAGTTCGCGAGGCCGTTGACCTTCGGCCAGTACGCATTGACTTCGTCGATCACCTGATGCGCCTGCTTCGGCGCGTCGCGCAGCAGCGGCACCTCGCGCTTCAGGCGCGTCATGAATTCGCCGAGCGCGTCGATCTCGTTGCGCGCGCGCGGGATGCGCAGCCAGTATCGTGACACTTCCGACGGCCGCTGCAGGAACCCGAACGACACCGACAGGCTGTCGAGCTGCATCTGCACGTGATCGAAATCGTCGTCCTCGCGCGTCGCGTAGAGAATCAGCTGCCGGTCGAAGCGCGTATAGACGTTGCGGTATTGCGCGGCGGTCCAGAACACGCCTTCGCGCGGCCCCTCGAGCACGCCCTCGTTGACCGAGGTGGCGAGGAGATCCCACAGCAGGAACGCCCATGCGGTGAACCCCGCGATCCACAGCGAGCCGAGGATCAGGATGATCTTTCTGTTTCTCCAGCGCCGCCGCGTCATGTCACTTCACGGTCAGGCCGATGATCTGCCACGCGAATTTGGCTTCGCCGAGCGGCGTCTTCAACTCGTCGGGATACTGATCGCGCGGATACATGATCCACAGCGGGCCGTAGTTGTCGTTGCCGAGCACCTTGCCGTTCATCGTCCGCGCGAGGATCACGCCGTACTTGTCGGCATCGGAAACGGGAATCGTGAACGTGTATTCGTCGATGCAGTGGAATTCGATCTGCGTACCCTGTGCGCCGACCGTCTTCAGCACGTCGGACAGGCGCGGGCCGGTGAAGGTCGCCTTCGGCGTCCAGCTCGTCGACGTGACGATCGTATGCTGCGGCAGCGCCATCAGCGCCGGCTCGGAAAAGACGTAGGCCGTTTTCCCCTGCTGATTGCTCTTGCTGATCTTGCCGTCGACGGTGAACGTGAACGACGACGCGGCCCACGCCGCGGCGGCCATTCCGAGCAGGCAGGCCGCGAGCACGGTCTTGATCCAGATGGTTGAAACGCGCATGTCTTTCCCTCGGTCTGGTGGT
The DNA here is from genome assembly GCF_030504405.1 of Burkholderia sp. AU44665. NCBI lineage: Bacteria > Pseudomonadati > Pseudomonadota > Betaproteobacteria > Burkholderiales > Burkholderiaceae > Burkholderia > Burkholderia sp. AU44665. Next base: position 2,198 of record NZ_JAUJRI010000033.1, on the reverse strand, counting down.
TCGTGTGGTGGTGTGTCGCTCCGGCTTCAGTTCGCGGCGGCCGCGCCCGGCAGCGTGAGCTTCAGTTCGCGCGCGACTTCCGCGAACAGGATCGGCAGGCGCACCGGCTTTTCCTCGCAGCGCGCGTTGTAGTGCGACACGATGTGCGCGATCTCGTCCTCGCTCGCTTCGCCGGTCGAGATCTTGCCGGTCAGCAGGAAGATCGGCGCGCCGCTGTTCTCGCTCGAGCGGATGCCGCGCACGAGCTCGGCGGCCGTCTGGTCGCCGAGCATCCAGTCGAGGATGTAGCCGTCGAAATCCTCGACTTCCAGCGCCTTGCGGAAGCTCGCGCCGTCGAAGTACGGGATCGCGTTCACGCCTTTCTCGATGAAATATTCACAGACCGTTTCGGCGACGTCGTGCGAATCGTCGACCACGGCGATCCGCGCGGCATACACGTTCGGCTGCGCCGAGCGCAGCTCGATCACGTCGACCGGATACGTGCGCCCCTCGCGCGCGTGCGCACGCTCGGTGACGATCCATTCGCCCTGCCACTGCAGCGCGACGAAATCCGTTTCGATCTGGCTGGTGGCCTTCGTCGAGATCGCGGCGCGGCAGCGCAAGCGCTTCGATTCGATCACGAACGTCGCGTCGATCATCTCGGGCGCGGCCGGCTGCATGCCCTTGTCGTCGAGCAGGATCGCGGGCGGCACGCCGAAGTGCGTCGCGATGTCCTGCAACTGCGACAGGTTCCACGGGATCAGGCCTTTCATCTTGCGCGTGACGACCGAGAAGCTCAGGCCGAGCACGTTCGCGATCGTCGTGTTGTGACTTCGTGGCGGAATGCCGTTCCGGTTCAGGAGATCGCGCACCTTGTTGGCGGTGATGAGATCGACGTTGGCCTGCTCGGTGGTGGACATCTCGAGGGGGTCTCCAAGGGTTTTGGCGAGGAAGAGCATATCAAAGCTGACGCACCACGCAAACTTTAAACGCGCGATGGAACTTGACATGCCATTTTTCTCCATTATTATTGCTCACCACGTCACTATTGTTTGTCGCGTCATGTTTGGAGGTCGATGCCGGCCATGGGCGGGCGGCGAAAAGCGGCGGCAATAAACAGTGACGGAACGATTCGAAGAGAGAACCTGAGAGAGCCTTGGGATGCGTGTCGGCGTTGGCGGATGGAATTGTATCCGGTGCGCCGCACGCAACCGGGTACGAGCTCACGGGGTGGATAGCTCGAAGCATTGCGGTGCCAATAAGAACCTGAGGATAGTACCCATGTATCGCCGTTTACTCGCACCGGGGCTGCTGTTGCTGTTGGCCGCCTGCGCGCAGGATCCGTCCATCACCAGCAGCACGGTACGGATCTGCGACGACACGGGGTGTTCCGATCGCCCTAAAGATCAGGTCTCCTATCAAAAAAGGGACGATGCGGACGACCGCGAAGATCCGCGCATCGCCGCGCTCAAGCAAACCGCGAAGACCCAGCCGAAGGCCGCCTACGACCTCGGCCTGCGCTACTTCCGCGGCGACGGCGTGCGCCAGGACAGCTACCAGGCGCTCAAGTGGATGCGCGAGGCCGCCGAACGCGGCGACCTGAACGCGCAGAAGGCGCTCGGCAGTTTCTACCTGTTCGGCCTCGAGGAAATGGGCGCCGATGCGCGCGAAGCGGAGAAGTGGCTGTCGATCGCGGCCGGCCGCGGCGACAAGGAATCGAAAAAGCTGCTCGATCTCGCGCGCAAGGCGAAGAAGGAAGACGAAGAAGACTGGAAATGGCGCACGCAGTGGCGTGACGTCTATTACGGCTACTGGTACTCGGGCTATCCGTACTACGGCGTCTGGCAGCAGACGTACTGGTACTACTGACCGGGCCTGAAGCAACGGGGGCAGCCGCGGGGAGACCACCATCGCGCGCCACGCCGGGGGGCTTATCGAAGTTCGCACGGACCCATAAGCCGAACAACGACTCTAATCGATCGACAACGACATGAAGACCAACCTTTCCCAACGTCTGATTCAAGGTGCGCTGGTTGCAGCGCTTGGCGCGTCCGTCGCGGGGTGCGGCGGCATGGTGACGCCCGGCGGGCAAAACGCCGGGGTGACGGGCGCGGCGGCCGGCGGCGCGAGCGCCGGCGCCGATTCGCAGTTGCAGCGCTGCGCGTCGCCGCTGGGCACGATCGCGGTCGACGACGGCCGCAACGCCGACTGGTGGGGCC
>NZ_JAUJRI010000032.1:0-57713 GCF_030504405.1 Burkholderia sp. AU44665 | reverse complement strand
TCGTCGCGCTCGATCCCGAGATTCGCCATGCGCGCATAGAGCGACTGGCGGCCGATCCCGAGCTGCCTCGCGGCTTCCGCGCGATTGCCGTTCGCGCGCTCGAGCGCACGCAGGATCGCCGCGCGCTCGACCGTCGCCAGCGCATCGGGCAGCGGCATGTCGAGCAGGTGCGCCGGCACCGCATCGGCGCCCGGCTGGCGCGCGGGCACGGCGGGCAGGCCGAGATCGGCCGCACTGACGGCCGGCCCGGGAGCGAGCGCGGCCGCGCGCTCCATCACGTTGCGCAGTTCGCGGACATTGCCCGGCCAGCGGTGATCGAGCAACGCCCGTTGCGCGTCGTTCGTCAGGTGCAACGGCCGCATGCCAGCCGCGCTACCCAGGAAATGCGCGGCGAGCGGAAGAATGTCGGCCACGCGATCGGCGAGCGGCGGCAGGTGCAGCGGAATGACGTTCAGCCGATAGAAGAGATCTTCGCGGAACGTACCGTTCGCGACGGCCGCGGCGAGGTCGCGGTGCGTCGCGGCCACGACGCGAATGTCGATCGCCGTCGCGCGATCCGCGCCGAGCGGCGTCACCTGGCGCTCCTGCAGCGCGCGCAGCAGCTTGGCCTGCATCGCGGCGGGCATATCGCCGATCTCGTCGAGAAAGAGCGTCCCGCCGTCGGCCTCGACGAGGCGCCCCGCGCGATCGGCATGCGCGCCCGTGAACGCGCCGCGACGATGCCCGAACAACTCGCTTTCGAGCAGGTCGGCCGGGATGGCCGCGCAGTTGACGGCGACGAACGGCCCCGCGTGCCGTGCCGATGCGGCATGCAGTACGCGGGCCGCCACTTCCTTGCCCGTACCCGTCTCGCCGGTCACGAGCACGGTCGCGTCGCTCATCGCGGCCCGGCCGACCTGCTTTTGCACGTCGCGCATCGCGGCGCTCACGCCGAGCAGTCGCGGCCGGTCCGCCGAAGGTTCGCCCGCGAAACCGCCTTCCACCGGCGCGAGCGCGGGCGGCTGATTCGCCGACACGATGCGTTCGAGCAGTTGCGCGATGTCCCGGCGCCCGATCGGCTTCGTCAGATGATCGAATGCGCCGAGCCGCATCGCTTCGATCGTGTTGTCGCTGGTCGCGTGGGCCGTCAGCATGACGACCGGCATCGCGGCCAGGGCGGGATCGTCGCGCAATTGCGCCAGCACGGCCAGCCCGTCCAGGTCCGGCAGGCGGAAATCCAGAAAGACGCATTCGATGTTGCCGCCGTCGCGCAGCGCGCTCAGCGCGGCCCGGCCGGATGCGGCCTCGACGGCCCGATGGCCGAGATCGGCCAGCGTTTCGGCGAGGCCGTCGCGAAATGCCGCGTCGTCGTCGACTATGAGGATGTTTGCCATGGAATTTCAATCACGAATGCGGCGCCGTCGTCGAGGCGCGCGTGCCCGCCGTGCGCCGCCGCCACTTCGCGGACGACGGCGAGACCGAGGCCCGTTCCGTCCGCGCGCCCCGTCACGAACGGCTCGAAAATCCGCTCGCGCTGCGCGGCCGGCACGCCGGGGCCGCTGTCCGACACGGCGATGCGCAACCAGTCGCGCCCGGCGAACGGATATCGTTCGGCCGCGAGCGTGACCGCGCCGCCCGCGCCCGCGTGGTGCAGCGCGTTGAGCAGCAGATTGTCGAGCGCGCGCCGCATCTGGTCGGGATCGAAGGCGGGAAAATCCGACGGCCACGCGAGCCGTTCGCCCTGCCCCGCGAGCGACAGCGTCAAGTCGATCGCCTGCCGCTGCGCCAGCTCGCGGTGCGCATCGACGACCTGCGCGAGCCACGCGTCGACGTCGACACGCGTCGCATGCGGACGCACCGGCTGCGTCAGCGCGAGCAGGCTCGACAACTGCGCATCGATGCGCTCGATCTGCGCGAGGATCACGCGCAGCGCATCCAGCTGCCGCCGGCTGTCGCCGGCCAGCGCGTTTTCCGCCTTCAGCCGCATCGCACCCATCGGATTGCGAATCTCGTGCGCGACCTGCGCGGCCAGTTTGCCCAGCATCCCGAAGCGCTCGGCCTGCGCGAGGCGCGTGCGGAGCTCGGCGGCCTGCTGTTGCAGCAGGTCGGCGCGCCGCGCCCGCTCGTTGAACGCATCGATGACGCGGTCGAGATCGGGTTCGCCGACGTACGGCAGGTGATGCTCGCGACCGTCGGGCCCCAGCCCGCTCTCGATCCGTGCGAGATTGCGCTTCCATCGGCGCAGCGCCACGGCCAGCGCCGCCGCGATCGCGAGAATCACCGCAAGCACGGCGGCGAGCCCCGTTGCCAGCAATTCCCCGTGCCGGCCCAGCGGCGGGCGCGCGCGTGTCAGCATCCACACGTACAGCCCCGATCCGCCGCGCACCGGACACGCCGCCGCGATCACGGCGTCCTGCGCGCCTTCGACGACGTTCGCCGTCGCGGCATGCGTCGCGGCCGCGGCTCGCAGCGTGCGGAGAATCAGCGGCGTTTCCGCTTCCGGAACGTCGCGTTTGACGCCGCTGCCCTGATAAGTGGGAAACGAATACGCGAGAAAGCCGCTCGCGGCAGGCGCGGCGCCGGGCATCCAGAACCCGCCCTCCATGTCCGCGGCACGCGAGAGCACGATGTCGAGGATCGCGTGCATCAGTTCGGGGGCGGGCTCGGCGCCCGCCGACGCGGAAGCGCCGTAACGCGACGCGACCGCTTCGCACGCCGACGCGCCGGCGGCCTTCGCGCTGGCCACCTGCTGACTCTCGGCGGAACTCGCCGTGACCCAGACGACCGCGACCAGCGTCGCGCACAGCGCCGCGACGAGTGCCCAGAGCATGACGAGTTGGGTGGAAAACGACGGACGCTTCATCGGATCAGGCTGGCGGTCGAGGACGACAGCATAGCGTATTGCATGCGACGTGAAGCCGTCACGGCCGCCATGTATCGTACGGCGCGAGCCGCCGGATCGGCCTCGAACGAGGAGCGCCCGATCCGGTTGTTCGCGGTGGGACCGAGTCGCCAGGGAGAGAGAAACGCGTCGATCGTGCTGCCGAACGGCCGCACCGTCGACGTCAAGCGCGGCCGTCGGCGCGCACCCGCGGATACGGCAGCGCGCTTCTACGCGCCGTCCCGCTCGATCCGCTCGACGATGCGCGCCAGCCGAATGATGTCGGTGGGCGCGAAGTCGGCCGCGTCGGGCGGGGGGCGGCCGCACTGGTCGGCGATGCGCATAGCGAACGCAAGCGCTTCGGAACGCTCGCGCAGCAGCGCGCGCAGTGCAGCCGCGATCACCTGCCGGTCGCGCGGGTCACCGCCGGTTCGACCGCGACACCACGTCGATCCACACCGCCAGCACCAGCACCGCGCCCTTGACGATCATCTGCCAGTACGCGTCGACGTCGAGCATCGACATCCCGTTGTCGAGGCTCGCCATCACGAGCGCACCGATCAGCGCGCCGTACACCGTGCCCGACCCGCCGCGCATCGACGTGCCGCCGATGAAGCACGCGGCGATCGCGTCGAGCTCGCCCATCGTGCCGGCGGACGGCGACCCGGCCGCGAGCCGCGCCGTGTTCACGAGGCCGGCAAACGCGCACATCAGCCCCATCAGCGCGAAGATCGCGAGTTTCACGCGATCGGTGTCCACGCCCGACAGCCGCGTGGCCTCCAGGTTCGAGCCCACCGCATAGATGCGCCGGCCGAATACCGTCTGCGTCGCGATCCACGAGAACACGCCGAGCAACGCGAGCAGCAGCAGCACCGGCACCGGAATGCCGCCGTAGCGGTCGAGCGTCGCGACGAAGGCGAACAGCACGGCGCCGGCGCCGACGATCTTCGCGACGTCCTGCCACAGCGGCGCGACCGCGAGCCGGTAGCGATGCCGCGTGCCGCGCTGCCGCACCACCAGCAGCGCCGCGAGCGCGAACAGCAGGACCGCGAGGCCGTCCCCCGCCACGCGCGGCAGATAGCCCTGCCCGATGAACACGAAGCCGTCCGACACCGGCGCGATCGTCGAGCCGCCCGTGACGCCAAGCAGGATGCCGCGGAACGCGAGCATCCCGCCGAGCCCGACGATGAACGACGGCACGCGCCGATAGGTCGACCACCAGCCGTTGAAGAGCCCGATCAGCACGCCGAGCGCGAGCACGGCCGGGACCGTCGCCGCCACCGGCCAGTGGCGGTTGACGTCGAGGATCGCGGCGACGCCGCCGAGCAGCCCGAGCAGCGAGCCGACCGACAGGTCGATCTCGCCCGCGATGATGACGAACACCATCCCGCACGCGAGCATGCCGGTGATCGACATCTGCCGCAGCAGGTTCGACAGGTTGCGCGGCGTGACGAACGCGCCGTCCGTCAGCACCGAGAAGAACGCCCAGATCGCGGCCACCGCGAACAGCAGCGCAAGGATTTTGTAGCGCACGAAGATGCGTCGCAGCGGATGGCCGCGCGCGACGCGCGTATCGGTGTCCGGCGACACGGGCCGGGAAGACGAAAGTTCGGTGTTCATGTCGTGCTCGTTGCAATGGGTTCGGCCGGACGCCGCGCGGGCGTCAGCGCGGCGCCGAGAATCTGTTCCTGCGTGAGGCCGTCGTTGACGAAATCGCCGCGCAGCTCGCCCTCGCCGATCACGAGCACGCGATCGGCGAGCCCGAGCACTTCCGGCAGCTCCGACGACACGACGATCAGCGCGACGCCGCGCTTCGCGAGCGCGAAGATCAGCCGGTAGATCTCCGCCTTCGCGCCGACGTCGACGCCGCGGGTCGGCTCGTCGAGAATCAATACCTGCGGGTCGGCCAGCAGCATCCTGGCCAGGACCGCCTTCTGCTGGTTGCCGCCGGACAGGCTCGCGATCGGCAGGAACGGATGCGCGGCACGCACCGACAGCCGCTGCATCTCGGTGCGGATCGCGTCGAGTTCGGCGGCCGCGTCGATCCGGCCGCGCGCGGCGAACCGGCGCAGCACCGCCAGCGTGATGTTGTGGCCGACGCCGAGCTGCGGCACGATCCCGTGGCGCTTGCGGTCCTCCGGCACCATCGCGATACCCGCGCGGATCGCATCGGCCGGCGAGCGGATCGCGAGCGGCCGGCCGTTCATCCGCACGCTCGCCGTGCAGTCGCCCGGATACGCACCGAAAATCGCCTGCATCAGCTCGGTGCGGCCCGCGCCGACCAGCCCGGCAACGCCGAGAATCTCGCCGCGCCGCACGCTGAACGACACGTCGTCGACACGCTTGCGGCGCGGATTCGTCACGTCGTGGCAGGTGACGTGATGCACGTCGAGCACGACGTCGCCGATCTCGTGCGGCTCGCGCGGATACAGGTCGCGGATCTCGCGGCCGACCATCATCGCGATGATCCGGTCGGTGGTCAGCGCGGCCATCGGTTCGGTCGCGACGTGGCGGCCGTCGCGGATCACGGTCACGGTGTCGCACACCGCGTCGATCTCGTCGAGCTTGTGCGAGATGTAGACGCACGCGACGCCGCGCCGCTTCAGGTCCCGCACGATGTCGAGCAGGATGCGCGTTTCCGACGCGCTCAGCGACGACGACGGCTCGTCGAGGATCAGCAGCTTCGCGCGCTTGTTCAACGCCTTCGCGATTTCGATCAGTTGCTGGTGGCCGCCGCCGTAGTTCATCACCGGCTGCGCGACGTTGATCGCGTCGATCCGCAGCTCGCGCAGCAGCGCTTCAGAGCGTCGCACCATTTCCGCGTAATGCATGCGCCCGCCCGGCAGCGTGATCTCGTTGCCGAGGAAGATGTTCTCGGCCACCGACAGCTCGGGCACGAGCATCAGCTCCTGATGGATGATCACGATGCCCGCGCGCTCGGTGTCGCGCACGCCGGACGCGACGAGCGGCGCGCCTTCCCAGCGGATCTCGCCGTCCCACGTGCCGTGCGGGTACACGCCCGACAGCACCTTCATCAGCGTCGACTTGCCGGCGCCGTTCTCGCCGCACAGCCCGACGCATTCGCCAGGGCGCACGCTCAGGTCGATGCCGTCGAGCGCCTTCACGCCGTCGAAGGCCTTGACGATGCCGCGCATCGTCAGCAAGGGTTCCGTCATTCGTTCATTGCCTCGCAGTAAACGCGGCCGCCGTCGCGGCGGCCGCGCGTCGCGTCCGTCGCCCGCTTACTGGCTCGCCAGCTGGGCCTGGGTATAGAAGCCGTCCTTCACGACGACGTCGACGTTGCGCTTGGTCAACAGCGTCGGCTGCAGCAGCACCGTATCGACCTTCTTCTTCCCGTTGTCGTATTGCGCATTGAACGCGGGCTTCGTCCCCTTCGCGAGATCGACGGCAAGCTTCGCGGCTTCGCTCGCGATCAGCTTCAGCGGCTTGTAGACGGTCATCGTCTGCGTGCCGGCGATCACGCGCTTGACCGCGGCCAGATCCGCATCCTGCCCGGACACCGGCACCTTGCCGGCCAGATGCTGCGCGGCGAGCGCCTGAATCGCGCCGCCGGCCGTGCCGTCGTTCGACGCGACGATCGCGTCGATCTTGTTGTTGTTCGCGGTCAGCGCGTCCTCGACGATCCGCAGCGCGGTCGACGCGCTCCACTCGGGCACCCACTGCTGACCGACGACCTTGATGTCGCCGCGGTCGATCGCCGGCTTCAGCACCTTCAGTTGCCCTTCGCGCAGCATCTTCGCGTTGTTGTCGGTCGGCGCGCCGCCCAGCAGGAAGTAGTTGCCCTTCGGCTTCGCGTCGAACACGCCCTGCGCCTGCAGCTCGCCGACCTTCTCGTTGTCGAACGAGATATACGCGTCGACGTCCGCGTCGAGAATCAGGCGGTCGTACGACACGACCTTGATGCCGGCCTTGCGCGCTTCGGCCACGACGTTGCCGAGCGTCTTCGAGTTGAACGGCACGATCACGATCACGTCGACGCCGCGCGAGATCAGGTTCTCGATCTGGGAAATCTGCCGCGCCTCGCTCGCATCGGCCGACTGCACCGACACCTTCGCGCCGAGCTTGGTTGCGGCTGCAACGAAATAGTCGCGATCGCGCGACCAGCGCTCGACGCGCAAGTCGTCGATGCAAAAGCCGATCTCGGGCTTGTCCTTGCTCGCGTGCGCGAGCGGCGTGCCCAGCGCGAACATCGCCAGCGCGGCGGCGCCGGCAAGGGAATTCAGTACGGTACGACGCGTCACGGATTTCATGTCTCCACTCCTTGTTATGGAACCACCTCACGAATCGCGGGCGGCCGCCGGATTGCACCGCCCGCATCGAGTCACTGCCGCGCGCGGGTTCGCGCCGGCGCACCGCCGGTCAAGCGCCCGTCGCGAATACCGGTTCGAGCGCACGGTACAGCGCGCGAAACGTCGGCCGCCGCACGTCGCGATACCACGCGTGCCGCCCGGCATCGGGCTCGCGCACCGCGACGACGCTCGGCTGCGGGCACACGTCGGCAAGCGCCGCATCCGGTTCGAGCGCGAGACGGGCGAGGCGCGCGGCGCCCAGCGCCGGCCCGATCTCGCCGCCCGCGCGCAGCGTCAGCGCACGGCCGCTCAGGTCGGCGAGCATCTGCGTCCAGTACGCGCTGCGCGAGCCGCCGCCGATCACCGTGATGCGCTCGGGCGCGAGCCCGGCCGCATGCAGCGCGTCGATGCCGTCGAGCAGCGCGAAGCCGACGCCTTCGAGCGTCGCGTTCGCGAGATCCGCGCGCCGCGTGTCGGGCGTGAGCCCGTAGAACACGCCCTTCGCGTTCACGTCGTTGTGCGGCGTGCGCTCGCCGCTCAGGTACGGCAGGAACCACGGCCGGCTCTCGCGTGCGTGGGTCTGCGCATCGTCGAGCAGCGCCGCGACGCCGTCGTAACCGGCCAGTTGCGCGGTGAAGTCGACGCAGCCGGCCGCGTTCAGCATCACGGACATCAGGTGCCACGTATCGGGCAGCGCATGACAGAAGCTGTGCACCGCCGATTCGGGATTCGCGCGAAACCCGTCCGACACCGCGAAATACACGCCCGACGTGCCGAGCGACAGCAGCGCGTCGCCGGGCCGCACGATCCCGACGCCCACCGCGCCGGCCGCGTTGTCGCCGCCGCCGGCCACCACCGGAATCTCGCGCAATCCGAGCGCGCGCGCGACGGCCGGCAGCAGCGTGCCGGTCACCGCGTTGCCCTCGAACACGGCCGGCATCTGCGTGCGCGACAGCCCGCACGCAGCGAGCAGCGTGTCGTCGTAGTCGCGCTTCGCGACGTCGAGCCACAGCGTGCCGGCGGCATCCGACGGATCGGTCGCGAACGCGCCGGTCAGCCGGTAACGCAGATAATCCTTCGGCAGCAGCACGTAGGCGATGCGCGCGAACACGTCGGGTTCGTGCCGACGCACCCACAGCAGCTTGGGCGCCGTGAAGCCCGGCATCGCGACGTTGCCCGCCACCGTGCGCAGCGCGGGCGCGAGCCGTTCGAGCTCCTCGCACTCGGCGTCCGCGCGGCCGTCGTTCCACAAGATCGCGGGGCGCAGCACGTCGCCATGCGCATCGAGCAGCGTCGCGCCGTGCATCTGACCGGTCAACCCGAGTGCGTGGATGTCGCGCGGGTCGATGCCGGCCGCGCGTGCATCCGCCACGAGCGCGGCGAGCGCGCCGCATGCGGCGTCCCACCAGTCGCGCGGCGCCTGTTCGGACCAGCGCGACTGCGGCCGGCTCACCGTCAGCGGGCGGTTCGCGCTCGCGCGCACCGCGCCGTCGCGGTCGAGCAGCACCGCCTTCACGCCGGACGTGCCGAGATCGAGTCCGATGTACATGGCGTCAGCGCAGCCCGTAGATCGCCTGGTTCACGATGTTCTCGAGCCGCTCCTGCGCGCCGCTCACGTGCCGCGGGTCGACGCCGCGCGCGAGCGCGTCGGCCGCGAGCGACTCCAGCGTATAGCCGCCCGACAGGATCTTGCGGCCGAACGCGTCGTCCCACTGCGCGTAGCGCTGCCGGCGCAGCGCGTCGAGCCGGTCGTTCTCGACCAGCACCGCCGCGCGTTCGAGCGCGAGCGCGAGCACGTCGATCGCGCCGACGTGACCGTAGAACAGGTCTTCCGGGTCGATGCTCTGGCGGCGCACCTTCGAGTCGAAGTTCATCCCGCCGGTCGTGAAGCCGCCGTGGCGCAGGATCTCGTAGAACGCGAGCGTCAGCTCCTCGACGCTGTTCGGGAACTGGTCGGTGTCCCAGCCGTTCTGCGGATCGCCGCGGTTCGCGTCGACGCTGCCGAACACGCCGAGCGCGAATGCGTTCGCGATCTCGTGATGGAACGAATGGCCCGCGAGCGTCGCGTGATTCGCCTCGATGTTCACGCGGATCTCGTTCTGCAATCCGTACTGCACGAGGAAGCCGTGCACGGTCGCGACGTCGTAGTCGTACTGGTGCTTGGTCGGCTCCTGCGGCTTCGGCTCGATCAGCAGCGCGCCCTTGAAGCCGATCCGGTGCTTGTGCTCGACGACCATCGACAAAAAGCGCGCGAACTGCTCGCGTTCGCGCTTCAGGTCGGTATTGAGCAGCGTCTCGTAGCCTTCGCGGCCGCCCCACAGCACGTAGTTTTCGCCGCCGAGCCGGTGGGTCGCGTCGAGCGCATGGCACACCTGGGTCGCGGCCCACGCGAACACGTCGGGGTTCGGGTTCGTCGCGGCGCCGGCCGCGAAGCGCGGGTGCGAGAACAGGTTCGCGGTGCCCCACAGCAGCCGCACGCCGCTCGCCTGTTGGCGCTCGCCGAGATAGTCGACCATGCGCGCGAAATTGGCCGCGTATTCGCGCAGGCTGTCGCCTTCCGGCGCGACGTCGGTGTCGTGGAACGTATAGAACGGCGTGCCGAGCTTCGTGAAGAACTCGAACGCCGCATCGGCCTTCTGCCGCGCGCGCTCGAGCGCGTCGCCCGGCTGCTGCCACGGCCGCTGGAACGCGGCCTGCCCGAAGATGTCGTGGCCCGGCCACACGAACGTGTGCCAGTAGCAGACCGCGATCCGCAGATGCTCGGCGAGCGTCTTGCCCAGCACGCGCCGCTCGGGGTCGTAATGGTGATAGGCGAGCGGATTGTCCGACCGCGGGCCTTCGTAGCGAATCGCGGGAATGTGTTCGAAATACGACATGGCGTCTCCGTGCAGGTTCTTGTTGCGGCGCAACGTGCATCGCGACGACGCACGCGGCCGAATTCGGTTGGCTGGATCGTGCCCCCGCGCCTGCCGCCCGGCAATTGCGAAATTGCGCAGCACGCTTGATGTTTCTTGCCAGCCGCTGCGTGCGGCGCGCGTTCCGTCCTACAATCGCCGTACACCAACCCGCGCGCCGCCGTCCCGGGCGCGCCCCGGAGACAATGGCACCGCGCCCGCAAGGCGCGCCCCGACACCGAGATGACACGCGCCCCTTCCGCCCAGACACCGCACCGCATCGCGCTGCTGTTCAACGCGAACAAGGTCTACGACCGCGAGATCATCAGCGGCATCGGCCAGTACCTGCACACGACGCGCGTCGTGTGGGACCTGTTCCTCGAAGACGATTTCCGCTGCCGGCTCACCGGCATCGAGCGTTTCGACGGCGACGGCATCATCGCCGACTTCGACGATCCGGCCGTCGCCGACGCGCTCGCCGGCTCGCCGCTGCCGATCGTCGCGATCGGCTCGTCGTACGAGGACCCGGCGCAATACCCGGACGATGTCCCATATATTGCGACGGACAACGCGAAGCTCGTGTCGCTCGCGTATACGCACCTGATCGGCGCGGGGCTCGCGCACTTCGCGATGTACAGCCTGCCGGTCGCGCAGGAGAACCGCTGGGCGCAGCAGCGCGAGCTCGCGTTCGACCGGCTCGCGCGCGCGGACGGGCTCGACGCGCCGATCTATCGCGGGCTGTCGACGAGCGCGTCGGGCTGGAATCACGCGATCGAGCAACTGATCGGCTGGCTGCATGCGCTGCCGAAGCCCGTCGGCGTGATCGCGGTGACCGATGCACGCGCGCGGCATCTGTTGCAGGCCTGCCTGATCGCCGGCATCGCGGTGCCGGAACAGGTCGCGATCATCGGCATCGACAACGATCCGCTCACGCGCACGCTGACGCGCATTCCGCTGTCGTCGGTGATCCAGGGCACCGAGGAAATGGGCCGCACCGCCGCGCATCTACTGCACCGGATGCTGCGCGGCGCGCGCTTTCCCGGGCAGCGCATTCTCGTGCCGCCGGTCGGCATCAACGTGCTCGAATCGACGCGCCACCAGCCGCTGGCGAGCCCGCACGTGATGCGCGCGCGGCATTTCATCCGCCAGTACGCGTGCCAGGGGATCAAGACCGAACAGGTCGCCGACTATGTCGGCGTGTCGCGCTCGCTGCTCGAGGAGCACTTCCGGCGCGAACTGCAGCGCACCGTGCACCAGGAGATCCTGCGCCACAAGCTCGAAGCCGCGCAGGCGCTGCTTGCCGGCCGGCAGGCGTCGAGCGCCGAAGTCGCGATCCGTTGCGGTTTCACGTCGCTGCAATACATGTACGCGGTGTTCCGGCGGGAACTCGGCTGCACGCCGCGCGAATATCAGGAACGCGCGGCCGCCACGAACTGACGCCCGCCGCCCACCCGACCTCCACTCATGCATATCGATACCGATTCCTCATACCTGACGCCCGGCGTCGCACGCGTGCACGCCGAGCCGTGGGGCACGTTGCCCGACGGCGAGCCCGTGCGGCGCTATACGCTGCGCAATGCGCACGGAATGCGCGTCGTCGTCAGCGACCTCGGCGCGACCGTCGTGTCGTGGCTCGCGCCCGACCGCACGGGGCGCTTGGCCGATATCGTGCTCGCGCACGACACGCCGGCCGAATACCTCGCATCCGGCGCCTATCTCGGCGCGACGGTCGGCCGCTGGGCGAACCGGATCGCCGGCGCGCGCTTCACGCTCGACGGCGTCGACTACCTGCTCGACCGCAACGAGAACGGCAACCTGCTGCACGGCGGCGCGAACGGCTTTCATCGCGCGCGGTGGGACGTGCTCGACGATGGCGGCGGGCTCACGCTGCGGCTCGATTCGCCGGAAGGCGACGCGGGCTTCCCCGGCAACGTGAGCGTGCAGGTGCGCTACACGCTCGACGACGACGGCACGCTGACGATCGACTACACGGGGTGGACCGACGCGCCGACGCCGCTGAACCTGACGAATCACAGCTACTTCAACCTGAACGGGCGCGCGGGCAGCGACGTGCGCGGCCATCTGCTGCACATCGACGCCGACGCATTCCTCGAAGTGGACGACGCGCTGATCCCGACCGGCACGGCCGACGTGACGGGAACGGCGTTCGATTTCCGGCAAAGCGCGCCGCTCGGCGCGCGCCTCGACTGGCCGCATGCGCAACTGGCGCGGGCGCGCGGCTTCGATCACTGCTACGTCGTCGGCAACGGCGCGCGCGAAGTCCGGCCCGTCGCGCGAATCTACGATCCGGAAAGCGGCCGCGAGCTGACCGTATCGACCGATCAGCGCGGCCTGCAGCTCTATACGGGCAATTATCTCGACGGCCTGCGCGTGAGCGGCGGCACGCCGTGCGTGCGGCACGCGGCGCTGTGCGTCGAGGCGGGCGGGTTCCCGAATCAGGTCAACATGGACGGGCTGCGCGACGACGTGATCGTTCATCCGGGCGACGTGTATCGACAGACCACGCGGTATCGGGTGGGGGTGCATGCATAGCGGGTGGGCTGCATCGCCGGCGCCCGGGTAACGCCGTGCGAATTCCGGCCGATCGCGATGCCGCGCCGCCTCGCGTGACATTGCGACGGCAGGAAAATGCTTTCTACGATTCGTTGGTTTGAGCGGCGCGGCGCAGCCCGTAGCATGGGCGCGTCACCCATCCTCCAGCATCGGAATGTCCGCGCAAACAGACAAGGTCGTCCATTGGCTGCTGTCCAGCCTGGAGCCGAAAAGCCAGCTTTTCCACGTCGGCCAGTATTGCGGCGACTGGCAGGCGTCCACCGCCGGCCGTGCGAAGGCGAGCTTCCACATCCTCCTGCATGGATCGGCATGGCTTCACTTCGCCGACGGGCGGGACAGCATTCCGGTTGCCGCCGGTGAAGCCGTCTTTCTGTTGCGCGACGTGCCGCACGGGCTGTCGCCGAGCCCGGTCAACCCGCAGGCCTGCGCGGTCGCGGGCAGCCACCCGCTCAAGCGACGCGGGTCGATGCAACCGCTCGACGCGTCGGTCGACGGCAGCGTCGGCCTTGCCTGCGGTTTCATCGAATTCCACTCCACCGTGTCGCGCGCGATCGTGTCGCTCTTCCCCGAGTACCTGATCGTGCGGCGCGGCGACGACGCCTATCGCGGCATCCACGGGCTGTTCGAGCTGATTCGCGCCGAAGGCCGTCACGGCGTCGACGCGCCGTCCCCGCTGATCGACAAGCTGGTCGAACTGCTGCTGTTCTACGCGGTACGGGACGCCGCCGGGCACGATACCGTGGCCAGCGGGCTCGCGTCGCTGATGCAGCGGACCGGCTTCGGCACGCTCGTCGCCGCGATCATCGACGCGCCCGCCGACGCGTGGACCACCGACTCGATGGCCGCGTTCGCGAACATGTCCCGCACCGCGTTCTGCAAGCACTTCAGCGAAGCGTCCGGCCATCCGCCGATGCAGTTCGTCACGCTGGTGCGGATGCGGCTCGCGGCAGACCTGCTGGAACAGGGCCTGCCGATTTCGCGTGCGGGCGAACTCGTCGGCTATCAGTCGGAGTCGGCCTTTGCGCATGCGTTCAAGCGCACGATGGGCATGCAGCCCGGCGCGTGGCGGCGCGGGCGCGACGACGCGTCGCAATCGGCGGCGCGCCTGCACTAGCCGGCGGGCCGGCGCGCCGTCGAAACGCACGACGCGGGACGAACGCACAGGAATCGCGGATGTTCGCGCATTGTCCGGCGGGGGCGCCGCCTCGACAATGATCGCACTGCCCCTCCGGAGAATCCTGTGAGCCGCCTGCCCTTGCCTACCGTCGAAACCGCGCCCGCACCCAGCCAGCCTTTCCTGGAAAAGTCGCAGCGCGCGAACGGTTTCCTGCCGAACCTCGTGCGCTCGCTCGCGAATGCGCCGGTCGCGCTCGAAACCTATCTGACCGTCGCGGAGATCAACAGCCGCGCGGGCCTCACGTTCGCCGAGCGCGAAGCCGTGCAGATCACCGCGGCCGCCGTCCACGGCTGTGCGTTCTGCGTGGCCGGACACACCGCCGCCGCGCTGAAGAAAGCCCATGTCGATCGCGCCGACGTCGACGCACTGCGCGACGGCGAGCCGGTTGCCGATCCGCGGCTCGACGCGGTCGCGGCCTTCACGCGCGCCGTGATCGCGACGCGCGGCGGCGTGACCGACGACGCGCTCGACGCATTCCTGGCCGCCGGCTTCACCGAAGCGAACGCGCTCGAAGTGGTGCTGGGCGTGAGCCTCGCGACGCTGTGCAACTTCGCGAACAACCTGGCGCGCAACGAACTCAACCCCGAACTGGCCGCATACCGATGGGAACCCCGGACACAGGCCGCCTGACGGCGCCCGCACTCGACGCGTCGCTCGCCGACTGGCTCGACGCGAACGCCACGCAGCTCGACACGAGCGCCGCGCTGAAGGCGGACGTCGTGCCGCGTCTCGCGGCGGCCGGCCTGTTCCGGACCGGCGTGCCGGCGAGCCTCGGCGGCGCGGGCGGGACGACCACGGACGCCATCGCGGGCATCGCCGCGGTGGCCGAACGTTCGCTGACCGCGGCCTTCGTGCTGTGGGGCCAGCGCAGCTTCATCGAATACCTGCTGCAAAGCCCGAACGCCGCGCTGCGCGAGCGCTGGCTGCCGGCGCTGCTCGACGGCCGTTGCGCGGGAGCGAGCGGCCTGTCGAACGCGATGAAGTATCTGTCCGGCATCGAGTCGCTTCAGATCGACGCGACGCCGCACGCGGAAAGCGCAGACGACTGGCGGCTCACGGGCAGGATGGCGTGGGTGACGAACCTGCGCACGGAACGGTTCGTCGTGGCGGCCGCGGTTGCGTTCGGCGACGGCAGGCCGTCCGCGATCGTCGCGATTCCCGATGACGCGCCCGGCCTGACACGCAGCACGGATCTCGACCTGATCGCGCTGCGCGGCAGCAACACCGCCGCGCTGCATCTCGACGACGTGCCGAGCGACACCGCGTGGCTGATCCATCCGGATGCGCAAACGTTCCTGCCGGCGGTGCGACCGGCCTTCCTCGGCTTGCAGTGCGGGCTGTCGATCGGGCTCGCGCGGCGCGCGCTGGCCGAAGCGCGACGCGCGGCCGAGACGACGCGCGGCATTCTCGGCCCCGAAGTCGAATCCTGCGCGGCCGGACTGGCCGCCGCATGCGCGCAACTGTCGTCCGGCATCGCCGACGGCAGCCTGCGCCTGCACCCGAATCGCCTGTTCGAGCTGCGCATCGCGCTCGCGACGCACGTGGCCACCGCCGTGAACCTCGAACTCGAAGCAAGCGGCGGCCGCGGCTATCTGCGCGATGCGGGGCTCGGCTTCGAGCGACGCTGGCGCGAAGCGGCGTTCATTCCGATCGTCACGCCGAGCGTGGTGCAGCTGAAGGCGCAACTCGCCGCGCAGACGCGGAGCATCGCCGCATGACGGCCCCCCTGCTGGACGCGCGCCATCTGACGCTCGGCTACGACGGCGAGCGGCGCAATACCGTCCTTGCCGATGTCTCGCTGTCGGTCGATCGCGGCGAAATCGTCGCGCTGATCGGCCCGAGCGGGACCGGCAAGTCGAGCCTGCTGCGCGCACTGGCCGGGCTGGAGCAACCGCAATCCGGCACCGTGTCGCTCGACGGCACGACGCTGCGGGGCCCGCACCCGCGGATCGCGATCGCGTTTCAGGACCCGTGCCTGCTGCCGTGGCTGTCGACCGAAAAGAACGTCGCGTTCGGCCTCGCCTTCGCGCATCAGGCTCGGCTCACGCGCGATCAGCAACGCGAGCGCGTCCGCGCGGCGCTGCGTGCGGTCGGGCTCGAAGCCGCCGCGTCGCTGCGCCCGGCCCAGCTCTCCGGCGGGATGGCGCAGCGCGCGGCGCTGGCGCGTGCACTCGCGCGTCAGCCGCACGCGCTGCTGCTCGACGAGCCGTTCTCGGCGCTCGACGAAGTCACGCGCGCCGCGATGCAACAGTTGCTGGTGAACATCGTGTCGACGACACGCTGCGCGACGGTGCTCGTGACCCACGACATCGACGAAGCGCTGCTCGTGGCCGATCGCATCGTGCTGCTCGGCACGCAAGGGCGCTTCATCGACGCGTGGCGGGTCGATTTCCCGCATCCGCGCGACGCATTCGTCAGCGAACTCGGCACGATGCGCATCGACATCCTGGAGGCGTTGCAGGCCGGCATGAAGCGCCCGCACGCGTCCGAACTTCATTCCCTGAACTGACTGACCTGACCCGCCTATCCATGTGCCAGATTCCGATGTCGCGCCGCGAATGGCTGAAGCTCGCGGCCCTGTTCACCGCGACGGGCGCCGCCCCGTTGCTTTCGATGGCGAACGCGCACGCCGCGGCCGAACCGGATGCGCCGGTCCGGATCGGCTATCTGCCGATCACCGACGCGGCCCCGTTGCTGGTGGCCCACAACAACGGCTATTTCGCGTCCGAAGGCCTGACCGTCGAGCAACCGAAGCTGCTGCGCAGTTGGGCGCAGCTCGTCGAGGCGTTCCTGTCGGGCCAGGTCAACGTCGTGCATCTGCTGTCGCCGATGACGCTTTGGGCGCGCTACGGCAGCCGCGCGCCAGCGAAGGTCGTCGCATGGAACCACGTGAACGGCTCCGGGCTCACGGTCGCGCCCGACATCGATTCGCTGCGCGATCTCGGCGGCAAGACCGTCGCGATTCCGTTCTGGTACTCGATTCACAACGTCGTGCTGCAGGACCTGCTGCGTCAGCAAGGGCTCGTGCCCGTGCTCAAGCGGCGCGGCACGCCCGCGGCGAACGAGGTCAACCTCGTCGTGATGGCGCCGTCGGACATGCTGCCCGCGCTCGCCGCGCGCCAGATCGCCGGGTATATCGTCGCGGAGCCGTTCAACGCGACCGCGGAACTGATGAAGATCGGCAAGATCCTGCGCTTCACCGGCGATGTCTGGAAGAACCATGCATGCTGCGTCGTGTTCATGCACGAGCACGATCTGACGCAGCGCCCCGCGTGGTCGCAAAAGGTCGTCAACGCGATCGTGAAGGCGCAGCTGTGGGCGCGCACGCATCCGCAGGAAACCGCGCAGTTGCTGTCGAAGGACGGCACGCACCGCTATTCGCCGCATACGCTCGCGTCGCTCGACCGCGTGCTGGTGCCGTCGTCGTCGCTGGCCGACACCTATCGGGCGAGCGGCGCGATCCGCCATGCCGACTGGCACGCGAAGCGGATCGACTTCCAGCCGTATCCGTTCCCGAGCTATACCGAGGCGCTGGTTCAGCGGCTGAAGCGCACGGTGGTCGACGGCGACGGCGCCTTCCTCGCGTCGCTGGACCCGGCGTTCGCGGCCCGGGATCTCGTCGACGACCGGTTCGTGCGCAAGAGCATCGACGCGGTCGGCGGGCTGACCGCTTTCGGTCAGTCGGGCGCGTTCCAGCGCGAGGAGATCATCGTTGTCTGATGCGCTCGCCTCCCGCCGCTCGTCCGCACCCGACACGCGCCGGGCCGGCGGCTCCCGCTACCCGGCACGCGCGGCCGCGCGATGGCTCGGCGTGGCCGGGCTCGTGGCGACGATCGTCGTCTGGTGGGCCGCGATCCACGCGTTGACCGAGCCCGGCTCGCTCGGCCGGCAGTTCGCGCCGGACAGCGCGCTCGCCAGCCTGCGGTCGCTGTGCGCGGACGATCATCTCGTCGAACACGCGCTCGTCAGCCTGCGACGCATCGGCGTCGGGCTCGGCGCGGCGCTGCTGGCCGGCGTCCCGCTCGGGCTGTTGCTCGGCCGCGTGCGATGGGTCGAGCGGATGCTGTCGCCGACGTTCCAGTTTCTGCGCATGGTGTCGCCGCTGTCGTGGATGCCGCTCGCGGTCATGTCGTTCGGCATCGGCGATCGCGCGATCTACTTCCTGCTCGGGTTCGCCGCGTTGTGGCCGGTGCTGATGAGCACGGCGGCCGGCGTCGCGCAGATCGACCGGCGCTGGCTGCAGCTCGGCGCAAGCCTCGCGGCCACCCGCCGCGAGCTGCTGGTGCATATCGTGCTGCCCGCCATCGCGGGGCCGCTGCTCAACGGCATCCGGCTCGCGATCGGCATCCTGTGGATCGTGCTGGTGCCGGCCGAGATGCTCGGCGTCAACGCGGGCCTCGGCTACCTGATCCTCGACACGCGCGACCGGCTCGCGTATGCGGAACTGACCGCGGTGATCGTCGTGATCGGCGCACTGGGCTTCACGCTCGACGGCATCGCGCGGGGGTTGACCCACGCGCTGCTGGCGTCCGACCGCTAACGCGATGCGCGGCGGCCGGACGAGCCGCTTGCCGCCCGCGTGTCAATTCCACGCATGGCGCGCCGGGCGTGCGCCGTTCAGATAGTAGTTGCCGACGAGGTGATACTTCCAGCGCACCGGATCGTGCAGCGTGTGCGTGCGCGCGTTGCGCCAATGGCGGTCGAAGTTGTGCTCGGCGAGCGTCGATTGCGTGCCGGCCAGCTCGAACAGCTTCTCGCCCGCGAGCAGCGCGACCTCGGTCGTCAGCACCTTCGCTTCGCCCACCGCCACCGACGCCCGCGCGACGTCGTCCTCGGTCACGTCGCCCTTTGCCGTGATCTCGTCGAGCGTGCGCGCCGCGCGTTCGAGCAACGCGTCGGCCGCATGCAGCTGGATGTGCAGGCGGCCGATTTCGCGAATCGTCAGCGGGTCGTCCGAGGCCCGCTCGACGCCGCTGTCGACCCACGGCCGCGCGCGGGTCCGCACGAACGCGAGCGTATCGTCGATGGCCGCCTTCGCGATACCCGCGTCGATCGCCGCCTGGATGATCTGCGACAGCGGGCCGTTGAGCGTCGGCACGTCCGACACGCGCTGCGCGGGCAGCACGTGCGACGCCGGCACGCGCACCGCGTCGAGCACGACCGTGCCGCTCGCGGTCGTGCGTTGCCCGAATCCCGACCAGTCGTCGATCACGGTCAGCCCGGGCGTCGGTTGCGGCACGTACGCAAGCCATGCCTGCCGCGCGTCGTCGAGCCCGAGCACCGGCACGTAGTGCGCGAACAGCGCCCCGGTCGAGTAGAACTTGGTGCCGTCGACGACATAGTCGTCGCCGTCGCGGCGCACGCGCGTCTTCAGGTCGAGCACGTGCTTCGTGCCCTTCTCCGAGAAGCCGTTGCCGAACCGCTTGCCGCTCAGCACTTCGGCGAAGAAATGACGCTTCTGCGCGTCGGTGCCGACGAGCGTGATCACGTCGACGAGCCCGAAGTGATTCTGCGGAAGCTGCCCGAGCGACGCATCGGCCGCGGCGACGATCTTGATCACCTCGGTAAGCGTCACATGCGATACGCCCGCGCCGCCGTATGCCTTCGGCACCGTGATCGCCCACAGCCCCGACTGCGAGAACCATTCGATTTCCTCGCGCGGCAGGCGGCGCTCGCGGTCGCGTTCGGCGGCCCCTTGCGCCAGGCGTTGCGCCAGCGCCTGCGCGACCTCGATCGCCTCCGCGTCGTCGGCGATCACGCGGGCTGCCTGCGGTCGTGCATCGGCCGGCCGTTCCTGAATCGTCGCGCTCGTGTCTGACATCGGGCTCTCCTGTCGAATGGTCAAAGCATTCAATCTAGCAGCGCCGCGCGGGCGGGAAAACCGAGCGATTCTCGAAACGATATTCCTTTGGATAACAAACGATGCGCGAATGGCGAAGGCGATTGCGCGTTTTGACGTCGCAATCGATGCCGGAACGTCGATACGTGTCGCGCAGCGACGGTAATACGCAGCGACGATAACGATCCGAGAATCCGTTATTGGAACGCCCGCGTCGCGCTTCCTATACTGGGCTCCCGGCGCAAACGGCCACGCCCTTCGAGGAAATCCGCATGACTTCATCGCACGCAGTTCCCGACCTTTCCACCGGTACCGATTACGATGCACTCGCGAGCCGGTTCCGGCCGATCTTCGAGCGCATTGCCGCCGGCACCGCCGAGCGCGATCGCCGCCGCGAATTGCCGCACGAGGCGATCGGCTGGCTCAAATCGGCCGGCTTCGGCGCGATACGTTTGCCTGTGAGCGCCGGCGGCGCCGGCGCATCGCTGCCGCAGTTGTTCCGGCTGCTGACCGAGCTCGCCGCCGCCGATTCCAATTTGCCGCAGGCATTGCGCGGGCACTTCGCGTTCGTCGAGGACTGGCTCAATGCACCGGCCGGGCCGCAGCGCACGACCTGGTTCGACCGCTTCGCGAGCGGCCAGCTCGTCGGCAATGCGTGGTCGGAAGCCGGCGACGTGCCGCTCGGCCAGACCGTCACGAAGGTGTCGGAGCAGAACGGCCGGCTCGTGCTGAACGGCCGGAAGTTCTACAGCACCGGCAGCCTGTTCGCCGACTGGATTGACGTGTTCGCGCAGCGCGCGCACGACGGCAGCGACGTGATCGTCGCCGTCGCGACCGCGCAGCCGGGCGTGATCCGCGACGACGACTGGGACGGCTTCGGCCAGACCACCACCGGCAGCGGCACGACGCGTTTCGAGAACGCGGCGGTTGACGCGGACAACGTGATCGATTTCGCGCGCCGCTTCAAGTACCAGACCGCGTTCTACCAGTTGTTCCACGTCGCGACGCTGGCCGGTATCGGCCACGCGATCGTGCGCGATGCGGGCGAGCTCGTGCGCAACCGCACGCGCGTGTACAGCCACGGCAATGCGCAGCGGGCCGGCGACGATGCACAGCTGCAGCAGGTGATCGGCGAGATCGCGTCATGGGCGTACGCGGCCGACGCGCTCGCGCTGCGCGCCGCGCAGCCGCTTCAGCAAGCCTATGAAGCGCGCTTCGGCGGCGATGAAGCGGCCGAGCAGGCCGCGAACGTCGCGGCCGAAATCGAATCCGCGCAGAGCCAGCTCGTCGTGTCCGAACTCGTGCTGCGCGCGGCGACGCGCCTGTTCGACGCGCTCGGCGCATCCGCGACCCGCAGCACGACCGCGCTCGATCGCCACTGGCGCAACGCACGCACGGTGTCGTCGCACAATCCGCTCGTGTACAAGGCGCGCATCGTCGGCGACTGGATCATCAACGGCCGCACTCCGCCGTTCGTGTGGCGCGTGGGTAACAGTGCGGGCGGCGGTGCGGAAACCGGAGCCGCGCGATGAGCAAGACCATCCGCTTCAACGCGTTCGAGATGAACTGCGTCGGTCACCAGTCGCCCGGCCTGTGGGCGCATCCGCGCGACCGCTCGTGGCAGTACAAGGATCTCGACTACTGGACCGACCTTGCGCGCGTGCTCGAACGCGGGATCTTCGATGCGATCTTCATCGCGGACGTGATCGGCTACTACGACGTGTACAAGGGCAGCAACTATCACGCGCTGCACCAGGCCGCGCAGATCCCGGTCAACGATCCGCTGCAACTGGCCGCGCCGATCGCGATGGCGACCGAGCATCTCGGCATCGGCATCACCGCGTCGACGACGTTCGAGCACCCGTACACGTTCGCGCGCCGGCTGTCGACCGCGGACCATCACACGAAGGGCCGGCTCGCGTGGAACATCGTCACGTCGTATCTGGAGAGCGGCGCGAAGAACGTCGGCGATCACGGGCTGCGCACGCACGACGACCGCTATGCGGTCGCGGCCGAGTACGTCGAGGTGCTGTACAAGCTGTTCGAGGGCAGTTGGGAAGACGGCGCGGTGGTGCGCGACCGCGACGGCCGCGTGTTCACGCATCCGGAGAAAGTGCACGAGATCGGCCACAAGGGCCGCTTCTTCGACGTGCCCGGCTATCACCTGTGCGAGCCGTCGCCGCAACGCACGCCGGTGCTGTTCCAGGCCGGCGCGTCGGGCCCCGGCAAGGCGTTCGCCGCGCGGCACGCCGAATGCGTGTTCGTCGCCGCGCCGACCCGCGACCAGCTCGCGCGCTACGTGGCCGACGTGCGTGCACAGGCCGCGGCCGCCGGGCGCGACCCGGCGAAGGTGCTGATCTACAACCTCGTGACGGTGATTGTCGACGAGACCGACGAGAAGGCGCAGGCCAAGTTCGACGAGTATCGGCGCTACGTGTCGTACGACGGCTCGCTGGTGTTCATGTCGGGCTGGACCGGCATCGACTTCGGCCAGTACGCGCCGACCGATCCCGTCCGGCGCGTCGACACGAACGCGATCGTATCGGCGGTCGAGCACCTGTCGGGCGGCGACACCGCGTGGACGATCGAGGCGCTGGCGGCCTGGGGCGGCATCGGCGGGATGGGCCCGGTATTCGTCGGGTCGGCGGCGACCGTCGCGGACATCCTGCAGGAATGGGTGGCGGCGACCGACGTGGACGGCTTCAATCTCGCGTATGCGGTCGCGCATGAAACCTTCGAGGACGTCGTGCGCTATCTCGTGCCGGAGTTGCAGCGCCGCGGCGTGTATCCGACCGCGTATGCGCCGGGCACGCTGCGCGAGAAATTGTTCGGCGGTTCGGCGCGGTTGCCTGACGAGCATCCGGCCGCGCGGTTTCGCGATATCGAACAGGTCAAGCGCGCGGCCGAGCGCGAAGCGGTCAGCGCTTAACGGCACGTCCAACAACGTCGAAGCCGGGCTGTCCGCATTCGCGCGGCGACCGGCTTCAGCTTCACCACAAACGGCTTCGTGCAGTCCGACGAAGCCGTGCGTATTTTCCGGGGCAACGGCGAGCGCCCCGGTCAGCGCTTACGCCGCGCTTTCGTCGTCGACGTCGTGCGCCGTCGGTTCGTACCGCACGATCAGCAGGAACACGATCGGCGTGACCGCGCTGATCGCGACGACCCAGAACATGTCGGTGCCGAGGCGGGCTTGCAGGATCGGCAGCGCGAACAGCGCGAGCGCCTGGCCGATGCCGCACAGCGACCGCCCGAAGCCGACACCGGTGCCGCGGATCGCGGCCGGATACGACAGCGTCGGATAGATCATCATCTGCGCGCCGGGGCCGAAGCCTTCGGCGAACAACCACGTACCGAGCATCAGCAACACGACACCGACCGCGATCGCCCCGTGCGGATGGCCTGCGAGCGCAAGCGCGACGAGCGCGACCGTTTGCAGCGCGAACCCCGCGATCGCGACATGACGCGACGCATACCGATATGCGAGACGCATGCCGAGCAAGCCGCCGGTGAACGCGAACAGCACGTTCAATGCGAGCGATGCCGCGATCGTCTCAAACACGCCCGCGCCGAGAAATTGCGACAGGATCGACGGCAGGAAGAACGCGATCGCCGTGTATTCGAACGGGATGCACAGGTTCATCACGCTGGCGACGATCGTGCGCCCGAGATACGGGCGCCGGAACAGCACGCGAATCCGCACCGGCGGCGGGCTCGGCTCGCGTCGCACGTCCTGCGCTTCGTGCGCGTGAATGCCGTACGACTGGCGCAGGATGCGCGCGGCGTTGGCCAGATCGCCCTGATTCGCGGCCCACAGCGGTGATTCGTTCATGAAGCGGTTGCGGAACAGGATGATGACGAGCGCGGGCACCGCACCGAAGATCAGCGACGCACGCCACAGCCATCCCGCATGCTCGGCCGGCAGCAGGAAGTACAGGCCGAAGATCAGCAGGAAGCACACCGACGACGCGACGTACCACATCGGGCACCACGCGGCGAGCCGCGACGCCTTGTTGCCGCGGCCGTTGAACTTCGAGAATTCCGCGAGAAACGCCATCGCGACCGGCAGGTCGATGCCGACGCCGAGCCCCATCACGAAGCGGGCGGCGATCAGCACCCAGACGTTCGGCGCGAGCCCGGCCGCGATCGCCGCGACCACGAAGAACAGCATGTCGGCCATGAATACCTGGTAGCGGCCGATCCGGTCGGTCAGCCACCCGCCGATCAGGCTGCCGAAGATCGTGCCGATCATGATCGCCGACCCGACGAGCCCGGTCAGCGCGGGCGTCAGCCCGAATTCGCGCGTCACGTCGTCGATGCCGTAGGACAGCGTCGTCAGGTCGTACGCGTCGAGAAACACGCCGCCGAGCGCCAGCAGCACGATCATCCGTGCATGGCTGACCGAACTGTCGACCGTGTTGATCAGGCGCGCGACGTCGCTGGCCGAGCGGATGGGGGAAGAAACCGGCGTAACGGGGCTCAGGTCGATCGAACTCATCGGATTCCTTAGTGTGTCGCCGGATGGCCGGCGAATGAGCGGCGAAGTTTGCAGGATGCCGGCCGCCGCGACAGGGGCATCGCGGCCCGGGCCGTCGAACGAATGCGTTCCGGCCGTCGTCGAATGCGTCGCTTGCCGGCACCGGAAATTCTGTTCTCCAGGCCCGGCAATCCCAAGCGATATAAACCGATAAATTAATCGGCGTGCGTCATAAAGTTGCGCGGGCCGTGCTATCTCCTTCCGGCCGCCCGGCGGCCGGCCTCGCCGCGCCGCTGCTCGACCTGCGGATCGCCCGCAAGCTGTATGGCGATCGCACGGTCCTCGCCGACGTCGCGTTGCAGGTCGCGCCACGCGAGATCGTCTGCGTGGTCGGCCCGAGCGGCTGCGGCAAGAGCACGCTGCTGCGGATCGTCGCCGGCCTCGACGCGGACTTCCGCGGCAGCGTGACGCTCGACGGCAGCGCGCTCGCCGGGCCGTCCGCGCGCGTCGGCGTGATCTTTCAGGAGCCGCGGCTGCTGCCGTGGCTGTCGATCGCCGACAACGTCGGCTTCGCGGCCGGCGCGCGGGGCGGACGCGACCCGAGCCTCGCGCGCTTGCTCGACGAAGTCGGTCTGGCCGGCGTCGCACGGCAACTGCCGGCCACGTTGTCGGGCGGAATGGCGCAGCGCGCCGCGATCGCGCGCGGGCTGTTCGGCGAGCCGGATCTGCTGCTGCTCGACGAGCCGTTCAGCGCGGTCGACGCGATCACCCGGATGCGCCTGCAGACGCTGCTGCTCGATGTCGTCCAGCGGCACCGGATGGCCGCGATCGTCGTCACGCACGATCTCGACGAGGCGCTGTATCTCGGCGATCGCGTGCTGATGCTCGCGCCGAACCCGGGCCGCGTCGACGACGAACTCCACGTCGACATCGCGCGGCCGCGCGATCGGCGCGATCCGTCGCTGGCCGCGCTGCGCGCGCGGCTGCTCGATGCGTTCCAGCGCTTTCACGATCGGGCGGCCGGCGACACGGCGGGGATCCCGGCCACGCCGGACTGACATCGCCGGCCGGCGCCGCACACGACTTCATCGCGCGGACACCGACCGCACGAACGCGGCCAGATCGCGATTGAACCGCTCGGCTTCCTCGATGAACGGTGCGTGCCCCGACTCCGCATACACCTTGCTGGCGATGCGCGGATTCAGCTCGGCCGCGCGAGCCAGCGTCGTGGGCGTATCGACCAGTGCATCGCGGCCGCCGTAGATGAAGAGCAGCGGCACGCGCGCGTGGCCGAGCCCCGCCGCGGCGAATACCGACATCGTCGGGATGGCCTTTTGCATGTCCCACGACGCCATCGCGGCATTGGCGAGCAACCGCTCGAACGTGGCGGCATCCGGCCGGCGGTTGAAGCACAGACCGACGAACGTGCGCTCGCCGTCGAGATGCGTTTTCAGGTCCGGCGCATTCATGTCGCGGTACACGTCCGGGTGATCGACGATCTGGCCCGGCGCGAGCTCGACCACGCCGTCGACGTACACGGCCCCCGCGATCGCGCGGTCGCCGTATCTGGCAAGGTAGTTCGAGATCACCACGCCGCCGAGCGACCAGCCGACCACGACGGGCTTGCGTGCATGCGCGCCGTCGATCACCGCGGCGAGATCGTCGCCCCAGCGGCCTCCGTCGCGATACGGCCGCGCGCCGGACGGCTTGTCCGACAGCCCGTGGCCGCGCAGATCGTACGTGATGATCCGGAATCCGCGCAGCTCGGGGCTCGCGACCTGCGCGTCCCAGTTCAGGCGGCTGCCGAGCAGGCCGTGAATCAGGATGACCGGCACGCCGTCGGGGTCGCCGCTTTCCTGAACGGCCAGCTTCACGCCGTCCGTCGACGTCACGGTATAGCTGAGCGGCGCGGCCGCCGCGTCGTACGCCAACGCGAACGGCGTCGCCCACCAGACCACGGCCAGCAGCCAGCGGATCAGCACTCGGGTAGTCACGATTTTTCCTCCAGGCATGAACGGACGCACAGTCTCAACCCTCACACTGATGTGAGAGTCAAGCGAATCGTGCTAACCTGCCGTGCATGAAAAACCCGCCTCCGCAGCCCCTGCTGACCATCGGCAAACTCGCGCAGCTCACCGGCGCGAGCGTGCGCTCGATCCGGCACTACGACGAGCACGGCCTGCTCGCGTCGGTGCGCGCGGCCAACGGCTACCGCCTGTTCCCCGACAACGCGGTGACGCAGGTCAGACAGATTCAGCGCATGATCGCGACCGGTTTCACCCTCGACGACATTCGCGGCTTTCCGGACTGCATGCTGCTGATCGAGGGCGCGCGTTCGTGCGATCAGATCTCCGCGGTTCAGCGCGAACGCCTCGAAGCGATCGACCGTCAGATCGCCGATCTGGAAAAGCGGCGTGCGCGGCTCATCAAGACCTTGCAGGATGGCGCGGTGCCGCCGCTCGATTGAGGCGCCAGCGTTCACCGGCACGAATCAGCCCCCGCGTCGCCCTTCGGGGCACCCGCTTCACATCGGAATCGTTCGAGAATGCGCGACCGGCGACGGCGCGCACACCACGCCCGCCGAGCCACCGAAAAAACGGGCATATTCAATTACCGCCGATTACAAACGCTTTTCATAAACGCATCCTTGACATGCCGAATCGCGTGGTATTTACTGCCATTGCAATCGATGCAATACGAAAAACCGCACGACGAAAAACAGGACTGAGAGTTGCATTTGCAGCGGCGCGCAGCAATACGCGTCGGCGAAATGCAAGACCGAGAAGTAAAACAGGCTTGATCCGACCGGGGGCCACATCCATGTCCGCTACCACCAAACCGCCGCCTGGCGGTTGATTCCCGCCATTCAGCCATCCGACCCCGCAGGCCTGCCGCCGGTTTTCCGATAGAACCGGGGCGGTGCCGTGACGTGCGTCGCCCACCCGAATCGCATCGCGCATGCGTCGGGTTTCAATGCGAGACGGCATGTTCGCGGAATATCCATTTTAAAAATCCGGTGGATCCCGAATTTCACCGGCGATGCATTATCAATTCGGGATTTTCTTAAATCTGTCGCTTCGATATTTCATATATTGATGAAGGAATAAAAATGAGTACCACGACGATCGAAAGTGCCGGTTACGGGGTCTACAACTCGACCATCGATGTCACGAGCCAGGTGGCGGCGGCCTACCAGAACGGCCAGCGCGTATTCACGGCCAGCAACCAATGGGGCGATCCGGCCCCGGGCGAGCGCAAGTACCTGTACATCTTCTGGACCCGCAACAGCGAATCGCAGTCGGGCGTGACCGGCGAGAACGATTCTCACGGCGTGACCCTGCCCTGAACCGCGTTCCGCGCGCGGGGCGGGCCGCCGCGCCGCGGCAGTTGGCAATCGGCAGTCGCACGGCCCGTGCGCGTCATCCGGCGCGCAGCGTGTCTTCCCCACCTTACCGATCGACAGGAGTCTTTCATGCCGTCCGTCTACGTGCAGAACATCTCGATTCCCCTGAGCGACGCCAAGCCGTCCGATTCGGGCGTCATCACGGCCCAGGCCACCTACAGCTTCCCGACCAACGTGATTGCGGCCGGCGCGTCGGTGGCCAGCTACTCGGTCTCGTTCGGCAACACCGACCACCACCTGCGCACGGTAGGCGCGAGCGTGCAGGTGCAGACGCAGAACAATTCGCCGACGGTGACCATCACGGGCTCGCTCCAGTTGATCGACAACAGCAGCAACGAGCTCAATCCGAGCAGTTGCTCGCTGATCGCGTCGGTGATTGCCTGGGCGCAATAAGCGGCGTTCGCCGCCGCGTCGCCGCGATGGGCGGCGGCGTCTTTTCCATTGCCTGGTTTGCGGTCGTGCTTTCGTGGTCCTCCGCCCGGCGTTCGGGCCGGGGACCATTTTCTCGAGGAGTCGCCATGTCCACCACCGCCAGCCAGCAGGCCGACATTCCCGCCCTGGGCGTGCTCCAGTTCGACGCCGGCAGCTTCGGTTCCGCCGTGAACCTGTTCCGCGGCAATCTCGCCTTCCCGCTCAAGCTGCTGACGCTGCCGGCGCGTGGCGGGCTGGCGTTCGACCTGACCCTGCTGTACCAGAGCAACGTCGCCGACCAGGTCTCGCAATGGAACCTCACGAACCCGAGCGGCGCGCTCGGCGTGGGCTGGAGCATGCCGCTCGAGCGCATCGTCGCGGAAACGCAGGGCACGGGCAGCCCGCTCGACGTGCAGTACTACCTGATGAGCCAGGGCCAGGCGATGCAGCTCGTGCCGATCCCCACGGCGTGGGGCCGCGGCACGCTGGCCGCCGACGCGTTCGACGACGCCGCGAGCGCGGCGCCGTTCGCGAGCGACCGGGTGCCGGCGGCACTCGCGTCCGCGCTGGAGCGACACGGCTGGCGCCCGTCGGGAGACGCGCGTGTGTCGCCCACCGGCCGCCCCGGCGAGTGGCGCCTCGACGATGCGCCGCTGCGCCGCTCGCATCTGCTGCGCCGGCAAGCGGACGGCACGATCGCCGTGACCACCGACGGCCAGTCCTATGAAACGGCGCCCTACCAGTTCTGGCAGATCACGCACTACCCGGCCTGGGACAGTTGGGAAGTCGTCCGCCCGGACGGCACGGTCGCCACCTACGGCGGCTCGGATGCGGCCGCCGCCGCGCGCAACCTGATCCAGTGGGGCATCCGCTGGGGCAACTGGGTCGGCCCGAGCCGCCGCGCGGAAAACCAGCAGCGCTATGCGGTGGCGTGGAATCTCGCGCAGTTGCGCAACACGCTCGGGCACTGGATCGAATTTTCGTACAGCACGATCGAGCAGG
Organism: Burkholderia sp. AU44665; assembly: GCF_030504405.1. Taxonomy (NCBI): domain Bacteria; kingdom Pseudomonadati; phylum Pseudomonadota; class Betaproteobacteria; order Burkholderiales; family Burkholderiaceae; genus Burkholderia; species Burkholderia sp. AU44665. The sequence goes on along the minus strand of NZ_JAUJRI010000032.1, from coordinate 28,769 downwards.
CGGTCGGCGACGGCACGTTGACCTACACGCGCGAATGCCAGATCGCGAGCATGGAAAACGATCTCGGCTGGTCGTGCCGGTTCGCGTGGCAGCCGATGACCTACGACACCCGCTCGCTCGACGCGCCGAAGGAATACCTGGCCGCGCACGGCGACCCGACCCAGGTGCCGGGCGACCAGCCGAACGCGTGGCAGGACCGTTACGAGACGCGCTATCTCGACCACGTCGACGTGATCGACGGCTCGGGCGCGCAGCAGACCCGCCTCGATTTCGACTGGTACGACCTGACCCTTCTCGCGCCGCGCGACGCCGCCAATCCGCTCGCCACCGGCGCCTGCTACAAACGCTATCTGAAAAGCGTGACGGACACCTTCAGCGGCGGCGCGGCCCGCCCCGGCATCGCGTTCGACTACAACTTCGATGCCGGCGGCGCGCCGAACCCGGGCGCGATGACGTCGATGACGCTGCCCACCGGCGGCGTGCTGCGCTACACGTACGCCGAGATCGACGTGGGCGCGGACGAGAACGTCGATCCGGGCTCGCGCAATCTCACCATCGACAATCCGTTCGGCGCGAGCCGGCCGGGCGCGCCGCGCATCTGGTACGGCGCCGACTACGTGGTCGTCGCGTGGTACGAGGCCAGCGAGAACGCGCTGCTGGTGAACGTCTACACGTGGCTGGGCCGCTGGATTCCGGCCTGGACGGACTGGCAGCGCTTCGACGGCGCGCTCGATCTCGACCGGACGGTGGCCACGACCAGCGCCGACAGCTTCGTGCTCGTGCTGGCGAGCCTCGACGACACGCAATCGACGCTCTATCTCGCGTCGCGCCGGCCGGTCGCGAACGCGGACTGGCGTTTCGCGGGCGAGCCCGGCGAGCCCACGCCGTACCGCTACGCCAGCAGCCAGTTGCGAATCGCCAACGGCGCCGACTTCTTCGTCGTGATCGACAACGACGATCGCCGCGTCGACCGCTACGCGCTGAACTGGCAGACGCGCGGCTGGGACGTCGCGCCCGCGCTCGCGAGCGGCACGTGCTGCCCGTCCGGCAGCATCAATACGCAATCGTACGTGGCGGCGGCCACGAATCACTATCTGGTGTTCTGCTATGACGAGGACACGGCGCACGGCCGGTTCAGCCTGATGGTCCGCGATGCGGCGACGCTCGCGTGGCGGCTCGGCAGCACGCTGGACACCGACGCGATCACGATTCCGGCCGTCGGCGCCACGTCGTATTTCCAGTTGTCGATGGGCCAGGGCTTCGCGGCAGCCGCGTGGATCGACCGCTATGCGTCGTCGGGCGGCGTGGTGAAGGCCTTCGACTACCGCCTGGCGGTGCCCGCGTGGGACGACGACTACGGCAACCTCGCGTTGCGCCCGCTGCCCGACGTATTCGACGGCCCGGGCTTCACGAACCTGTCGCCCGCGTTCATGCAGACGCTCGGCCCCGTGATCACCGGCAACAGCCTGGTCGGCTCGGGCCCGAACGTGCTGGTGTTCGACGGCGTGAGCTGGTCCTACCACTTCGCGGGCATCCAGTACCCGCCCGGCAGCGACGCGAACCGCCAGTTCTACTGGTACGCGTGGGACCCGCTCGGCGTGCTGAAGACGGAGAACACGACGTCGGCGCTCTACTCCGCGCTCGACAGTTTCGATCCCGATGCCGACACGCCCTGGGTCACCCAGGTGCTGCAGGACGAGGATCCGGCGCCCGCGGATCGCGAGACGCAGGGCTTCCCGACGCTGGCCGGCGAATTCCTGTCGCAGAACCGCGACCTCTACGGCCGTTCGGTCTGGCCCGCGTGGAACCCGATCGCCGGATTCCGGCTGGGCGAAATCACCGTCGATCGCTTCGACAGCACGACCGTCATCAACCAGGCGCCGGATTTCCTCGCGTTCATGACGCTCGACGCCGACGGCGCGCCGCTCGACACGCAGGTGCGCTTCTTCAGCAACGGCGGGCTGCTGCGGGACGCGCAGGGCGAGCCGGTGGTCGAGCGGTTCCCCGGGCAGCAGATGTTCCGCCTGCTCAACAGCACGCTGCAGTACGAGACGGCCATCTCGGGCAAGCTGCCGGCGATTCCGTCGGGCTTCGTGACCTTCCCGTCGGGCAACGAGATCGACGCATCGACCCACGTCACGCTGCACCGCTATGCGAATCACTCGCTGCATGCGCCGCTCGCGGCCTTCGTCGTGACCGCGCTGGCGATGGACAGCGGCTACGACACGATGCTGCGCTGCTATGCGTACGCGGACGTGTCGGCCAACACCGATCCGTCGGGCAGCATCGTGCAATTCTCGACGGTGTCCGAATACCAGGCGTGCGAGACGCCGCAGGCACAGCGCTACGGCTGGACCACGAGCCATTTCTACAACGGCCTGCCCGCGCGCACGCTGCAGTTGCCGGACGATTGCCGCGTCCGCGCCGGCGCATGCGGTACGGCCGCGCCCGTCGACGACGCGTATTCGCTCGCCGCCGGCCTGCTGTTGTCGACCTCGGTGTACGACCGCGACGGCACGCTGCTGTCGTCCACCACCAGCGACTGGACCTACACCGACCAGGTGGCGAGCGACGCGAACGGCGCCGCGCTGCGCAATCTCTACGACGCCGTGCCGCAGATCGCGACGTCGATCGAGAGCCTGCAGGGCGTCGAGCGCACCATGACCTATGCGTACAACGCGGCCTCGGGCTATCCGGCCACGGTGCAGACCGCCTACTACGACAGCCGGGGCGAGCTCAACGTCACGCAGCGCACGTCGTTGTTCGGTTTCGAGGTCTACCCGGCGATGTGGAGCGCGCACATTCTCGCGCCGGTGGCCAGTGCGTCGACGCGGGTGCAGGCGGACGGCGGCTGGCTGTTGCAGGCCGCGAAAGCGCAGACCTTCCGCAGTTGGGCCCGCGACGACGGCACCACCTATCTGGCGGAAGCCGACAGCTGGGTCGCGGTCGACGCGGATGCGCCGCCGTTCGCCGCGTGGAACGGCGGCCAGCCCGGCGCGGGCTGGCTGCTGGAAGAGCGTATCGACACCCGCGACGGCGAAGGCAACGTGCTGCTGTCGCACGACGTCACCGGCCGGCCGATGGCTTCGCTGTTCGACGACGCGGGGCGTTTTCGGATCGCGGGCTTCGTCAATTCGGCCAGCGGCAATGCGTACGACAGTTTCGAGGATTACCAGCGGCCGACCTGGAGCCTGCCGGCCGGCGCGGCCGTCTATCGCGACGACGCGGCCAGCGGCACCGCGTGCCTGCAGATCACCGCGTCGGCGACGCTCACCCGCGCCGTGACGTTGACCGACGGCCGCGCGCGGCAGTTGTTCGGCCTCTGGTTCAAGAGCCCGCCCGGCGCGACCGCGCGCGACTTCGCCGTGACGCTGACGCTCACCGCGCCGGGCGGCGCGCAGGTGAGCCGGCGCCTCGCGCCCACCGCCGGCCAGTGGCAACCGCAGCAATGGACCGTCGATCCGTCGTCGCTGGGCCTCGGCGCGAACGCCACCGTCACGCTCGGCATTCAGGCGGAACTGCCGGCGGGCGGCGCGGCGTGGCTGCGGCTCGACGACGTGTTCTTCACGCCGCTCGACTGCCAGTTCCAGTCGATCGCCTACGACGGCGCACGGCTACGCACGCTCGGCACCACCGCGCCGAACGGCGTGCGCTCGCGCACGCTCTACAACCCGTTCGCCGAGCCGTCCGTGACGGTCGGCCCCTGGGACAACCCGAGCCTGATCAGCATGACTGGGTTCGCCGCGCAGGACACGACGATCGGCCCGGCCGCCCCGTTTCCGCGCGCCACGCCGAACGCGGCGATCAACGTCACCGGCCAGGGAACCGGCGTGTACGACGGCTTCTGCAACGGCGCGCTGGCGTTCTACACGGCCGCGTCGGGCAATGCGGCCGACTGGACCGCGGGCGGCGGCCTGCTCAGCTATCACGGCGAGGCCGGCGGGCCGCTCGGCGCGCGGCTCGAACGCACCGGTTTCGCGGCGACGAGCATCGCCGCACGCGTGCTGGTCGATCGCGCCACGCTCGGCGACGCGGTGCTCGGCACCGGCACGTGGTTCGTCGGCTTCAGCCCGGCGCAGGGCTGGCGTCTGTGGCGGCTCGACGGCGCGAACGCGGTGCTGCTGCAATCCGACAGCGGCGCGCCGGCCGCACGGGAATGGCTGCTGGTGGCCGTGACGGGCCGCGTGCTGTTCTTCGCCGACGGGCGCAAGGTGTTCGAATATGCGGACGCCGCGATCGCCGCCCCGTTCGGCCTGCAGCTCGGCATGACGGCGCCCGGCAGCTTCTCGGCGCTGGCCGTGGCCGAGGACGTCGGCCTGAGCGTCGAGTACCGGGACGGCCTCGCGCGCAGCCTGCAGACGCTCAAGCTCGAATCGGCCGATAGCGCCGTGCTCGACACCGGCGTGTACGACGAGCGCGGCAACAGCGCGATCCAGGCGCTCACGAGCCGCGTCACGGTGTCCGGCGCCCAGGCGCTGTTCGTCTACCAGGACGGCCTGGTGACCAACGGCGGCGCCGGCGGCAGCCTCTGGGAAGGCGCGCCGCTCGAAGGCGCGCTGGCCGCCTGGCACCCCGATGCCGGCGGCTATCCGTTCTCGCGCACCGCGTACGAAAACGCGCCGCTCGGCCGGCCGGTGGCGTTCGGCCAGCCCGGCTACGACTATGCGATCCGGCCCGGCAACACGCATTACGCGACGCGCGGCTACGGCGTCAATACCGATGCGGGGCGCTTCGCGTACCCGTTGCCGCTCGGCGAATATCACCTGACGGTGGACGTCGATCCCAACGGCGCGCTCACGCAAACCTGGTCGGACACGGCCGAGCACCTGATCGGCCGCGTGGTGCAGAACTCGGCCACCGACGACAGCCTCGACTGGCGCATGAGCCAGATCCACGACGCGCAGGGCCGCACCGTCGCGTCGGTGCCGCCCGCGTCGTACGCGGCGGGCGGCGCCGGCACGAAAACCGTGCCGGCCGGCAGCAGCACCGCCGAATACGACTTCGCCGGGCATCGGCTCAGCTCGACCGACCCCGACAGCGGCACCACGCAGATCGTCTACAGCAGCGCCGGGCTGATGCGCTTCCTCGCCGACGGCAATGCGTTGAACGGCGGCTACGTCGCCTATCGCAAATACGACACGCTGAGCCGCGTGATCGAGGAAGGCACCTTCGCCGTCGCGTGGGATCGCACGCAGCTTCAGCAGCATGCCGACGACCCCGACTGGCCGCCGTCGCCGCCCACCTGGAGCGTGCGCCGCCACTACGACGGCGACGGCTCGGATGCAACCCAGGACGACCATCTCGTCGGCCGGCTCTGGAAGGTCGAAGTCAACCAGGGCAACGCCGGGCTGGCCGCCTTGACCGAGACGGTCGCGTACGACCGGGCCGGGCGCGTGCTCGCGCGGCGCCGGCAATTCGCCGGGATGCCCGCGGGCGACTGCGTCATCGCGAATACGTGGTCGGCCGGCGGCAACCTGCTGTCGAGCACGGATTCGGCCACGGGGCTCGTCAGCCTGCGCCGTTACGATGCGCTCGGCCGCGTGCTCGAGGTCGCGGCCGACACCGGCGGCACGACGACCGTGCTGATCGCGCACGAGTACGAGCCGAACGGCAAGCCGGCGCTCACCCGGCTGCTGCCCGACGGCAACGGTTCGGCGATGTTGTCCCGGCGCTTCGCGTACACGCCGCCCGGCTGGCCCACCCTCAGCGATGCGGGGGCGGTGCTCAGGGAAACGCTCGGCTACGACACCGGCGCCTGTCAGGGCGGCGGCTACTACAATGGCGAAGTCGCGAGTCAGACCGTCACGGCGGACGTGCCCGGCGGGTCGCTCGGGCCGGCCTGCACCACCATGGATTCGCTCGGCCAGTTGACCGCGTTCGGTGCCGGCACAGACGCGCAACGCTGGGACATCGACCTGAACGGCAACTTCGAGCGGCACACGCGCGGCGCCGATTCGGCCGGTTACACGTATGCGGCCGGCACCAACCGACTGACCGGCTACACGGCCGCGCAAGACACCACCACGTTCGCTTACGACCATGCGGGCGGGATCATCGGCGCGAGCGACGGCGCCGGTGCGGCGCGCTGGCAGATCGGCTATGACGCCGGCACCGGGCGCCCCGTCAGCTACGCCAATCCGGGCGTGTCGCTGTCGATCCTGCGCGACGCGGACGGCAATCGCGCGGCGCTGACCCGCACGAGCGGCGGCGCGACCACGCAGCGCTTCCAGATGTCGATGCCCGACGGCGAAGTCGTGATCGATACAGCAAACGGCGCGAGCGAGCCGACCCGCTTCATCGCGGCGCTCGACGTCCAGGTGGCGTGGCACGACGGGCGCTTCTACTTCGGGCTGCTCGACCATCTCGGCAGCGTGCGCGTGCTGCTCGACGCGAGCGGCGAGACCGTCAGCGCGTGGCAGTACGACGTATACGGCCAGCCCACCGTGCTCGTGGCCGCGCCGCTTGCGTGGCCGCGGCTGTTTACCGGCCACAACTACGACGCGGATTCCGGTTTCTACGACTGCAACGCGCGCTTCTACCACCCCGGATACGGCCGTTACCTCAGCGTCGATCCGATGCTGGAAACGCCGTCGCCGTACGTCTATGTCGGCAACAACCCGCTCGTCTTCACCGATCCGAGCGGCATGAACGTGTGGGGCATCATCGTCGGCGCGCTGGTCACGCTGGTGGTGGGCGTGGCCGGCGTGGTGCTGCTCGGCACCGGCATCGGCGCGGCGATCCTGGTGGGCGTGGTGGCCGGCGCGGTCGGGTCGATGGCCGGCGACCTCATGAGCATGGCCACCGGCGACCAGATCAGCTGGAAGCAGTTCGGCATCGACGCGCTGGCCGGCGCGGCGGCGGGCGCGGCCGGTGCGCTGGCCGGCGGCGGCGCCGGCGCCCTGACCGCGCGCGCGGCGCTCGGCTTGAGCGCGGGCAAGGTGGCCACCACGCTGTCGGTGTCGCTCGTCTCCGGCATCGCGGGCGGCGTGGCCGGCGGGGCGGCCGGGGCCGGCGTGACGGCCGGCATGACCGGGCAGCCGTTCTTCAGCCGCGCGACCGCGCTGAACATCGCGATCGGCGCGGTGGCGGGCGGCGGCGCCGGGCTGATGGCGGCGGGTGCGCACCTCACGTTCTTCACCGGCAAGGAATCGCTCGGCGTCAACCCGACGCCGCTGGAGAACGCCGGCGAAATCCCGAACTATCCGCCGCCGAACACGCCCGGCCTGCCGAGCGAGCCCGGCCAGAGCGGCCTGGTCGGGAAGGTGCGGATCCTGATGCCGAACGATCCGGTCACGACCAGCGTGAAACGCACGTGGGATGCGTTCACCACCGATCTGCAGCGACAGCAGTTCGCGCAGAATCTCACCCGGATCGGCAACCTCGACGTCGACGTCGTGGCGACGCATGGCATCTCGCGCAGCGCGATGGTCGAGTGGACGGGCAACAACGGCGTGCAGATCAACCGGCCGATCTCCGCGTCCACGCTGGCGCGGTTCCTGCGCGCGCAGGGCTACGGCGCGGCCGATACGAACTTTCCCGCGGCGTCGGGCAGGCCGATCAAGCTCGTCACCTGCTTCGCGGGGATGGCTGGCCGCTTCGGTTTCGCGCAGGCGCTGGCCAACGAGCTGCGGGTCGACGTGTACGCGCACTGGTGGGTGGTCTATCCGACCAACAACTCGACGCCATGGATCCGCTTTCAGCCGCGCTGACGGCGCGACGCATCGCAACGAGCGACGAGCGACGACGGCCGCGTGGCGGCCGTCGCGCATCGGGCATACCGCGCGGCTTCACCTTCGGCCCGTGGTCACGCCCATGCGCGGCCGCAACCGCGTCGCGTCAGTCGTCGAAGGTGCCCTGATATTCCGGCGCCGCATCCGCGCGCGTGTTCAGTTCGAACATCACGCCGCCCGGCGCGCGGCAAAAAAAGCGCGAGCCGCGCCCGTTGTTGAAGACGTCCGTCTCCATCGCGACGCCCTCTTCCTTGAAGCGCGCGAACAGCGCTTGCACGGCATCGAGGCTCGGCAGCTCGAAGCCGACGTGGAAATTGGTCGGCCACGCGGGCACGCCGTCGCCGACGTGATCGATCACGACGTCGAAGCCCGGGCGCTTGAGGATCCAGGATTTGTCCCAGCTTCCCGCGATCGTGAAGCCGAGGTATCGCTCGAAGAATCGGGCCGTCGCCAGCGTGTCGGCGGAGGGAAAGCTCAGGTGGTTGAGCTTCATCGTCTGTGTGGTGTCGGTCATTGTCGCGTGCTCCGATGCGGTGATGGGCGCAGGCCCCATGCCGTGCCGCCCGAGGACTTCAGAATACGAGCGCAAGCTCGCATTCCACAACTCGCATTGGACGTTCCGCCGCGGGCGCGTGCAAACCCTTGCGGGGCCGGGCGTTACGGGATGGCGACGAACACGGCGGAAGGCGCTGCTCGCATTCGCGACGGCATCGTCGGTGCGAAATGCGCGATCGGCCGGCGACGACGAACGACGATGGCCCGGGATTCGCGAACGAATCCCGGGCCGCGGATCGACAGCGGATGCCGGGCGTCGCATGCGTTGCCCGGCACCGCGCATCGCTCAATGCGATGCAAGCCGCATCAGAACTGATAACCCGCGCCGACCACCGCGCCGAAGTCCGACCGCGTGTTGCCCGTCACCGATGCCTTGACGACCCAGCGGTTGCTCTCCGTCACGTACGAGTAGCCGGCCGCGAAGCCCTGCTGGCCGTGATAGTTCGACGTCGCCGCCGACACCATCGAGCGCCCCGCGCCGGTCGGCTGCGGCAAGCCGGCCACCGCCATCGCCGACGCGACGCCGCCGTACATGTCCTTCTTCAGGTCGTTGAACGCGTTGTACACCTGCCCGATGCGCTGGTCGGTATACCCCTTCGCCTGCGTCGACGCCGTCGCGAGATTGTCGTTCAGTTGCTGCACGTTCACCGCATCGGTCGGCGCCGTGCCGGCCGCGACGTTCGTGATCTGGCGCTCGCTGCCCTTCGCGCCGACCGAGAACGAGTTGTCGCGATCGGCGACCGAACCCTGGCCGACCGCCACCGCGTTCTTGCCGGTTGCCGTCGCCGTCGAGCCGATCGCGCCCGCGTCGGCACGTGCGATCCACGTGGTATTCGCATCGGTCGCGACCGCGCGGATTCGGTCGTTGGCCGCCACGTTCTTCAGCGCGTTGTTGAACTGGCCTACGTTGACCGCGTCGTTGTCGTTCACGCCCGCCGCGACACCGGTCAGCACGCGGTCGCCCGCCGTGCCCGAGAAGTTCACGCTCGTGCCGCCCGCGTCCTTGCCGACCGTGATCGCGCCGTTCGGATCCTGCTGCTGCACGAGGCCGGCCTTGCCGTTCGCGATGTTGGTCACGCTTCCTTGCAGGTTCGAGATGTCGGTGGTGTTCTTCGCCACCTGCTGGTTGGTCGCGTAGAGCTGCGAGCCGTTCACCGCGTCGGTGCTGGTCGCGCCGAGCGTGCCGGCCTGCACGTTCGTGATGCGCGTGCCGCCCGCGCCGCCGAGCGTGATCGTGCTCTTCGAACCGTCGTCGTACTGCACCGCGAGCGCGCCGAGCTGGTTCAGGTTCGACTGCACGTCCTTCAACTGCTTCACGTTCACCGCGTCGGTATCGCTGGTACCCGCCGCGACGTTCTTCAGCACGACCGCCGACGTGGTGTCGCCACCGACGAGCGACACCGAATTCAGCCGGTTGCCGCCCGGATCGACGTCGTACTTGACGACGTTCTTCACCGCTTCGCCGGCCTGGTTCGACACGTTCGTGATCTGCTGTTCGAGCGCGGTCTTCACGCCCGACAACTGGCCGCCGTTGACCGCGTCCGTGCTGCCTGCTGCGAGGTTGCCGTCGGCCACGTTCGTCAGCTTCGTCGGCGCACCGCCGCGCGCGGCGTTGAACGCGCCGAGCGTCGGGTCGAATTGCAGTGCATCCTGTTGCAGCCCGGCGATCGCGGCCGTGTTGCCCGCGATGTTCGTTTCGGCATTGCCGAGGCGCGTTTCGTGATTCGCGAGCGTCGTCGTGTTGCTGCCGACACGGCCGTCGAGGTTCGTCAGCGCGTCGCCGACGTTGTTGAACGCGTTGCCGCCGATCCTGTAGTCCGGTGCGCCGATCGAGCCGTCCGCGTTCGCCGTCGCGCCGCCGCCGAGCGCGGCCGCCACGCCGTCGGTCGTGCGACGCAGTTGCGCGCCGTTCACCGCATCGGTGCTGCCGGCCGCCACGTTGCCTTGCGCGACGTTGGTCACGCGCACCGGGCTGCCGCCGTTGCCCGCGCCGAGCGACACCTGCTGCTTGCTCGCATCGTCGTACTTCACCGCGAGCGCGTCGAGCTGACTCGTCCCGTCGTGAATCGCCGCGGTCAGCTGATCGACGTTGACGGCATCGGTGCCGCTCTTGCCGGCCGCGACGTTGCTGATCAGTTGCGGGCCGTGGCCGCCGTGGCTCGCATCGTACGCGCCGAGGGCCGGGTTCCACTGCAGCGCGTCCTGCTGGAGCGCCGCGATGTTGCCGGTATTCGTCGTCACCTGGTTGCCGACCGCCGTGATCGACTGGTTCAGCGCGTCGGTCGCCTTGCCGAGCTGGCCCACGTTCACCGCGTCGTTCGCGGCCACGCCGTCCGCCACGTTGTGCAGGCCGACCGGCGCCGTTGCACCCGTGCCGCCGAGCGTGACGCCGCCGTGCGCATCGTCGTCGTACTGCACCGCGTTCTTCGTCGCGTTGCCGATCTGGCTCGCGATCGACGTGCTCAGGTTGCCGAGCGTCGTGCTCAGGTTGTTCGTCACGCTCGTGCTCAGCGACGCGAGGCCGCCGTTCAACTGGCCGACGTTCACCGCATCGTGCGCGTCCTTGCCGTCCGCGACGTTGCGCAGCGTGGTGCCGTCGGGGCCGGCGAACGTCACCGAGTCGAAGCCGCTCGCGCCGTCGTACTTCACGTTGCGCGTATCGGCCGCCTGCAGGCCGGCGATGTTCGAGGCCGCCGTGCTCAGCGATCCGTTGATGCCGGTCACGCTGTTCTGCAGGTTCGTGATGTTCGACGCCGCGGTCGAAAGGGACGTCTGCAGCGGCGCGATGCCGCTCTTCAACTGGCCGACGTTGACCGCATCGGTATCGGCGACGCCGGCAGCCACGCCGCCGATCGTCGTGCCGGTGGCGCCGTCGAGCGCGATCGACGCATGCGAGTCGTCGGTGTATTTGACGACGTTCTGCGTCGCCGTGACGATGCTCGTGCTCAAGCTGTTGCCGACGCTGGTCACGCGCTGGTCGACGTTGGAGATCGTGGTCGACAGCGCATTGCCGACCGACGTCACGCGTGCGTCGACGTTGCCGATGCCCGTGCTCAGCGTACTGTTCACGTTCTTCAGTTGCTGGACGTTGACGGCGTCGGTATCGGCCGCGCCCGCCGCGACGTTCTTGAGCTGGCGTTCGCTGCCGAGCGCGCCGAACGAGACCGCGCCGCCGACCGGCGCGGCCGTGCCGCCGAACACCGGCGTGCCGCCGTTGTTCGCGCCGATGCTGCCCGAGCCGATCGCCACCTGGTTGTTGTCGTTCGTCTGCGCGCCGGCGCCGATCGCCACCGACTGCGTGCCGCCGGCGCGCGTCTGCGTGGCCGCGTCGTACGATGCGCCGGCCGATACGCCGTCGCTCGACGTCGGATTCGCACCGCCGATCGCGACCGAGCGGTCGCCGCTCGCGAGCGCCGAGTGACCGAGCGCGATCGAGCTCGTGCCGTGCGCATCGGCGACGTTGCCGAGCGCCATCGAGAAATCGCCGACCGCCGCCGACTGGCGGCCGACCGCCAGCGACGTATTGCCTTGTGCCACCGCCACCGTGCCGATCGCGGTGGCCGAGTTCGCCAGCGCCTGCGAGCCGACCCCGATCGCGATCGCGCCGCCGCTGCCGCTGCTGCCCTTGCTGCCCGCGTTCGACTGGTCGCCGATCGCGATGCCGCTGGCGCCGGCCTTCGCGTTGGTGCCTTGCGTCACGTTGGTGGTGCTGACGGCCACGTAGCTGCCGTTCTTCGTCGCCACGCACAGCGGGTTGGTGCCGTCGATGCACTGGCCGTTCAGCGCGTTGTCCGGGTTGCCGCGGTCGACGAAATTGTCCGCGTGGGCGGCGCCGGCGATCAGCACACCCGCGCCGGTGAACATCGCGGCGGCGAGCGCCGAAATCTGCTTCCTCTTCATGGTCTTCTGCTCCGTTGTGTAGCGTCTGGTTTGAATACGGACTACTTACTTTTATTGACAGCTTCGACTTCGATTGCGACTTCGGTTCTGAAACGGATTCCGCCGCCGGGCTGGCCATGTCGACACGATGCGTATCGAGCACCCGTTTCGGCAGGGCGTTCGAGGGCCCCGGGCATGACGCCGGATCGATGTTCCGTTCCGTTAATTCGACAACTTCATCAGGAATACATATTGATTATTGTGGACGAGCTTTTCCCCGACTGAATCCCGAGATTCAATCCGCCGTCGTGACATCTCCGATTTTTTGCCGCGCTGACCGCGACCTACCCCGCTTCTTTTATTTCATCTCCGGAAACCGGAGTTTCATTGCCGTGCGGCGAGCACTTGCCTGGACCGTCATCAATCGATGCGCAGCCCCCCGGGTCGGGCAACGTCCGTCACCGCTTGCGCTGCCCTGCTCCACCCGTCATTCAAAGTTCGGACGAATTATGAGACACGTGCCTGAATTATTAAAGGCGGCATTCTTTATAGATTGTAAAATTCAAAATATTCAATAAGTTAGACTAAATACGCTCATTCCGCAAACGATTTCGCGACGATGCAATTAATCCAGATCTTTTATCGAGCGGATAAATACTTTGCCCAAGCGGATTCAAATGATGTTTTTTCTGAAATAGACAATCGACAAGCCGGCCGCAGCTGCGCATTCGCGACGAAAAATACGCGTAAACCACGAGGCGCGACGCGCATCGAGGCTTCATGTTTCTTGTCGAAAACCGCCATTTTCGATAATCGAAAAGGAGGAATTGCGAGAATGGCGCCGCCATGGCTGGCCGGATTCGAAATATGCTCCTACAATTCCGCTCGCACCGATTCCGGCAGCCGCGGCCATTCTCGACGCGAGCACGGCAATCCCTCGCGTCCCGACCGGCTCGGCGATCCAGACGACGAACGCCGCGCGATACGTCGAACGGTTGCGTGCCGCGCGGGTCCGCCCGTGCCGGAATCGATGCGAGCGTGCGATGCGACGGATGCATCGCCACAGAGCGGGCTCCGACGTTTCCTCCGCACCGGGCAGGCCACCCGCGGAAACGCAGCCAACCGCCTTTTCACCACAGGTGCACGATGCCTTCATCGATCTCCGCATTGAGCGACGCGCATATCCTGATCGTCGACGATCAACCCGACCAGCTCCGGTTGCTGACCGACATCCTGCGCAGCACGGGATGCCGGATCAGCATCGCATTCGATGGCGCGCAGGCGTGCCAGCGCGCGCAGGCGCTGAGGCCCGACCTGATCCTGATGGACGTGCGCATGCCGCGCATGGACGGCTTCACCGCGTGCCGCCTGCTGGCCGCCGATCCGCTGACGTACGCGATCCCCGTCATCTTCCTGACCGTGGCCGGCGCATTGCACGAGCGGCTCGAGGGGCTCGAGATCGGCGGCGTCGACTACGTGGTGAAGCCGTTCGAGCCAGCGGAGGTGATCGCGCGGATTCGCGTGCAGCTCTCGCGGACGCGACGCGAACGGCCGGCCGACCCGGAACCGGCGGAAAACCCGTTCGCCGGCGGCAAGGACGACGACATCATCGTGCGCGCGGCCATTCGCCACCTGTCGCGCCGGCTGAACGATCCGCCGACGGTGGAGGAACTGGCGCGCGCGGTCGGCACGCACGAGAAGCGCCTGTCGCGTGCGTTTCGCGACAATCTCGGCCAGACGGTGTTCGAATATCTGCGCTACGAACGGCTGCGCATCGCGCAGGATCTGCTGGATTCGACCACGCTCAGCATCGCCAGCATCGCGAAGGAAATCGGCTTTTCCACGCCGGCCAATTTCGCGACCGCGTTCCGCGAACGGTTCGGCATCACGCCAACGGAATGGCGGCGCCAGCGCGATACGGGCGCGCGCGCCGCTACCCGGCAGCCGCAACGCCGCGCGTAGGCCCGATGCGGCACGGTCACGCCTACCAGTTGTATTTCGCGCTGGCCAGCACGGTCCGCTCGTTGCCGAACACGCATACGGCGTACGACTGGCAGCCGCTCACGTAGCGCCGGTCGAACAGGTTCGCGACGTTCACCGCGAAACGCCAGCGCGGCAGGTCGTAATGGATCGCGAGGTCGTAAAGCGTCGCGCTCGGCACCGTCAGCGAATTGTCGGGTGCGCCGGCCGACGCGCTCTGGTAGCGCACGCCGCCGCCGACGCCGAAGCCCGCCAGCGCGCCCGTGCGCCAGGTCCAGTCGGCCCACATCGACGCCATCTGCCGCGGCAGCGGCACGGACACCGGCCAGTGGTTCAGCGACGCGTCGTTCGCCTGCACGTTCTTGACGTCCTGATACGCATACGACGCGACGATCGACAGCTCGCGCGTCACCTTGCCGACCGCGCTCAGCTCGATGCCGCGCGAGCGCACCTTGCCGGTCTGCACCGACGTCGTGGCGGTCGGGTCGAGATTCACCGGCGTCGGCGTCACGACGTTGGTCTGGTCGATCTGATACACGGCCGCATTCAGCATCAGGTTCCGGCCGGGCGGCTCCCAGCGCAGCCCGGCCTCCGTCTGCGCGCCGCGCGTCGGCTTCGGCAGGCCGCCGCCGAACATCCGCACGCCGATGACCGGATCGAACGACGTCGAATAGCTGACGTACGGCGACAACCCGGCGTCGCCGCGATAGGTGAGCCCGACGCGCCCGGAGAACGCACTGACGTCCTGCTGGGCATGCGTGCCGGCGGTGCGGTCGTCGAAGCGCGCATTCACGAAATCCTCGCGGCCGCCGAGCGTCAGCGTCCAGCGCCGCCAGCGGATCTGGTCCTGCGCGTACACGCCAACCGAGTTCATCGCCGTGTACTGATCGACGTGGCCGAGCGACGTCGGCCCGGCGAAGATCGCGGCCGTCACCGGCCGATAGACGGGGTGATACAGGTCGAGCGACGGGGCGAGCGCGAGCCATACGCTGTTGGTCGTCGTCTGCCGGTCGAATTGCACGCCGAACAGCAGCGTGTGTTCGAGCGGCCCCGTGCCGAAGCGCGCCTGCGCGTGATTGTCGACGTCGAGCCGGCTGTAGTTGAGCTGGAACAGCCCCGCGAAACGCATCATGTTCGTCGTGCTGCGCGGCGCGAGGCCGTTGCCGAACACCGTCGCGTCGTCGAGCGACAGGTGCGACCAGCGCACGTCCTGATGCAGCGTCCACATCGCGTTCACGCGGTGTTCCAGCGCGTAGCCGAGCGACCATTGCTTCTTGCGATAGTCGTTGAACGACGGGTCGCCCATGTAGAGGTCCTGCGACAGGCGGCCGTTCGGGTTCGGCAGCACCGTGCCCGACGCGGGCAGGAAGTTCGACGAGATGTCGCCGCTATCCTGCAGGAACGTCGCGGAGAACGTCAGCGACGTGTCGGCGTTCGGCCGCCAGCGCAACGACGGCGCGAGCGCGACGCGCCGGTCGCCGTTCGGGCCGGTCACCGCATTGCCGTCGCGCGCGACGCCGACGAACCGGTACGCATACTTGCCGTCCGGGTCGAGCCTGTCGCCGACGTCGAGCATGGCCTGCTTGCGCGCATCGTTGCCGATCTGCACGCCGGCTTCGCGCACGCGCTCGCCGTTGGCCAGCTTCGTGTGCGCATCGACGATCGCGCCCGGCTCGCCCGCGCCGTACAGCACCGACGTCGGCCCGCGCAGCACCGCGATCGAGTCGACCGTGTACGGATCGACCCGCCAGTTCGCGATCACGGCCGTGTCCGGCGCCGGCAGCCCGTCGACGTACAGCGTCGGCGTGAAGCCGCGCAATGCCGCATACCAGTCGGTGCGGCTGTCGGCGCCGAACGTCGCGAAACCCGGCACGTAGCGCAACGCCTGGTTCAGGTCGGCCGCGCCGGTCATGTCGATCTGTTGCGCGGTCACGAGGTTGATCGTTTGCGGAATCTCGTCGATCGGCGTGTCGGTCTTCGTGCCGGTGGCGGTGCGCCGCCCGACGAGCCCGACGGACGAAGCGTCCGTCGGCCCTCGCACGTCGATGGCCGGCAGCACGGCCGCCGCCGCGCCCGGCGCCGATGCCTGCGCATGCGCGCCGCCCGCGGCGGCCACGCACAATGCCCCGCCGGCCGCGATCGCCCGCGCGCGCCGCCGCGCTCCTGTCTCCGTCCACATCGTGTCGATACTCCGTCGTGCTGGGTTGGCCCGTTCTGCCGGATCGGCGGACCGTATGTCGCCGGAGGGCCGCCCGATGATGTCGTGATTGTCGTGCTCGCGATGACGCTGCCGCGTCGCACGGCAAGCACCGGCCGATCGCGTCGTTCGCGAGCGCAGCGATCATACCGGCCGAACGTGGCGCGGTCTTTAAAAAATAATCCGGTCGGCACTGCCCGCAGGTTCAAAGTGGCGCATTGTCGATCATGCGGGCAGCGGCGTCATCGCGGTCGCCGGTTCACGCAGGTGGCCCGCCGCACCGGCCGCCGGCGCAACCCCTACCCCGTCGCGCGCAGGCGGCCCGCGCCGCGGCACGCGTCTTGCGCATCGCCGCGATCGCATCAGGCACCCCGGCGCAGCCGGGCATCGACGTGACACGCACATCCGGCAAAATTCACATCGGCATTTCGGGCTGGCGCTACGCAGGCTGGCGGGGCACGTTCTATCCGGACGACCTGAAGCAGGCGGCCGAGCTGCGGTACGCGTCGGGCCGGATGCAGACGATCGAGATCAACGGCACGCACTACAGCCTGCAAGCGCCGGACAGTTGGCGGCGCTGGTATGCCGATACGCCGCCCGGATTCGTATTCAGCGTGAAAGGCTCGCGCTACCTGACGCACATGCTCCGCTTTCGCGACGAAACGGCCACGATCGCGTGCGCGAATTTTTTCGCTCAGGGCTTGTTCGCGCTGAAGGAGAAACTCGGGCCGCTGCTGTGGCAGTTCCCGCCGTCGCTGCGGTTCGACCCGGCGCACATGGAACGCTTCCTGAGCCTGCTGCCGCACGACACGGAGGCCGCGCTCGCACTCGCCCGCCGGCACGACGGGCGGGTGCGCGAGCCGTATTTGCGGATCGACCGCAAGCGGCCGTTGCGTCATGCGGTGGAAGTCCGCCACGACAGCTTCGTGGACCCGGCATTCGTGAAGCTGCTGCGCCGCCACAAGGTGGCGCTCGTCGTGTCGGATTCGACCGAGGCGTGGCCGCAGTTCGAGGATCTGAGCGCGCGGTTCGTCTACATCCGGCTGCACGGCACCGAAACGAAGTATTCGGGCGAATACGCCGATGCGGCGCTCGAACGATGGGCGCGCAGAATCGAAGCGTGGAGCCGTGGCACCCAGCCCGACGATGCGCGTCTCGCCGCACCGGCGCTGCAACCGCCGCGTGCGCAGACGCGCGACGTGTACTGTTATTTCGACAACGACACGAAAACGCAAGCGCCGTTCGATGCCGGGCGGCTGATGGCGCAGCTCGGGCTGCATGCGCATGATGCGGTAATCGAATGAAATGCTCGGCGCGCCGCGGGCATCGGGCATGCCGTCCGGGCACCGCGCGGGCAGGCGCGCAATATGCTCCGGTTCTCCCGGCTCGCGCCCTTCATCGCGCCCGCCGTGTGCGCCCGGTAAATCTTGCATGACCGGTAACCGGCGCCATGGGCCAACACTGCAAGGAGAAAAGCGATGACCCTGCTTATCTATCTGGTGGGATGGATCATTTTCATCGGCGGCGTCGCCTGGGGTTTGATGACGCTGCATGTCGCGCAGTACGTCATCGAGATCGTGGCCGTCATCCTGTTCGGCATCGCGGTCATCACGGGCGCGACGCGCGCCCGGAATCGCGACCGGTCGTAGCGCGGCGCGCATGCCACGCGCTCGCTGATCGCGGTGACCACGCTGACCGCGGTGCGGTGCCGGATGCACGCCGACGGCCGCGTCCGCGCCAAGCGTTCCATGCGTCGGGCCGCGGTGCGATGAGGCGCGGTGCGCGACGGCGCGCGCCAGATAGTAGGCAGCGCGTGCGTTCTTTGCATCGGCGGCGACAGGTGCGCTACGCTCCATTCGACCTCGTATCGCGGGTCAAAATTTAAGCGCTTAAACACCCAGAAGCCGACCCCGCGTCCGACGGGGGTCCATCACATGGAGGATGACGATGAACAGACGATCGATGCTGCGCTGGAGCATGTCGAGCGCGGCGCTTGCGTGCCTCGACCTGGCTGGCCCGCTGCCCGCCTTCGCACAACCCGCCCCGCGCCGTGCGGCGGCGAGCCCATTCGCGATGGGGGCCGACATCTCGACGTTGCCGGAACTCGAAGCGCATGGCGCGGCCTTCTTCGACCGCGGCGGCGCGCCGCGCGACTGCCTGAAGATTCTCCGCGCGCACGGCGTCGACTCGATCCGGATCAAGGTCTGGAACGATCCCGGCAATCCGGATTTCTTCCCCGCGAACCAGAGCGCTGCAGCGGGCTACAACAATGCCGCGCACGCCGTTGCGCTCGCGCAGCGCGCAGCCGCGCTCGGCATGCGCATCCTGATCGACTTCCACTACAGCGACTGGTGGGCCGACCCCGGCAAGCAGTATCCGCCGCATGCATGGGCCGGCAAGAGCCTGACCGAAACCTGCGCGCTGCTGTCGGCGTACACGACCGACGTGCTGCGCCGGCTGCAACGCGCCGGCGTGCGCCCGGAGTGGGTGCAGATCGGCAACGAGATCACGGGCGGCATGCTGTGGCCGCTCGGCCGCTACGACCAGTGGGACAACCTCGCGCAGTTGCTGAAAACCGGCCACGACGCGGTGAAGGCCGTCGATCCGCGCATCAAGGTGATGCTGCACATCGACAGCGGCGGCGACAACGGCAAGAGCCGCTGGTGGTTCGACAGCGCGACGCAGCGCGGCGTCGCGTTCGACGTGATCGGCCTGTCGTACTACCCGCAATGGCAAGGCGCGCTCGACGATCTGCGCAACAACGCGAACGATCTCGCGGTGCGTTACGACAAGGAACTGATCGTCGTGGAGACCGCCTATCCGTGGACCACGAGCGACGGCGATTCGGAGCCGAACGCGATGACGAACACCGGATCGACGACCTTCCCGCCGTCGCCGGCCGGCCAGGCACAATTCCTCGCGGCGGTCGTCGATATCGTGAAGGGCGTGCCGGGCAATCGCGGCAAGGGCGTATTCTGGTGGGAGCCGGAATGGATTCCGACGCCGGGTGTCGGCTGGAAGCTCGGTGCGGGCGACCAATGGGACAACAACACGCTGTTCGATTTCCACGGTCACGCACTGCCGTCGCTCGACGCGTTCCGGCAGCGCTGACGCGTCACGGCATCGCTGCTTCACCGCACCGGCGCATGCCGCGTCAGTGCGGTGAATCGAAGCCGCGGCGCGCACTGCCCGTACCGCTCTCACCGTCGGCGCCGCCCCGCTCGCCGTACGCATCCACGGCGAGCAGCGCGCACGCCACGAGCGCGAGCCCGCAGCATCCGGCGAACGTCGCGCGATAGCCAAACAGATCGACGCACGCGCCCGACAGCACCCCCGATGCGATCGAGCCGACCCGCGCCGTGCTGAAGAACATCGCGGTCGCGGTGCCGGGGCGCGTGGGCATCAGGTCGCACACGCGCGTCATCCCGAGACACGACGTGATCGCGACCACGCATGCGCTCAGCAGTTGCAGCGGCAGGATCAGGTTCGCGCGCGTCACCGCCGCGAGCCCGATGAAATATGCGGCATGCACGAGCGCGCACGCGGTCAGCCAGCGCGCCTTGTCGAGGCGCGTCGAGCGCATGCCGAGCCACAGCATCATCGGAATCTCGAGCAGCGCGGCCAGCCCGAGCGCGGCCGACACGTTCGCCGGCGTGCCGCCGAGCGCGCGCACGATATAGAGCGGCAGCACGATCATCGTCGCGTTCGCCGCGAGCCCGATCAGCGTGAGCGCGACGAGGGTGCGCAGCACGCTGGCGCGCGGCGCGGCGGCCATCGCCGCACGCGCATCGTCACGCGGTGGCCCGGCGCGATCCATTGCCCGCACGCGCTCGGCCGCGGGCCGCCGCGCCGGCTCCGGAATCCGCGCGACGATCGCCGCGCATGCGACGAAGCCCGCGGAAGCCGCAAGAAAGAGTCCGGTAAAACCCGTCTGCGCGAGCATCAGCGCACCGAGCGCGGGACCGAACACCCACGCGATCGACAGCATCGTGCGCAGCGCGGCCGATGCAAGCTCGCGCTGTGCATCGTCGGCGACGGGCAGCACCGCGCGTGCGAACGAGAAGATCTGCGACAGCGACACGGCGCCCGCGCCGAGCAGGATCGTGCCGGCGGCGATCACCGGCCCATGCGCGCGCAGCACGCACAGCAGCGCAAAGCCGAGCGCGGCAGCCGCGAGCGACACCACGAGCAGCGGCCGGTGCCGGTCGCGACGGTCGGACCAGCGTCCGGCCCACGTGCTCGCGACGACGCCGCTCGCCGCGATCATCGTCAGGAAGACGCCGGCCAGAAACGGCGACATCCCCGCCGCCTCGACGCCGAACAGCGACAGGTACGGCGCGGTGAACGACATCGCGACGCCGAGCATCAGCGCCGCCGCGGAAAGCGGCACGAAGTACGCGATTCCCGCAAGGCGCGCGACATGCAACCGCGGCGACCGCAACGACTGCATCGCGTCAGTCCGGCTCGACCCAGGCGGCCACGTCGACCGCGCCGAGGTCGCGGCTGCCGAGCACGAAGCGCGCACCGCCCGGCGCGGGCAGCATGCATGGCGTGTCACCGTAGTTGAACGCGAACGTGACGCGCCCGCGTCGACGCAACCGCACACCGTCCGGCAGCGCGTACGCTTGCAACCCCGCATCGCGTGCGCAGCGGGCAACGATCGCGCGCAACAGCGTCCGATCGAAACAGGCAGTCGCCATCGTCACGTGAGCGCGCCGCACGAGCGCCGGCACACCGTCGTCGCATGCGGCCAGTACGTCGACGCCCGGCGCCGCGTCCATATCGACGTGATCGCGCCATTTCAGCGCATGACCATCGACGCCGTCGAACGACACACGCGGCGCGAGCGACGGCCGCAGCGACTCGACCTGGCCAATCCGCACCGGCAGCACGTTGCGCAGCTTGCCGGGTGCGAGACCCGGCGCGATCGCGAATTCCGCGGTGCGCGAACCCGTGCGCGGCCCGAACAGCCAGTGGGCGTGTCCGCTCGCGGCCTGCTCGACGATGCGATCCGTGACGACCGGCAGCGTCGGCGCGACGACGAGCGCATAACGCGACACGTCGGCGCCAGCCGCGACGATATCGACGTCGAGGCCCAGCTCGCGCAGCGCGCGATACCAGTCGAACACGTGCTGTTGATAGTCGAAATCGGCGCCGTGCGGCTGGATCCGGATCATCCAGTCGGCCTCGTAGTCGAACAGCAACGCGACGCGGGCCGTGTCACGCTCGCCGGCGACGAGCGCGGGATCCAGCGCGGCGATCTCGCGTGCGACGCGCGCCACTTCGTGACCGCCCGGCGACAGCCGGTCGTCCGGCGCGTTGAGTCCCGAATGCAGTTGCTCCTGCGCATGCGGATACTGCCGCCACCGGAAATACGACACGAGCTCCGCGCCGTGCGCAAACGCTTCCCACGTCCACAGCCGCACCGCGCCCGCGTGCGGCACCGGGTTGTAAGGCCCCCAGTTGACGGGCCCCGCCTGCTGTTCCATCACCCACATCCGGCCGTTGCCGACCCCGCGATACAGGTCGTGCGAGAACGCCGACACGTCCGGATGCCCGGTGCGGGCCCAGCGTTGCTTGTCCGCTTCATCGAGCGGCAGCACTTCAGTGCGCGGCACCGGATAGCTGTCCCACGCGGCGACGTCGAGGCCGCCGCGTGCGAACGCGTAATGATCGAACTCGGCGAAAAAACCCATGAAGTTATGCAGCACGTCGCGACCCGGCGCGTGCGGACGGATCGCGTCGACCTGCGCGGCATGAAACCGCGCGACCTCGTCGGACTGATAGCGCCGGAAGTCGAGCAGGTGGGCGGGATTCGCGTCGGTCGGCGTATGACGCGGCAGTTCGATCTCGTCGAAGCCGCGATATTCCATGCTCCAGAACACGTTGCCCCACGCGCGGTTCAGCGCGTCGATATCGCCATGACGCGTGGCGAGCCACGTGCGGAAACCCTGGAGTGCCGCCTGTGTATAGCTCGGCAACGTGTTGTGACAGCCGAGTTCGTTGTCGGTCTGCCACGCGATCACCGCCGGATGCGCGCCGTAGCGCCGCGCCATCGCGTCGGCGATGCGCACGCAGTGCTCGCGATACACGGGGCTCGCGATGTCGTAATGGCGACGCGAGCCGAACTGCCACACCGCGCCATCGACACCCACCGGCAGAATCTCCGGATGACGATCGACGAGCCACTTCGGCGGCGCGGCGGTCGGCGTGCCGAGTACGATCTTCAACTGCTGGCGTGCGAGCGTGTCGATCGCGTCGTCGAGCCATGCCCAGTCGTAGCGGCCGGGCTCCGGCTCCATCCGGCTCCACGCGAATTCGGCGATCCGCACGCGCGTCAGGCCCAGTTCGGCCATGCGCCGCGCATCGCGATCCCATTGTTCGCGCGGCCAGTGTTCGGGGTAGTAGCAAACGCCGAGGTGCATCGTGGATTCCTTGGAGAAAGAGGATGGACGGGTCAGCCCTTGGTCGCGCCGAACGTGAGCCCTGCGACGAAGTGCTTCTGCATCGCGAAGAACATCAGCACCGACGGTAGCGCGGCGAGCACGGAGCCTGCCGACACGATGTTCCAGGCGGTCGTCCACTGCCCTTTCAGCGCGGCGACGCCGACGGTGATCGGCGCCGCGTCGTCGCCTTGCGTGAGGCACAGTGCCCAGAAGTAGTCGTTCCACACGAACGTGAACACGAGGATCGCGAGCGCCGCGAGCGCGGGCCGCACGAGCGGCAGCACGACGCGCCAGTAGATTGCCCACTCGGACGCGCCCTCGACGCGCGCGGCCTCGATCAGCTCGAACGGCAGCTCGCGGATGAAGTTGCGCAGGAACAGCGTGCAGAAGCCGGTCTGGAACGCGGTGTGGAACAGCACGAGCGCCCATACGGTGTTGTACAGGCCGACGGCGAGCATGATCTGCCGCACCGGGATCATCAGGATCTGGATCGGCACGAAGTTGCCGGCGACGAACAGCCCGAGCAGCACGAGATTGCCGCGGAACCGGTAGTTCGCGAGCGCGTGCCCGGCGAGCGACGCGAGCAGGATCGACGCGGCGACCGACGGCACCGTGATCAGGAGGCTGTTCGCGAAGTAGTGGAGCATCGGCGTCTGCGTGAGCGCGGCGCCGTAGTTGTCGACGAGCGCGAACTGCTTCGGCCAGCTCCAGTAATGACCGGCCATGATCTCGTCGGTGGAGCGGATCGACGTGACGAGCACCGCGAGCAGCGGCACGAGCCACAGCGCGAGCGCACACGGCAGCGACAGCCGGTACAGCAGGCGGGCGGGACGTCCCCAGCGGGACACGGGCATCGGATACATTTGCGATCCTTACGATTCGACGCGCACCAGCTTGCGCAGCTGCCACACGATATAGACGAGCATGATCGCGAACAGCACGACGGCGATCGCGGCCGAATAGCCTTCGCGGTAGTACTTGATCGCCTGGTCGACCATGAAGTACGCGAGCACGGTCGAGCTGTCGAACGGGCCGCCGCCCGTCATCACCGAGATCAGGTCGAAGCTGCGCAGCGCGCCGATCACGGTCAGCACGACCGCCATGAACGTCGCGGGCCGCAGTTGCGGCAGGATCACGTGCCACAGCAGTGTGAAGCCGCGCGCGCCTTCCATCCGCGCCGCTTCGACGATCTCGCCGTTGATGCCGGTGAGCCCGGTCAGGTACAGGATCATGCAGAACGGGATCTGCGGCCACAGCGCGGCGACGATCACACCGTAGGTCGCATAGCGCGGATCGCCGAGCACCGGGATCCCGTGCCCGACGATCAGCTTCAGCAGCCCGAACGTCGGGTCGTAGAACCACGAGAACACGAGGCCGACGACGACGCCCGGCAGCACGAACGGCGCGAAGAACAGCGACTTCACGAGCCGGATGCCGAACACGTTCTGGTTCAGGTACAGCGCGAGCGCGAGGCCGAGCGGCGGCGCGGCGAGGAACAGCGCGAGCCACAACACGTTGTTCTTCAGCGCGACGGTGAACGTATCGGACTGCAGCAGCTCGCGATAGTTGTCGAGTCCGGCGAACGTCATCGGCGTCATCCCGTCCCACTGATGGAAGCTCAGCCAGATGCTGCTGACGATCGGGTACAGCACGAACACGGTGAAGAGCGCGAAACCCGGCAGCACGAACCACAGGGCCGCGCGATTGCGCCGCCGCGCGAGCGACGCGCGCGCAGGCCGCCGTGGGCCGGCATCGCGGCGCGCGGCGCTTTCGGACAGGCTGGTTGACATGAGATGACCTTCGATGAAACGAACGTGACGGTGACGACGCAGCACCGGGCCGACATCCCCGCCGGCCCGGCCGCGCGGCGCATTACTTCCGGTAGATGCGCTTGCGGGTCTGCTCGAGGCGCTGCAGGATCGCATCGAGCTGCGTCGGATCGGACAGGAACTGCTGCATCGCCTTCATCCCCTCGTCCGCCATTTCCTTCGTCATGTCGCGATCGTAGAACTGCGCGATGCCGCCCGGCGTCGTCGCGAGCGTATGGAATCCGATCTTCGAGATCGGGTCCTGCGGCTCCGGCGCCTTGTTGTTCGACGGCAGTTGCCCCATCCCTTTCGCGAACTCGCCGCTGACCGCCGGCTGCCCCATGAACGCGAGGAAGCGTCGCGCATCGGCCTTGTTGTGCGCTTTCGCCGGCACGATCAGCACGTTGACCGGGCCGTCCTCGGCAAGCGGCACCGACGCGTCGATCACCGGAAAGCGGAAGAAGCTGATCGGGTTGCGCGTCGCGCTCAGCAGTCCTGCCGAATACCAGGTGCCCATCAGCGTCATCGCGGCCTGACCGTTGACGATCAACGGGCTCAGCGAATCGACGTCGTAGGACAATGCGTTGTCGATGAAATACTTGTCGTCGATCAGCTTCTTCCATGCTGCGTACACGGCCCGCACGCGCGGATCGGTATAGGCGACGTCGCCGGCCATCAGCTTCTGGTGGAACGCATAGCCGTTGATCCGCAGGTCGAGGTAGTCGAACCACGCGGCGAGGGTCCATGCATCGCGCGCGGCCACCGCGATCGGCGCGATGCCGGCCGCCTTCAGCTTGCGGCACGCGTCGAGAAACTGCGGCCAGTCGGCCGGCTCGCCGTGAATGCCGGCCTTCTCGAACAGGTCCTTGCGATAGAACAGCCCGTACGCGTCATAGCCGAGCGGCAAACTGTAGAGCTTGCCGCCGTAGGTCGACGACTGCCTGACGGACGCATACGTGTCGTTCCAGCCGTTCTTCCGCCAGTCCGCGCTCAGGTCCTCGATCAGCCCACGCTTCGCGAAATACGCGAGCCGCTCGCCGTTATTCCAGCTCAGCACGTCCGGCGGATCGGTCGCGAGCCAGCCGGACATCTGCACCTTGTACGCCTCCTCGCCGACGTAGCTGACCTTCAGGTCGATATCCGGATTCGCCTTGCGGAACTGGTCGAACGCGGCCTGCCACGTCGCGCGCTGGTTGCCGCGCGCGGCGACGTTCACTTTCAGCGTGCCCGCGTCGGCCGCGCCCGCGGCGCACGCCGCGGCAGTCGTCAGGGCAAGCAGCAGTCGGCTCGCACGAAATCTCATCGTTGTCTCCTGATATTGGTGTGTTGAATGCCGCGTCGCACGCGGCCGGTCGGCATGGCGCCGCTACGCGAACGCCGCTTCGGCGTGAAGGGCCGGCAACGCGATGCCGGCTTCGTCGAACAGATGGCAACTCGACGGCGGCAGGAGAAACGCATGCCGTTCGCCGCGCCGCAACGCGGCCTGCCCCGGCAATTTAGCGAGTAGCGGCACACCGTCGGGCTGGTCGAGATGCACGTATGCGGCTTCGCCGAGCTGCTCGACGAGCGCGATGTCGCGCACGATCGACGGCAAGCCGGCATCGCCGGACGCGGCGAGCAGCAGGTGCTCGGGACGAATCCCGAGCGTCACGCGCGCACCGCGGCCGACGTGGCGCGGCAACGCGCGATCGCGCAGCGTCAGCGTTTCGCCGGTGCCTTCCAGCGTCAGCCGGCAGCCGTGCACCTCGCCCGCGTCGACGACTGCCGGCAGGAAGTTCATCCGCGGCGAGCCGATGAAGCCCGCGACGAAGCGGTTGGCCGGCCGGTGATACAGCTCGAGCGGCGCACCGGCCTGCGCGATGCTGCCGAAGCGCGCGACGTCGTCGCCCGCATGCAGCAGCACGATCCGGTCGGCCAGCGTCATCGCCTCGATCTGGTCGTGCGTGACGTAGACCGAACTCGATTGCGTGAAGCGCGCGTGCAGCCGCGCGATTTCGACCCGCGTCTGGCCGCGCAGCGTCGCGTCGAGATTCGACAGCGGCTCGTCGAACAGAAACACGCGCGGTTCGCGCACGATCGCACGGCCGATCGCGACGCGCTGGCGCTGCCCGCCGGACAATGCCTTCGGCTTGCGATCGAGCAGCGCTTCGAGCTGCAGCACACGCGCGGCCTCGGTCACGCGGCGGCGGATCTCGTCCTTCGGCGTGCCGGCGATCCGCAACCCGAAACCGATGTTGTCGAACACGGTCATGTGCGGAAACAGCGCATAGCTCTGGAACACCATCGCGACGCCGCGCGCCGCGGGCGGCGTGTCGTTCATCCGCGCGCCGCCGATCCGCAGCTCGCCCTCGGTCACGTCCTCGAGCCCGGCGATCATCCGCAACAGCGTGGATTTTCCGCAGCCCGACGGACCGAGAAACACGCAGAATTCGTGCGACGCGATCTCGAGGTTCACGTCGCGCAGCACCGGCGCATGGTCGCCGTAGCGCTTCGAGACGTCCTTCATTGAAATGGCGGTCATCGCGCTCTCCTGTCGTCCGTCACACGCATCGGATCGGAAAATTTAAACGCTTAAATTTTGATGGCGCGATTCGCCCGCTTCGCCGTACCATGTCGTCTCCTTCCTCTGATGTATCGAGAAATTAGCGTATCGGCTACCGCCGTGCAACTTGTGGGACGCACTCCCAGAATATGAGCAGACACTCTCCCGCTTCACTTCCGCTGCATCACGCCAGCCGGCCGATCGGAGGCCGCGCATGGTGACGCTCGCGCAAGTCGCGCAGCGCGCGAACGTCACGGCGGCGACCGTCTCGAACGTGCTGCGCAATCCGCAGAAGGTGAAGCCGGCGACCGTCGAACGCGTGATGGCGGCGATCCGCGAACTCGGCTACCGGCCGAACCTGACCGCGCGCGCGCTCGCCGAGGGCCGCACGTCGACGCTCGCGCTGATGCTGTCGAACATCACGAACCCGTTCTATCCGGAATTCGTGCTGGCAGCCGAGCGCGAGGCGCGCAAGCGCGGCCATTACCTGCTCGTGTCCAATACCGACGACGATCCGGCGATCACCCGCAACTACCTCGAGCGGATCGCGGGGACGCTCGCGGCCGGTGCGATCGTGATGAACACCGATCTCGCCGAAGCCGAACTCGCCGACATCGCGCGTCACGGCGCATCGATCGTGCTGTGCATGTGGGAACACGTGCATGCGTCGCGTTCGCTGCCGTGCGTGACCGTCGATTTCGCGGCGGCGGGCGCGCTGGCGGCCGCGCATCTGTCCGGGCTGCGACATCGCGCGTTCGGCGCGCTCGTCGGCAAGGGGTCGGGCGGTCCGCAGTCGGTGCGGCTGCGCGGTTTCGCCGACGAACTCGCGGCACGCGGCCACCCCGCGAATGCGCTGACGACCGTATCGGCGCACGACTCGATCGAAGGCGGCTACGAAGCGGCCGCCGCGTTGCTGCGGCAGCAGCCTGGCCTCACCGCGCTGTTCGCGACCAACGACCTGATGGCGATCGGCGCGATGCAGGCCGCCGCCGATCTCGGCCTGCGCGTGCCGGCCGATCTGTCGGTCGTCGGCATGACCGATATCCAGCTCGCCCACCAGTTCCGTCCCGCGCTGACCACGGTGCGGTTCCCGACCGCGCAGATCGCCGCGCGGGCGATCGCGCTGACGCTCGACATGATCGACGGAATCGAGCCGGCCGTGGCCGTGCATACGATCGGCGCGCCCGAGCTCGTCGTGCGCGAATCGACCGGGACGGCGCCGGACTGACGGTTCGATACGCACGCGCTTGTGCATGCGGCGTATGCGTCGGGAATGAACGACGTGGCGTCGGTCGCGCGGGTTCCGTTCTCTCATTCGACCACGACGGCGGAAAGCGGCACATCGCGACCTTCGACGGGCGGCAAACCGATGCGGACGGGAAGAGATCGGGAAGTGCGGGATGGCCGCATCCGATGCCGGAGTTCCCCGAAACACAAAAGGACGCGTCACCGACGCCGCGCGATTCGACGCTCGGCCGACCGGGTTGAGCGACGCCGGCGTGCCGCCGATCGCGCCGGCGGTGGCCAACGGTGTGTTCGTGCTGACCAGGCGAGCACGGTGCCGAAATTCCTGCGGCCGAAACGGCGCGCGGGCATCACGTGCATCGACGAACTGAAGAAAGGAACGGTGAC